>NZ_JBGQKW010000026.1:0-29853 GCF_041499725.1 Sulfuricaulis sp.
GGTATTGAAGCGCGCCGCGAAAATCTGGTCCGACCGTATCCTGGTTCTGGGTGGCAGCCTGGTGCTGGCCGCCAGCTTCCCGTTTTTCAGTTCGGCCAATACCGCGACACTCTACGTCGGCACGGCCCTGCTCGCTCTCGGTAACGGCGTTATGTGGCCGTCATTACTCTCGGTTCTGGCGAAGGCCGCGGACCGGAACGTGCAGGGGGCGGTTCAGGGAATCGCCGGCAGCGTGGCCGCCGTGGCCAGCATCATCGGTCTGCTCGCGGGAGGAGTACTGTACGGCTTTCTGGGTCCTTACGTGTTCGTGATCTCCGCGGTGCTGACGCTGTTGACCTTCGTGCTGGCCTTCGCCATCCCCAAGACGGCGCGGAACTGACGGCAGTTATTTCCCCCACCATGCCGTTGGCGCGGTCCGTTACGCCTGCTTGCCTGATTTCCATAAGGCCATCATGGCACCCGCTTCGAATCGTTCGCGTTGATTGTTCACCGTAATGGTGCCTGGGCAGGCGCAGCGCACTGGTGTGGTGCGGGATAAGAGAAGTAATGGGCCGCTTGCGTTCAAGATAACTTTCTTGTTTTTGCTCCGTCTTACTCCGTTGCCCGCACATTCCTCGCGTGGTTCCGCAGTTTAATCATTTTGTAATATTTCCCTGCCGCCGCCTGGGGATATGAAAAAACGGACTAGCATGATATTTGCTTGAATATCACGGGGAAAATTTTTCATCGGTGAAATAACAATCATGACATGGCTGAATGAAACCATCAAAGCGCAGCGCGCCATGCTGGCGGCGCGCCTGGAGTCGCCCATGTCCGGGCTGACCGAACGATGCGCCATGTCATGGCGCGATCGCGACCGGTTGGATGAGATCCTGCGCGCGGCGCTGGCGGACATGCCCGGTTGCCAGCTCATCTACGCGATCGACACGAACGGCAGGCAGGTCAGTGCCAACGTCGGCCGGGACGCGATCGACCGCGGCAAGTACGGACAAAATCTCGCGCGCCGTCCCTATCTGTCGAATGCGATACCTTATAAGGGATTCTTGCTGTCCGACGTGTACCTCAGTCCGCCCGACCGGCGCTCCTGTGTCACCGCCGTCTAGGCGGTGGCGAACAATTCGACCATGCTCGGGTTCGTCGCGGCGGATTTCCATCTGCGCGACCTTCCTCAGATCGAGCGGCGCGCGGGATCCGCCCCGACGGGCTGGCGCCAGATCAAAGGCGACCCCGCGATTCGCAATACCCTGTTTCAGCAGCAGCGGGTGAAGAGCGCGATGGACGAGCGGCTCGACGACGTGATCGCCATCATGGACGAGCTGATCTGCGATCGCGGCGTGTTTCACGGTAAGCTGCATTTTTCCAGTTCGCGCGCCACGCTGTGGCTGACGGACGATCCGTTTCGCTACCGCGTGCACGTGCTCGACGAAATCATCGATCCTTCGATCTGTCTGGCCTATCCGAGCCGGCCGTATGCGGAGCAGACCGTCGTGCCGCCGCGCCTCGTGCGCCCCGTGTTCGAGCGGTTCAAAGTATTGCGAGATGCGGATGAGAACATCTATCTGCGTGCCGGCTCCCTCAACGTGATCAACGGCATGGTGGGCCTCACCTTCTCCTGCGACGGTTCCCATTACATGCCCGTCAAGGAATTTCTGACCAAGGACGACGGTTTTTGGTTCGGCGCCCCTCAGCGGTGATGGAACAGATTCGCGCAGAACTGTAATTAGTGGAACTTTGATCTGACACCGGTTTAAGCGCGTGGCTGGCCGTTTTCCTGGCCCGTTTGATTCCAAATTTGGTGCTATTGCCGTAGCGTCCCGTGCTCGTGTATACCAGAAGGCGGAAATGGCCAACGCGCGATGCTCAAAAACAACCTCGCCAGCGCTTCCGGTATCGACGCTGTTTCATCGGGGATGCTGAATTTCAAGCGCTGGCTCGCCAACGAAGAGGAGCGACCGGCATGGCAATGAAGAATTACAAATACCTGATAGTCGGCGGTGGCATGACGGCGGATGCGGCGGTTCGCGGCATCCGCGAACGCGACCACAGTGGAACTATCGCGGTACTGAGCGGTGAAAAACACCCGCCGTACGACCGCCCGCCGCTGTCGAAGAAATTGTGGACCGGCAAACCGCTCGACTCCATCTGGCGCAAAACCGAGCAGGCCAAGGCCGATCTTTTTCTGGATACGCGTGCGGTGAACGGCGACGTCGCCGGAAAAACCATTGCCGACAGCCGCGGTGAAACCTACCGCTACGAGAAGCTGCTGCTGGCGACCGGCGGCACTCCGCGACGCCTGCCGTTTGCGCCTGACGACGTCATCTATTTCCGCACGCTCGACGATTATCAGCGTCTGCGCGCGCTGGCCGACCGCAAATCCGGATTCATCGTCATCGGCGGCGGATTCATCGGTTCGGAGATCGCCGCCGCGCTGGCCATCAACGGCTGCAAGGTCACCATGGTGTTTCCCGACAGCGGCATCGGCGCGCGCATCTATCCGCCCAAGCTCTCCGAATTCCTCAACGGTTATTTCCGCGGGAAAGGCGTCGACGTGCTGGCCGGAGAGAAGGTACGCGCCCTGGAAAAAACGGGCGCGCGTTTCACCGTCAATACCGAGAGCGGCAAGGCCTTGTCCGCGGACGCGGTCGTTGCCGGCATCGGCATCGAACCCGAGGTCGGCCTGGCGAAATCGCTCGGCCTCAAGCTCGACAATGGCATCGTGGTCGACGAGCAGCTGCGCGCGGCGGCGCCCGACATTTTCGCCGCCGGCGACGTCGCCAACGTCTATAGCCCGGCGCTCGGCATGCGCCGGCGCGTCGAACACGAGGACAACGCCAACACCATGGGCGCGATGGCCGGACGCAACATGGCCGGCGCTTCGGAGAAATACGAACACCTGCCCTACTTTTATTCCGACCTGTTCGATTTGGGTTATGAAGCGGTCGGCGAATTCGGCGCCGGCATGGACATCGTCGAAGACTGGAAGGAGCCGTTCCGCCAAGGCGTTGTATATTATCTCAAGGGCGGGCGCGTGCGCGGCGTATTGCTGTGGAATACCTGGGGTCAGGTCGATGCCGCGCGCCACCTGATCGCCGCCAAAGACACGTTCAGCGCGGCCGGACTCGCCGGGCGGATTCACGAGTAGCTGGCGTGGCGTGTCGAGTCGGCGCGTGGCAACCGTGATCTGGCCCCGGCTTAACGCCGGTTTCAGTCCGTTCTCTTTCAGACTCCGACACCTTGATCCCGCGAACTTCGCGCAATTTCAGTATTCCGCGAAGACGTTGTCCGGGTAGCAGTACAGCCAGCGCTCTCCGGGTTCCGCCGAGGCGACCACGGGATGGCCGCTCACCTGCGCGTGCCGGGTGGCGTGGCGGTTGGGCGAGTTGTCGCAGCACAGCGTCGCGCCGCATTCCTGGCAGGTCCGCAGGTGGACCCAGTCCGAGCCGATCTTCACGCACTCCTCGCACTCATGGCGTTTTTCGTGCTTGACGGTCTTGATGGCACCGAGGTGAGAACAGGCTTTGTTAGGTTTCATCGTCTTCCTCTATTCGTGTAACACCTGATGTACGAAGGCGACCGTAATCGATCCCTCCCCGACGGCGGACGCCACGCGCTTGATGCTGCCTGCCCGGACGTCGCCGACCGCGAACACGCCCGGCAGACTCGTTTCGAGGAGGTGGGGAAGGCGTCCGAGCGGCCAATGCGCCGCGGTCAGTTCGTCCTGGGACAGATCGGGTCCGGTCTTGATGAATCCCTTGGCGTCGCGCACGACGCAGCCATCGAGCCAGCGCGTGTTGGGAACGCCGCCGGTCATGAAGAAGACGTGGCGGATATCGTGGGTTTCGGTTTTTCCAGTCTGATTGTCGCGCCAGCGCACGCGTTCGAGATGGTTATCGCCCTCGAGAGCCGTGATTTCCGTCTGGGTTCGCAAGACGATCGCGGGGTTTTCCTCGATGCGCCGGACCAGATAGCGCGACATGCTCTCGGCCAGCCCGCCCGAGCGGACCAGCACGTGCACGCGCTTGGCCGTCTGCGCGAGGAAGACGGCGGCCTGGCCGGCGGAATTTCCGCCGCCCACCACGATCACTTCATCACCGACGCATAACTGCGCCTCCATGTGCGTCGCACCATAATACACGCTCGCTCCTTCGAACCGCGTCAGGTTCTCAAGCGGCGGCTTGCGGTACTCGGCGCCGGTCGCGATGATGACACTGCGCGCCGGCACCCGCTGACCATCGTCGATCTCGATGGTGTACGGCTTGCGGTCGCACGCGAGCTGTTTGGCGCTTTTCGCGATGATCACCTGGGCCCCGAACTTCTGCGCCTGCGTGTACGCGCGGCCGGCGAGCGCCTGGCCCGAGATGCCCGTCGGGAAGCCGAGATAGTTCTCGATTTTCGAGCTCGAACCGGCCTGTCCTCCCGGCGCGTTGGTTTCGATCACCAGGACGTCGAGCCCTTCCGAGGCGGCATACACAGCCGCCGCCAGCCCGCCGGGCCCGGCGCCGACGATGACCACATCGCGTATCCGCGTCTCATTGATCGCGGCATTGAAGCCGAGGCAATCGGCAATCTGCTGATTGGTCGGATTCCGCAGTACCACGTCGCCGCGACAGATCAGCACGGGCACATCAGAGGCAGAAATGTGAAAGCGATCGAGCAGGCCCTGGACGTCGGCGTCACGGTCGAGGTCGATATACGTGTACGGATGAGCGTTGCGCGTCAGAAACTCCTTGACGCGCAGCGTTCCCGCGCAATGGCTCGACCCGATGAGCACGACGTCTCCAAACCCGTGCGCGATCAATTCCACCCGACGCAAGATGAAGGCGCGCATGATGATCTCGCTCAACTCACTGTCGGTTTGCACCAGCGCCAGCAGGCGCTCGCGATCCAGCTCGATCACTTCGCCCGACTCGCTGACGCGCGCCCGGGCGAGGGCGCGGCGACCCGACAACATCTGGATTTCGCCGCTGAACTGGCCCGGTCCATGGACCGCGACGAGCGTCTCGGTGGCGCCGGAGGGCTGGACAATCTCGATCCGGCCCTCGACGACCACGAAGAACGGAATGACCGCAGAGCCCGCTTCGAAGAGCACCTCGCCCCGTTGAATCGGATGCCGTTGCCCGTGGGCCGCGACGCGCGCGATCTGAGCCGGCGTCAGCGTCGGAAACAACTGGCCGATGCGCGCGGTCAGGGTTAACGGGGCTGCGGCGGCAATGGTATCTGTCATGGCGGTGTGTCCATCATCAATTGGCGCTATTGTGTGAGTTCGAGCCTATCTGAGCGTTGGCCGGACTAACTCATGTTCGCCGGCTGAAGATTGGCCTCTATCGCCTTATAAAGAGGTTCCATTCCGAACGATACATCCTCCATGACGCCATTCACGAAGAAAGTCGGCGTTCCCCGCGCTCCACGCTCCATCCCGCTGTTCATCTGTTCACGTATGGATGGCAGGTGAATGCGGCTGTTCATGTCCCGGTCGTAGTCTTGCAAATCCAGCCTGGCCTGAAGGGCGTACTGTCTCAGGTATTCGTCGCCCAGACGCTGCTGATTCTCGAAGAGCAGGTCGTGCATCGGCCAAAACCTGCCCTGGGCGCCCGCCGTCTCGGCTGACTCCGCCGCGCGTTCGGCGTGGGGATGCATCTCGACCACGGGAAAATGCCGAAACGCGAAACGCACGCGGTCCTGAAAATGTTTGAGCAGGATTTTCACGGCGGGATACGCGGTGCGGCAATAAGGACATTCGAAGTCACCGTATTCGATAACGGTAACCGTGGCCGACGCCGGTCCCAGGACGTGGTCGGTGGAATTCAGCGGAAGCAGCAGCACCGTTTCATTTCGTTCTTGCGGCATTCGACCTCCATTTCAATTCCTTTGGCTCCTTGATTCCATCGTTGCGTATTCCAAGGCGCGGCGATCCCAGTTTGCCGGCTCGGCGGCCGCTTCATAGGTGCTCTGCGCAAACTCGAGGAGCATGGAGTCCGGATTCGCGGCTTGACGCACCGCTTCATACGGCAAAAGAAATTCGTGCATGTCGTTGCTGTAATACGCTGCTTGCGGACGCACGGGGTAATGTTTGAATCCATCCGGCTCCGGATAGGCATAGGCATAAAAGACCGGCTCCTTCACCGGACCGCCGCCGGGCCAGAAGCCGCAACTGCTCACTTCATGCGAGTACGCCAGCCGCGTGACCCAATCCGCCATATTGGGAATGCCTCCCGGGTGCGGCGGCGCCGGCCGGCCGGAGAAGCGCGTGACCGCCAGGTCGAAGCTGCCCCAGAAAAAATGTACCGGGCTGCATTTGCCGACAAACCCGCAGCGGAACTGCTGCAACACGCGGTCGGCCTGCTTGAGGACGCGCCAGAATCGCTGCGCCTGTTCCGGGACATAGCTGTGATGCTGATGGTCCTGGTCGAAGGGGATCGGGTCCTGCACTTCCACGGGCATGGTCCAGATTTTCACCTCCAGGCCGAGCGCCCGCAGTGCCGCCATGAACTCGCGATAGAAATCGGCGACCGAGCGCGGCGCCAGGGCGAGCGTGCGGACGGCGCCGTCGCTGGTCTGTATCCGCAGCTGGTGGTCGAGAAAGTCGAAGCTGATCTCGAAGCTGACATCGCCGTACGGAATCGGCGAGGTGGTGAGCCCGCGCGCGGTCACGTACAGCGGGACCTGCCACCAGTGGTTGAGCATCGGCGCCTGGGCCAGCCGCACCTTGCCGACGATTTGCGTCCACATGTGCAGGGTGGCATAGGTGTCCTGCCACTCCTTGAGCGGCAACGCAGGCCAGCTTTCGTTGCGCGCGACGCCTTGAGCTTGCTTGTTCATTGTGTCGTCCATGGACGTTTGTGCGTTGGCTTCGATAGGAGGATTTGTCGCCGGTCAGCGGGTCCGTCAGCCGAGCATGATGTTATCCACGTAGCACCAAAACCAATCCTCACCCGGCTCGGACGTTGTTTTTCTAACGGGACATATTCCACTTTTTGTCGCGACCTCGCAACCGGCCTTAGCCCACACAATATGCGTGTACTTTTTTATCCGCGCTTATTGGTTGTCAGTTCCACGCGTTTGGTGTTTCCACGACCGCACCCGTCACGCGCGGCACGCGATCCACACGCCAATGGGCGATTGCCCAGCGCCAGAAATCATCAAGGCTGCTCTCGGCCAACGCCGGCGGCGGGTCTTGGCCCAGAAAGCACAGCACCTGATACAGCATCGACGCCGGACGGACGGCGTCCGCCGGCGCGGCGAAAGTCTGCTTGCTCAATTTTTCATGCTGCTTGCTGAGTGCCACCGGGAGATGGAGATAATCCGGCGTCGGCAGACCGAGTAAATCTTGCAGATGCATCTGACGCGGCGTGGATTCAATCAGGTCCGCGCCGCGCACGACTTCGCTGATGCCCTGCTCGGCGTCGTCTACAACCACCGCCAACTGATACGCGAAGTATCCATCCGCGCGCCGCACGACAAAGTCGCCAAAATCCGCGGCGAGGTCGCGGACTACGCGTCCTTGTACGGCGTCCATGAATTCAACCGCGCGCCGGTTCACTCTCACGCGCCAGGCGCGCGGTGCACGGCCCGCCGGCAGTCCGGCGCGGCAGGTGCCCGGATACACCGGACCGTCCACGCCGCTCACGCTCGAATCGGCGATCTCGCGCCGGCTGCAAGCGCACGGGTAAATCGCGCCGAACCGTTCAAGCATATTCAACGCCGCTTCGTAGGCCCCGTGTCTACGACTTTGAAACATCACCGCGCCGTCCCAATGCAGACCTAAGGCCTCCAGAGTGTGGAGAATTTCATCGGCCGCGCCTGGCACAACGCGCGGCGGGTCGAGATCCTCCATGCGCACCAGCCATTCGCCGCCGCGGCTTTTCGCCTGCAGGAAACTTCCGACGGCCGCGACCATCGAACCGAAGTGCAATGGTCCGGTGGGCGACGGCGCGAAACGACCTCGATAGGACGTGGAGCGAGGGTGCATGGTGACGGTGGGAAGCGTATGCTGTTTACGGTGGCAATGCCGATGTTTAACCTGTCGATTATTCAGGCTCCATTATGACCACAGCGTTATCCGAACGAAACCCCGGTCAAGACGCGATGCTCCGCCGCTTCGCCGCCAAGCTGCGCGCATTCCTGCCGCGCGATGCCGTGCTGACGGAGGAGGAAAACCTGCATCCGTACGAGTGCGACGGACTTTCCGCGTACCGCAAGCTGCCCTGGATCGTGGCGCTGCCCGAGACGGTCGAACAGGTGGGCCGCCTCCTGAAATTATGCAGTGAGGAGAAAATCTCGGTGGTCGCGCGCGGCGCCGGCACCGGGCTGTCCGGCGGCGCGCTACCGCTCGAGAACGGCGTGCTGCTTTCGCTCGCCAAATTCACCCGCATCCTCGAGGTCGATCCGGCCAACCGCACCGCCACGGTCGAACCCGGCGTGCGCAATCAGGCGATCACCGATGCCGCCGCGCCGCACGGCTTTTACTACGCGCCCGACCCCTCGTCGCAGCTCGCCTGCTCCATCGGCGGCAACGTCGCCGAGAATTCCGGCGGCGTGCACTGCCTGAAATACGGCCTCACCGTGCACAACGTCCTCGGCCTCAAGTTCTTTACCATGGACGGCGAACTGGTCACGCTCGGCGGGAAAACGCTCGACAGTCCCGGCTACGATCTGCTGGCGCTCATGAACGGTTCGGAAGGCATGCTCGGCGTGATCGTCGAGATCACGGTTAAACTGTTGCCGAAACCGGAAAGTGCGCAGGTGCTGCTCGCCGCGTTCGATGACATCGAAAAAGCCGGCGCGGCGGTCGCCGCCATCATCGCCAGCGGCTTTACACCGGCGGGGCTCGAGATGATGGACAAGCTCGCGATCCGCGCTGCGGAGGAATACGCCAAGGCCGGTTATCCGACCGACGCGGTCGCGATCCTGCTGTGCGAGCTCGACGGCACCAGTGAGGAGGTCACGGAAGGCATCGCGCAGGTGCGCGATCTGCTGACGCGGCAGGGCGCGACCGGGGTACGCACATCGAAGGACGAAGCCGAACGGATGCGCATGTGGGCTGGTCGCAAGGCCGCCTTCCCCGCCGTCGGGCGCCTCGCACCGGACTATTACTGCATGGACGGCACCATTCCGCGCAAACACCTAGGCAAGGTGCTGGCGAAAATCAGCGAGCTGTCGCGCGAGCACGGGTTGCCGGTGGCAAACGTATTTCACGCCGGCGACGGCAATCTGCACCCGCTGATTCTCTACGACGCCAACAAGCCCGGCGAATTGAAGACTGCCGAGGAACTGGGCGGGGAGATTCTGGAACTCTGCGTCGCCGTGGGCGGGACCATCACCGGCGAGCACGGCGTGGGCGTGGAGAAGATCAATCAGATGTGCGTACAGTTCACCAAGGAGGAACTCACCCAGTTCCACTCACTGAAAGCCGCGTTCGATCCCCAAGGCCTGCTCAACCCGGGCAAGGCCGTGCCCAAGCCGGCGCGCTGCGCCGAGTTCGGGCGCATGCACGTGCACGGCGGCAAGCTGAAATTTCCCGAGCTTGAAAGATTTTGAATTACATGTAGGTCGGGTTACGCGCACTACGTGCGCTAACATTCCAGCCCGGGGTGCAAAAAAACTCGTTGCACCCGTTCGGCGGTGTGAACACAATAACGTAGCCCTGCTTCGCTCGTCTTGTCATTTGTAAACGTGCGTTCACGACAATTTCGCCGGGAGTGAAATTGGACGCGCATTAGCGCGCCCCGCAGGGGTGCGCGCCAAGGATGGCGCGCATCAAAACTCCGCCTCACCCTACATGTAAGTAAACTCATCCGGCGGCCGCCGACGCGCGTATCTCATCCTGATTGTGGCGGTACTGCTCCTCCATGACGAGCTGCGCCAGTTCCTTGGCTAAGACGTTGCATTCCGCCGAACTCGGGTCGCGCTCACGCGGCAGGGTGATGGCGACCTCGCGCTTGATGGTCCCGGGCCGGTAGGTCATCACGACCACGCGATCGGCGAGGTGCACCGATTCCTCGATGCTGTGGGTGACGAACACGATGGTTTTTTTGAGTTCGGCCCAGATGCGCAGCAACTCGTCCTGCAGGTTGCGGCGCGTGAGCGCATCGAGCGCGCCGAAGGGTTCGTCCATGAGCAGGATCGGCGCATCCAGCGCCAGCACCCGCGCGATGGCAACACGCTGGCGCATGCCGCCCGAGAGATCGCGCGGGTAACGGTCGCGGAACTCCGTCAGTTGCAGCATCGCCAGCAGCGCGCTCACCTTCTCCCGGATCCGGGGCTTCGGCATCTTCTGGATCTCGAGGCCGAAGGCGATATTCTTTTCCACCGTCATCCACGGAAACAGCGCGTATTCCTGAAACACCATGCCGCGATCGGGTCCCGGCGCGGTAACCGTCTGCCCGTCCACCGCGATGCGGCCGGTGGTGGGCAGCGTGAATCCGGCGATGGCGTTGAGCAGCGTGGACTTGCCGCAGCCCGACGGACCAAGCAGGCACACGAACTCGCCGCGCCGGATGTCGAGGTCGATGTTTTTGAGCGCGACGACCTCCTGGTGCCGGTCCTCGCGGAAAACCTGGCTGACATCGCGAATGCTGATATACGACGCTGCCGCGCTCATCGGTGCTCGATACCGCGGTGCCATTTCAGCAGCCAGTCATTGAGCCGGCTCATGCCGGTATCGAGCGCCAGCCCCAGCAGTCCGATGGTGATCATGCCGGCGATAATTTTGTCCGACCAGAAGAACTCGCGCGCCTCGAGGATGCGGTAGCCGAGACCGCTGTTCACGGCGATCATCTCGGCCACGATCACGACGATGAAGGCCGTGCCCATGCCGATGCGCGCGCCGGCCAAAATATAGGGCGACGCCGCCGGCAGCATGACGCGTACAAAGAGTGCCCACTGATTCGCGCCCAGGCTCTCGGCGGCGCGGATGTAAATCGCGTCCACGTGCCGCACCCCGGCGATGGTGTTCATGAGCACCGGGAAGAAGGCGCCGATGGTGATCAGAAACACCGCCGGCGGATTGCCCAGCCCGAACCACAGGATCGCGAGCGGAATGAAAGCGATGGGCGGAATCGGACGCAATACCTGGACGAGAGGATTGAACAGCTTGTACACGTTGTCGCTCGCGCCCATGAAGAGCCCGAGCGGCAGTGCCAGTCCGGCGCCGATCAGAAATCCCGAGACCACGCGGTGCAGACTGGCGTAGGCATCGTGCAACAGTTCGCCCGACACCAGCCACACAAGATAGCCCGACTTGGCGGGATCGAACGGCTCGTAGGGGCTCAAATACTGGAACCACCTCTTGGCCACGGCCAGCGGCGACGGCAGGATCAGGGGGTTCACCAGGCCGCTCGACGATAACCCGTGCCACAGCCCGAGCACCAGGCACGGCACGAGGACGCCCTGCAACAGCCTGATCAGTTTCGACGGCTTCATCCTGCCGACCCGCGCCGCCGCGTTACTTGATCTTGAGATCTTTTTTCGCCTGGGTCAACAGATCCAGCTTCACCCAATCCTTGGCGACCGGCGGCTTGGTCATCTTGCCGACACCGTACTTCACCATCGAATCGGTGGTGACCTGGGCGTGATCGAGCGTCATATCGTAAGTGAACGCCGCATTGCTCAGTGCGTCCTGATAGTCCTGGCTGGTGATCTGACCCTTGAACATATTCTCGCGCACGTATTTCTCGGCCGCGGCGGGATTGTCGATGAAGTACTTCGTGGCCTCGACAAACACCTTCATCACGCGCAGGGCCACGTCGCGGCGCTCGTTGTACATCTTTTCGGTCATCACCAGCGCACGGATCGGCTCGCCCATCTCGGTGTCGTAGGGCTTGATCACCTCCACGCCCCAGCCCTTGTTGATCGCCTGCGACGACTGCGGCTCCGACTGGCACATGGCGTCGATCTGCTTCTGCTGCAGCGCCTGATTGAGATCGGCGAACGCCATGTAGACGATCTGCACGTCCTTGCCCGGCTGGTCGGACCACGTGAGCTTGTGCTTGGCGAGCTCCGCGAGCAACAGCAGTTCCTGCGCCCCGCCGCGCGCTACGCCGACGCGTTTGCCCTTGAGGTCGGCCACCGATTTAATGTTGAGGCCCGGCTGCGCCACGATGCGCGCGCCGCCTTTCGAAAAACCGGCGAGGACGTAGATCGGAACGCCGCCGGCACGCCCGGCAATGGCGGCATCGAGCGCGCTGGCGGAAATATCGATCTCGCCGGCGATGATCGCGGGCATGATATCGAGCCCCTTGGCGAACATGCGTTCCTCGATCTTGAGGCTGTACTTTCCGGCGATCTCCTTCATGTACGACACCGCCCCGTAATGCGCGAACTTCAGGTTGCCCAGTCGTACCACGTCTTCCGCGTTTGCGGACAGCGAGAAAAAGATTGTGCCGGCGGCTAACAGAAATTTCGATATTTTCATCGGTTTCCCCTGATGGTTTCATCCTGAATGCGGATTTTGCGCGCCGGCTGCGTGCCCGGCCTGCGTTGCGGATAAGCCTAACAGGTTGGCGGACGGGTCTCCAAGCCGCGGCCATTTCACACAGTGGATTCATTCCATTGACCCGGCAAGGTGTCTACAACAGAATGGCGGGATGAAGAGCGACGCCGACATCGGCCGGGCTTTGCAGGACGAGGTCCGCGCTGCCGCGGCCAGCCATACCGCGCTGGCCATCGCGGGTGGCGGCACCAAAACGTTTTACACCGGAACGCTGCAAGGCAAACCTCTCACCGTCACCGGCCATCGCGGCATCGTGAGCTACGAACCGACCGAGCTGGTCGTCACCGCCCGTGCCGGCACGCCGCTCGCTGAAATAGAAGCAGCACTTTCTGAAAAGTGGCAGATGCTCGGTTTCGAACCGCCCCACTTCGGCGAAGCCGCGACACTGGGTGGCACCATCGCCTGCGGTTTCTCCGGCCCGCGCCGGCCCTACGCCGGTTCCGCGCGCGATTTCGTTCTCGGCACGAAGATCATCAACGGCAAGGGCGAGATCCTGAAATTCGGCGGCGAGGTGATGAAAAACGTCGCCGGTTACGACGTCTCGCGTCTGATGGTGGGCGCGCTCGGCACGCTCGGCGTGCTGCTCGAAATTTCGCTCAAGGTGCTGCCGAAACCGGCGAAGGAGGTCACGCTTTCCTTCGAGACGCCCGCCGACAAGGCCATCGCCACCATGAACGCCTGGGCCGGCCGGCCGCTGCCGCTCTCGGCCGCCTGCCACCTGGACAACACCTTATATATTCGTCTCTCGGGTACCGAACCGGGCGTACGCGCCGCCAGCACAAAGCTCGGTGGCGCGGTTGTTGAAAACGGCGATGGGTTCTGGCGCGAGCTGCGCGAACATCAGCGCAACTTCTTTCATAACGATATACCGCTCTGGCGCCTGTCTGTTCCGCCCGCCACAGCGCCGCTCAATCTCCCCGGCAAATGGCTGATTGACTGGGGCGGCGCGCAAAGATGGATCAAGAGCGATGCGCCGGCTTCAGCCATTCAACAGGAAGCGGAAAAGGCCGGCGGCCATGCCACCCTGTTCCGTCATGCCAAACAAAACGGTGCAACGTTCCATCCCCTGCCCGCCAGGCTCGCATCGCTGCATCAGAATCTGAGACAGGCATTTGATCCAGACGAAATAATGAATCGTAGGACGGTTGGCGTGATTTGAGGTTCCATTTTGGAACCACAAATTTCGGACGATCGTTGTTGCGCATCATGAAAAACGGATTTACAGCGCGTGCCATGCTGCTAACATGACGCCGCATTCAGGCCTGTGCCGTCCGCCATCATTTGACCAGAAACGAAGGAATTATCCATGACCGTCTTTTCCACGATCCATGAGCTGCTGGCGGCGAAACCCGCCATGGCCGTGGCATTCGCCGCCAGCGGCTGCCCGCCGCTCTCTTACGGCGGCCTGCGCGACCATGTCGAGCGCACCGTGGCGAGCCTGAACCGGCTCGGGATCGGGCGCAACGACCGCGTGGCGCTGGTGCTGCCGAATGGAACCGAGATGGCCACCGCGTTCGTGGCCGTCGCCGCCGGCACCACCTCGGCGCCGCTCAATCCGGCTTATCGCGCCGATGAGTTCGAATTCTATCTCTCCGACCTCAAGGCCAAGGCCCTGATCGTCGAGCGCGGCAGTGCCTCGCCCGCGCTCGGTGTCGCGGCCAAGCTGAAGATTCCCGTGATCGAGATCGTGCGCGCCAGCAGCGACCCCGCCGGGGTTTTCGAACTGACCCCAGTCGATAACAGCAAGACAACCACCGCGCCCGCGGCCGGCGGGTTCGCCGGACCGGACGACATCGCTCTGGTGCTGCACACCTCCGGCACCACCTCGCGCCCCAAGATCGTGCCGCTGTCGCAACGCAATGTCTGTGCCTCGGCCGGCCACATCCGCGATATTTTGAGCCTCACGCCCGCCGATCGCGGGCTCAGCATCATGCCGCTGTTCCACATCCACGGTCTCATTGGCTCGGTGCTGTCCACGCTCACCGCCGGCGGCAGCGTTTACTGTACGCCCGGTTTCAACGCGCTCAAATTTTTCGCCTGGATGGACGAGGCCAAGCCGACCTGGTACACGGCGGTGCCGACCATGCACCAGGCGATCCTGGCACGCGCGGCCAACAACCGCGAGATCGTCGCGCGCCATCCGTTGCGCTTCATCCGCTCGTCCTCGTCGTCGCTGCCGCCGCAGGTATTGCACGAACTCGAGCGGGTGTTCAACGCGCCGGTCCTCGAGTCCTACGGCATGACCGAGGCCTCGCACCAGATGACCAGCAACCCGTTGCCGCCGCGCCCGCACAAGCCCGGAACCGTCGGCGTCGCCGCCGGACCGGAAGTGGCGATCATGGGCGAGGACGGAAAACTGTTGGGACCGAATGCGACCGGCGAGGTGGTGATCCGCGGCCCGAACGTGACCAAGGGCTACGAAAACAATCCCAAGGCCAACGCCGAGGGGTTCACCCACGGCTGGTTCCGCACCGGCGACCAGGGCGTGCTGGATGCCGAGGGATATCTCAGCATCACCGGCCGGCTGAAGGAGATCATCAACCGCGGCGGCGAGAAAATCTCGCCGCGCGAAGTGGACGAGGTGCTCATGGACCACCCGGCTGTGCTGCAGGTCGTGACCTTCGCCATGCCGCACGCCAAGCTCGGCGAGGACGTGGCCGCGGCCGTGGTGTTGCGCGAGGGCAAGAGTGCCGATGAAAAAGAAATCCGCGAGTTCGCGGCGAAACGACTGGCTGACTTCAAGGTGCCGCGCAAAATATTAATTCTGGATGAAATCCCCAAGGGCGCGACCGGCAAGCTGCAGCGCATTGGCCTGGCGCAGAAGCTTGGACTGGGGTAATGACATTGTTAGCCGTCCGAGTTGGTCCATCGTGAAATAGAGGGTGGTGGCAAATATGGAAGATACCAAGCGTCGCTTGCTCTGGCACGGAATGTTCTTGTTCTTGCTCGGCCTCCTCACGGGCTTCGCTGAACAGAAGTTCAATAACCCGCGCATGGGGCTCGCTGCACACTTGGAAGGCGTGATGAACGGAATCTTCCTCGTTGCATTGGGCGCTGTCTGGACGGAGGTGAGGCTGCCTTTGCGACTGAAGGCTGCGGCGTACTGGAGTGCGCTTTATGGCACGTACACAAATTGGGCGGTCACCACACTGGCGGCGATCTTCGGTACGGCGGCCATGTCGCCGATTACAGCAGCGGGCCATAGCGCTCAGTCGTGGCAGGAGGGTGTTGTGACGTTCGGCTTCATGAGCGTCGGAATAATAATAGTTGCCTGTTCCATCCTCGTCCTTTGGGGTCTGCGGCGGACCACAATGTCGTGAGCGTCGACATGCACCTGCCGGCTAACCAACGGTTCCAGCCGACGCGGCCGCTTCACGGCCACGCGGCTGAACCTCGGCGTTCGGTGGGTTACACGCCAAACATCGGCACTAACCCACACTACATTTAATACCCCAGCGCGCAGCCGTCCTTGCGCGGGTCGGAACCGGCCTGGAGCACGCCGTTGCGCGCGTCGATGAAGATCGCCTGGGCGCCGCCCATCGACAACTCGCTGCGCCCCACCGCATGCCCGCGCTGTTGCAGCGCCTTGAGCACGTCCTGCGGAATCGGCCGCTCTAGTGCCACCACGCCACCACTGGGCTGAAACCGCGGGGCATCTATCGCCTCCTGCAAGTCCATGCCGAAGTCGAGCCAGTTGGTCAGCACGGTCACATGCCCCATGGGCTGATACTCCCCGCCCATCACGCCGAAGCTCAATATATCATCGCCACGATAGGCCATGGCCGGGATGATAGTGTGCAGCGGGCGCTTGCGCGGCGCGATACAGTTGAAATGGTCGCGCTCCAGCACAAAACCGGCGCCGCGGTTCTGCAGCATGATCCCGGTGTCGCCCGCCACCATGCCGCTGCCAAACGGGTAATACAGACTGTTGATGAAGGACACGGCGTTGCGGTCGCGGTCGACCACGCAGAGATACACCGTATCGCGATGCACGCGCGCCGCCGGCTGGATGGGATAACGCGCGGCGCGCTGCGGGTCGATGCGCGCGTATTGCCTGGCGGCGAATTCTTTCGACAACATTTCTTCCACGGGTAGCTCATTGAACGCCGGGTCGGCGACGTATTCGTCACGCTCAGCCACGGCCAGCTTGAAAGCCTCGATCACGAGATGCACGTGATCCGCGCTCAGGTGCGACATGCCGCGCAAATCCGCCTGCTCCAGAATATTGAGCGTCATCAGCGCGGTGATGCCCTGCCCGTTCGGCGGGATTTCATACACCCGCACGCCGCGGTAATCGGTGCAGATCGGATCGACCCATTCCGAGCGATACGCGGCGAAATCCTCGATTTCCAGTAGTCCGTGATGGGCATGGCTGAAGCGCACGATCTCCTCGGCGATGGGACCACGATAGAAGGCATCGCGCCCGCCTTGCGCTATCCGGCGCAGCGACTGCGCGAGCCGTGGTTGACGATGCACGGCGCCGGCCGCGGGCGCGCGGCCATCCACCAGAAAATCGCGCCGGCTTTCGGCATGCGGCGCCAGCACGGTTGCATTGTTTTTCCACGCCTTCGATACAACCGGGGTTACCGCATAACCATCCGCGGCGAACGCAATCGCGGGCTGCAACAATTCTTCGAGGCTGCGCGTGCCGAAACGCTCCAGCGCCGTCTGCCACGCGTCCACGGCGCCGGGCACGATCACCGACAGGATGCCGAACTCAGGCACCTGCATCAGGCCGCGCCGCTCGAATTCCTCCAGCGTGGCGCGCGCCGGCGCGCGGCCGCTGCCGTTGAGTCCGTGGAGTTTGCCGCTCTTGGCCTCGTGATACAGCAGGAAACAATCGCCGCCGATACCGGTCGCCTGCGGCTCGGTGACGCACAGCACCGCGCTCGCCGCGATGGCGGCGTCCATGGCGTTGCCACCGGCCTGCAGCACCGCGAGCCCCGCCTGCGTCGCCATCGGCTGGCTCGCGGCGATCATGCCGCGCGTGCTCATCACGACCGAACGTCCGGGGTATTGGTTGTCGCGCATATTTTCGTCTAGTGAAATCCGATTTTGCGATGGCGCGGCCACGATATGAATTTCATCTTGTGGAAACAAGATTGCGGCTGGCGACAAGCGACTCCAAAAGGTAGCATACGTCTCACGATCCACGGCGATAGTGGATCGCCACGATAACACGGCGGAGGAGGCTTTATGCACTGGATTCGTTTTGACCGCGGCGGACAGATCGGATTCGGAACGCTACGTGACGGCGTGATCCAGATTCACGAAGGCGACATGTTCGCTGGTCCGCGCGCGACTAACGCGACCGTGCCGCTCGCCGACGTCACGCTGCTGACGCCGTGCGTGCCGACGAAAATGATCGCGCTGTGGAACAATTTCAACGCGCTGGCCGCTAAACTGAACCTGACCGCGCCATCCGAACCGTTGTACCTGCTCAAGGCGCCGAATTCGTTTCTCGCGGGCGGCCAGATCATCCGCGTGCCCGCTTCCTACCCCGGCAAGGTCGTGTACGAAGGCGAACTCGGGATCGTGATCGGCAAGCGCGCCGCAAACGTCTCCGAATCCGAGGCAGCACAATATATCTTCGGTTACACCTGCTCCAACGATGTCACCGCCGCCGAGATTATCCAGAAGGACCCGACCTTCGCCCAATGGACGCGCGCCAAGAGCTTCGACACTTTCGGTGTATTCGGCCCGGTGATCGCCACGGACGTGAACCCGCTCGACCTGCGCGTGAAAACCCTGCTGGACGGGAAAGAGCGGCAGAATTACCCGGTGAGCGACATGATCTTCAAGCCGGCGCAGATCGTGAGTCTCCTCTCGCGCGACATGACGCTTTACCCGGGCGACGTCATTTCCTGCGGCACGTCCGTCGGCGTCGGTTCGATGAAACCGGGCAACAGGGTCGAGATCGTCATCGACGGCATCGGCACGCTGTCCAACGAATACAAATGATTGGGAGGATTCACCCATGAAGATCTGCATCGTCGGCGCCGGCGCCATCGGCGGTTTGATGGGTGCCAAGCTCGCGCTCGCGGGCGAGGAAGTCACGCTGATCGCGCGTGGCGCGCATCTCGATGCCATTCGCCGGAACGGCCTGAAGCTGATCGAGGAGGACGGCAGCGAGCACGTGGCGCGCAACGTCAAGGCGACGAACAAGCTCGGCGAGGCCGGCAAGCAGGACGTCGTGATCCTGGCGCTCAAGGCGCACCAGGTCGAGCCCATTGCCAAGGAGATTCCGAGCCTGTTTCATCCTCAGACCATCGTGCTCACGACCCAGAACGGCATCCCCTGGTGGTATTTCCAGAAGCACGGCGGCGAGTTCGAGGGCCGGCGCGTCGAAACGGTGGACCCGCACGGCACCCTCATGTCCAGCATCGAGGTCGAGCGCATTCTCGGCTGCGTGGTATTTCCCGCGGCCGAGGTCGCCGCGCCGGGCGTCATCAAGCTCATCGAAGGCAATCGTTTCCCGGTGGGCGAACTCGACGGCTCCGAGAGCGAACGCGTCAAGGCGATCACGGCGACGTTTACCAAGGCCGGCTTCAAGTCACCGGTGCTAAAGGATATCCGTGCGGAGATATGGCTCAAGCTCTGGGGCAACCTGAGTTTCAATCCGATCAGCGCCCTGACCCATTCCACGCTGGTGGACATCTGCCAGTTCCCGCTCACACGCCAGCTCGCGGCCGACATGATGACCGAGGCGCAGACCATCGCCAACAAACTCGGCGTCGAGTTCCGCGTGTCGTTGGAGAAGCGCATCGCCGGCGCGGAGAAAGTCGGCAAGCACAAGACTTCCATGTTGCAGGACATCGAGATCGGCCGCGCCATCGAGATCGACGCCCTGGTCGGCGCCGTGATCGAGCTGGGCCGGCTCACCCAGACTCCCACGCCGCACATCGATTCCGTCTACGCCTGCGTCAAGCTGCTCGCGAAGACTCTCAGCGAGGAAAAAGGTAAGTTAAAAATCGAAAAAATCAGTTGAGCCGAATGCAGTAGCATTGTGCCGCCGGGGACTTGCTTCTGAAAAAGGCAGTGACTGCTTGCGGCCAAAAACGGCCGTTAGCATAATCCCGAAAGCGGACGCTCAACGCCGAGTTGTGCCGCGCCGCTACCCGGCATCAGGAAACGGTGTATCGCGCGGCGTCGGCACGAACAACGTGTCAGGCACAATTCGAGTTGCGACGAAGTGCCCCACCTAATGCCAGCATTCCTGACACCATGAGGAGGAGTGCTGGGGGCACAGGCACAGCGGTAATCGAATCAACTGAGAAACCTAAAAGCCCCCCACTTGGACCACCGTCACTTTGGAGTACGCCATAGGTCAGAGTTGAACCAGCGTCGAATGCAGCAACGTCAAAGAAAGATGGCAAGGCGGTGCTCGTCAGAACACCGGTATTGCCGGGCTGACTAGCCAGCCGGAATCCGAATGCACCATTAGGATATGAGTTCCCATCCACAGAGACGGGGCCACCAATTACCTCAACCATGTCTTCGACATTGCCTCCCTGGTTGTCCCAAATAGAAACATTCAGATTATTCGTCACCACCGTATGCCCCGCAACAGTTGCAGAGAGTGCGAATGGTGCAGGGAATCCATAACTGGCGTAACCGTCCAAGGACATTGAGGGCAAAGTATCCGTGTCATACGAGAACGTGCCTACAATTTGGCTGCCTGTGGCCGCCAAAGTGCCGCCATCCGTAACCGTTCCGGTGAATTGAAAATTGACCACAGCGGCGCTGGCTACACCGGAATCAAGCAGAAATACTGCCAAAATCACGAGAAAATATTTCTTTAACGGCATGGTTACCCCTTCCAAAATTTCAGCAGAGACAATACTTGTTATTCATTCATCTCATTATTTATGGCGGCGTCTATTCATGCGCCATCGTTAAACAGCCGCCAATAACTGATCGCATGTTTGTTCACCTGATGCGCACTCTCCGCTTGTCGTACTTCTCTGTCAAACATGAAATAGCATGAGTTGTAAATTCTGCCGACAGTTAAACACCGTCAATTTACATCATGTTTCAGGAAACCTTTTTATTCCATGTCTTCAAGAAATTAGAGCAGGGATTTGGCGCCGTGATCGAGCTGGGCAAGCTCACCCAGACCCCCACGCCGCACATCGATTCGGTCTATGCCTGCGTCAAGCTGCTCGCGAAAACCCTAGGCGAGGAAAAAGGCAAGCTGAAGATCGAGAAACTCATTTGAGTTGAGCGCGGCAAAAAATAGGGGCGGAGGGGTTAATTATTAACCCCTCCGCCCCTCTTCACATGGGCTTTACCGGCAGCTTGTTCTTGTTACTCGATGCTTACTTCACCGGCGCCATCAAGTGCTGGTATGGCGTGCCGGCCCACATCACGTAGGGGACCGAGGTATCGGGATCGGCGCTCTTCGGATACATATCGTAGAAACTCTGATCAGCGCCGACGATCATCACGTGCGGCCCGGTCTTGATCCAATGATTATTGGGCGCGGGCTTGGTCGCATAGGGATCGGTATTGCTGCCGTCGGTTCCACCCGAGAGCATGTACATAAAGCCAACTTTCCCCGGCGTGGGGATCGTGTGCCCCATCCACGCATGGGCCCATTCCCAAGCGTTCTTGTCCATGCACATGGGATCGGGGCCGGGCGTCGCCGGGTTGTCCGGCATGCAGGTAAAGCCGTTCGTTCCCTCCCGCAGCGTGCGCATCTTGCCGTCCGCCTCCATGGCCACGATGGTCGCGCCCTTGGCGACCTTGGCCGGGGCCGCCGACATCGCGCTCTTTATCAACTGCTTATCGGTGGGTGGCTTCTTCGCTTTTGCGGCATAGGCATTTGTCGTCAACGCCAACGCGGCGGATAACATGACCATGCCGGTCACTATTCTTTTCAATACGTGCATTGAAGTCTCCTTGAGGTAGGGTGGTTATTATTCATATGCCTTCGTGGTCAAAAAAACAGCATATGTACTGTCTTGCTTTTTCCGCCTTTGTCTTTATTTCATCAATTTCAGATTTTTATCATCTTCAGAAAAAATTCAAATCCTGTGAAAAAAGCCTGATGCTATTTGGCGAATTGCGCCTGGAAAGCGGAAAAGGAGTGGGGATTAATTTTTAATCTCCCCGTCCCCGTTACGCTCCAGAAAGCAAGGTTGGAGCCATCGGCTATTCACCCCAACCTCCCCAGAAGGTGGACGGAGGCGAGCGGTCGAGCCAGGCGACAGGATAGCACGAGAGGCCCGGATACAGGCGACTCCATGCGGCGGCGATCACGGCCAGGCTCAGCACGCCGACGAAAACCGGTTGCCACAGTGCCGACAGGCCGGAGTGGCTGTAGATCATGATGAGAGGGTTGGCGCCGGCGGGAGGATGCACGGTCTTGGTGAGGAGCATGTACCACAAGGCCAACACCAGCGCGAGCGCATAGACCCAGAGCGAATCGCCGAAGAATTGATAGCAGACGATGCCGACGAGGGCGCCGCCGAGGTGGCCGCCGATCAGCGCACGGGGCTGCGCGGCGGGTGCGCGTGTAAGGCCGAACAGAAAGACGGCAGACCCACCCAACGATGTCAGCAGCAACGGCGATGCGGGTGGCGCAACGAGGGAGAGCGCCAACGCAATGCCGGCGGCGGCGCCAAGCCCGCACCACAACAGACGCACGATAGGGAAGCGGTGAAAATGATGTACGGCTTTAACCCGCCAGCCCCGCAAATATGTTTTGCACGTCATCATCGGCATCGACCGCTTCCAGGAACGCCTCGACTTCCGCGCGCGCCGCGTCGTCCAGCGCCACCGGATTTTTGGGCCGATAGCCCAACTGAGCGGACTGCGCGACAAATCCATACTTCGGCAAGGCGCGGGATACCGCGTCCAGATCGGATGGATCGGTAAGAAACAGCGTTGCTCCGTTTTCGGCGGGCTCCAGATCGCGGGCACCGGCCTCGATGGCGGCAAGCTCCGCGTCCGCATTGGCGGATTCCGGGGTGGCTTCAATCATCCCGAGATAGTCAAAATCCCAGGAGACGGAACCGGAGGTACCCAGCTGCCCCTTGCGAAACAAAATGCGAATGTTGGTGACGGTGCGGTTCACGTTGTCCGTCAGGCACTCGACGATCACGGGAACCCGGTGCGGCGCAAAACCTTCGTAGATGAGCTTCTCGTAGCTCACCCCGGCATCGACCAGACCGGCGCCCTTTTTGATCGCGCGCTCGACGGTGTCCCGTGGCATGGATGCCTTCTTCGCCTGCTCAACGGCCAGACGCAAACGCGGATTCATGTCCGGATCGGCGCCCGCGCGCGCGGCGACCATGATTTCCCTGGCCAGTTTGGTGAAGATGCGGCCTTTTGCGTTGGCCGCCGCTTCTCTGTTTTTTGCTTTCCACTGTGCGCCCATGCCTACGTCCTCGCTATTCTTGTATTTACCGCAACCGCCATAAAAAGCCGAACACGGCGGATGCATGCCGCCGGTCAATCACTTGTCCGCTTCGCGGCAAGCATAATCAACCGGGGCAACCCCCTTATTCTGCCAGAAAAGTTACCGTCGTCTCAGCCGTTAATTTATCGATATCCAACTGCACGACGCAGTACTCACTTTCCTCATTAACGGGCGTGGGGTCGTCGGCACAACTGCAGCCGGCAATGATCCCTGTATAGAAAATACCGGCTTTTGCACGTATAAAACCAGCTTCCTCGGAAACACCGATGATAATCACATTGAGTTTGTCGTCGATGGCGTAGCTGCCGGTCGATAATCCCTGCTGCAAGGGAAGTTGTTCCGCCTCCATCTGTTCAATTTCCTTTTTAAGGATGTCGTTAAAATCCTGGCTTCCCCAAGCAATTAATGATTTTGTCAGCCGAGTCATTTCGATATATTGAACCGTCATGCCACTGATCTTCAAGCGATCGGGCGGTGAACCCAATGCCGTGGCCAGGCAAGAATGAAATCGGCCTTGGCCAGGGTTCCCGCAGAAAAGGGTGGGAGACTGATCCAGCGTCCCTAGGTCTTGGACGCGGGAAACATCTTGGTGTACTTCATGGTCTTGAGCTTGTTGTCCACGCTCTTTACCCCGGGAACGTGCCCCACGACCTCGGCAATGGCGTGACGCTCCTCGGTGCTGGCGGCAATACCCTCTAGCTTCACCTTACCGCTGTCAGCACTGATCGATATTTTGACGTCGGCGGTCTTGGAGTTGGCGCGCAGGGCCGCGCGCACGTGATACTCGAGCGTCAGGTTGGCGAGCTTCGCGCGTGATTCCGGCGTTTCCTTGAACTCGGGGCGCTTCAGCAGTTCCTTGATCATCTCGACACAGGTCGCCACCGACAGGCGCTCGGTGTTGAGCGTGATGTCGTATTGCATGGGTTCGCCCCAGGCCACGCCGAACTGGTGCTGCATGTTGGTCCGGTGCGCCATGTCACTGTGGCGTATTTCCTCGCTCGCCATCTCCTCGTCGTCGGTGTTGAGGCGGTTCATGAGCCACTTGACTCGCGTGGCGAACGGCGCGCCGATGCGCACGCACGGAATATGCGGGATCGGGCGCAGCACATGCGTGGCGCCCCAGCCGCGGATGATGACGTTGCCCTTCGCCGCCAGCGCCAGAATCTCTTCGACCTTGAACAACGCCAGGCTGGCCTCATCCGTACCCCAGCGTTCAAGCAGGCCGGCCTTGCCCTCGAGGAAGCGCTGCAGCATGCTTTTACGCAAGCGCATCTTCTCGGCCACGTGATCCATGATTTCGTGGCGCACGATCTCCAGGCCCAGTTCCTCGGCGAGCTTTTCGGCGACGAATTTTCCCTGCGAGCCCATTTCCTGATTCATGGCGATCACCGGCATGACAAATCCTCCTCCTTATTCCACCGGACGTGCTTCGTCCAGATCGTTGTTGCCGCGGCGCAATTGGCGCAACAGCTTCGATATCACCGGCCAGAACAGCATCAGCATGGCCAGGCCGCAAATACTTCCGACCAAACCGTTCGACCAGAAGATAGAGACCTCACCGCGTGAAAGCAGCATGGACTGGCGGAAGGCGCTTTCCGCCATATCGCCCAACACCAGCGCCAGCACCATTGGCGCGAGCGGATAATCGAGTTTCTTAAACAGGTAACCGACGACGCCGAACACCAGCATCAGCACGACGTCCAACATGGCGTTATTCACGGTGTAGGCACCAATCGCGCAGATCACGACGATGACCGGGGCGATGATGGAGAACGGCACGCGCAGGATCGCCGCCCACCAGGGCACCGTGGTCAGCACGATGATCAGGCCGACGACGTTGCCGATATACATGCTCGCGATCAGACCCCACACGAACTCCTTCTGTTCCACGAACAGCAGCGGTCCGGGCTGTAGCCCCCAGATCAGCAGACCGCCCAGCAGCACCGCCGCGGTCGGGGAGCCCGGAATGCCGAGCGTCAGCATCGGCAGCAGCGCGCTGGTGCCGGCGGCGTGCGCGGCCGTTTCCGGCGCGATAACCCCCTCGATCTCGCCGGTACCGAATTTTTCGCCGGTTTTGGAGAAACGCTTGGCGATGCCGTAACTCATGAACGACGCCGGCGTCGCGCCGCCCGGGGTGATACCCATCCAGCATCCGATCAGCGTACCGCGCAACGCCGTCAACCAGTATTTTGGCAGTTGCGCCCAGGTATGCAAAACGACGCGCGGGTTGATGCGCGCGTGCACGCCCTTGAACGCCAGCCCCTCTTCCATGGTAAGCAGGATCTCGCCGATGCCGAACAGGCCGATCACCGCGATCAGGAAGTTGAAACCGCGCAGCAATTCGGTGGTGCCGAAGGTCATGCGCAGAGTGCCGGTCACGGTGTCGAGCCCGACAGCGGCGAGCGCGAAACCGAGCATCATGGCGGAAATAGTCTTGGCGGGGTGGCCCTTGCCGAGGCCGACGAAGCTGCAGAAGGTGAGCAGTTGCACGGCGAAGAATTCCGGCGGTCCGAACTTCAACGAGAATTTCGCCACTAGCGGCGCGAGAAACGTGATCATGATAACCGCGAATAGGGCACCGACAAATGATGATGTGAACGCCGCGGTTAATGCCTCGCCGGCGCGCCCGGCCTTGGCCATCGGGTGGCCGTCGAAGGTGGTCGCTACCGACCAGGGTTCGCCCGGAATGTTGAACAGGATGGAGGTGATCGCGCCGCCGAACAGCGCGCCCCAGTAGATGCACGACAGCATGATGATGGCGCTGGTCGGAGGCATCGTGAAGGTAAGCGGCAGCAGGATCGCCACGCCGTTGGCGCCGCCGAGCCCAGGTAACACGCCGATCAGCACACCCAACAGGATGCCGACCAGCATGTACAGCAGATTATGATACGTGAGCGCGACGCTGAAGCCTTGCATCAGGCTGTTGAATTCTTCCACGCCTCGGTCTCCTCCCCCTGTTGCGAGTGGCGGTTGCTTATCCCCGCGCGCCCCGGAATACGTTGTGAAAAATGTTGTGACACCGGTCGCGGCACTCGGCCGCGCCGTCAGTAACCGATCAGCGCCTCCAGCGGTCCCTTGGGCAAAGGCACCATGAACCATAGCTCGAACAACAGGAACATGGACACGGGCACAAGCAAACTGACCGGAATAATCTTCGTCCATGGGAATCGTCCATGCCAATACATGAACGCACCGATAAAGATGGCGGACGCGGCATAAATGCCGATGAAATAGATCGCAACAACATAGATCACGGAAGGGAGGAATACGGATATCACCAGCCAAAGTTTCTTATGGCTTACGAAAACGCTCGCGCCGGCCTTGCCGGAGAACACGGACCGCAGCAGCGTCCAAGCGCTGGCGACACAGAGAATAAGTCCGATATAAAACGGGAAGTAGCCTGCCTGCGGACCATCGTCGGCCCAACCGGCGCCGACGCGCCGGCTGTCGAAGATCACCACGAGACTCAGCAACAGGATCACTGCCGCCACGGAGATCTCCATTGTCCTGGTGGAAACACCGCGTCGGCTCCCGTCTTCGGCATGATCGTTGTCGTGCATTCCCCACTCCTCAGTCGGCCATCACGCGCCGTGGTGCACCGGCTTAAAACAGGGTGATGACCAGGTTACGATCCTCACCCCGTTCTGTCGGTGCCAGGCGCAAATACCGGGGCCCGCCTGACAGCGGGACATTGCGCTACTTGGCGAGGAACCCGGCATCCTTCATCAATGCCTTGTGTGTATCCTCGGCCTTTTGCACCCAGTCGGCGTATTCCTTGCCGCTCATGAAGCTCTGGTTGAACGCGCCGCTTGCCATGAACTCATTCCATTCCGGCAGCGCGCGCATTTTCTTGAACAGGCTGACGTAGAAATTCACCTGATCCTGACTGACGCCGCCGGGCATGAAGATGCCGCGCAGCATCAGATAGTCGACGTTCACGCCCGATTCCTTGCAGGTGGGGATATCGTGCCACGACATCTTGTCCGTGACCTTTTCATTGTACGGCATGCGTTGATCGTCGAATACGCACAACGGACGCAGCTTGCCGGCGCGCCAGTGGGCCACGGCCTCGATTGGATTGTTCACGGTGGAATCGACGTGGTTGCCGACCAGCTGCACCGCCACGTCGCCGCCGCCCTTGAACGGCACGAAGGTGAATTTCTTACCGGTGAACTTGTCGAGCGCGACCGTGATGATCTGGTCTTCCTGCTTCGAACCGGTGCCGGCCATCTTGAACTTGTTATTGTCACCGGCCTTGATCGCGTCCAGGTATTCCTTTGCGGTCTTGTACGGCGAGTCGGCGTTGACCCAGAGCACGAACTCGTCAAGCGCGAGCATCGACACCGGCGAGAGGTCTTTCCAGTTGAACGGAATGCCGGTCGCGAGCGGGGTGGTAAAAAGGTTGCTCAAGGTGATGACGATCTTGTGCGGGTCCCCCTTGCTGTCCTTGACGTAGAGAAATCCCTCGCCGCCGGCGCCGCCCGACTTGTTCACCACCACCATCGGTTGCTTCATCAGGTTGTGCTTTGCGATCAGACCCTGAATAAAACGCGCCATCTGGTCGGCACCGCCACCGGTTCCGGCAGGAACGATAAATTCAACCGGCTTGGTGGGTTCCCAGTCCGCCAGCACCGATGCCGGAGCTGACAATCCCAGCATGGCCATGGCGGCCACAACCGTCCTGACAAAGGTATTGCACGAGATGCTTGCAGTAGCGTGTTGCATTATGCCTCCTAGTCCTTTATGCACGAAGATTTTATCTATCGTTATTCGTTATCGGCGAACCGTCATCTCACGCGGAAATTCAAATCCGCTGACGATTGCCGGGCGGCAAGACCTGGCTCATCCGATCTCTTCCGTGCATGAGTCATGCAGAGGATAAATCGTCGACACTTGTCCAGGTTCCCGCCACTCAATGTAACGGGAGAAGTCGCGTGACTCAAGAACAATGAAGGCAAAAATGAAATGGGTTTTTACCTGGTGAAAAATGCGGCCGGGACCCAGGCGGACGAAAACAACCAATAAAACCAGGCCCGGCATGGGCACGACGCCAGGCACCGCAACCAAACGATGGGGAGAAAATCAGCGTCTGACCGGTGGCCCGGTCAGATCCGTACCGCGCGACGGAAAGGGTGCGCGAGACAGGCCAGGAGCGCCACGGCCAGCCCGGAATTTTTGCGATCGGGGCAAACGATACCGATGAGGGACTCGCGCAGTACAAGCCATGCACCCACAGCCAGTCCGGCCAGACTGACGATTTCGCCGAGAAAAAACAGATTGTCTAAAAACAGTTTCATGGTCATTCCTTGATGGATTACTAAAGTCATTCGAACGTTTCCGCCCACCTTTTATATAGACTAAATGCGGCCGCGCTGCGCGATTTGCAAGCCCAATGAGCGCCCGACTAAAGTTGTCAACTTGTTGATTGATTTTTATTTTTTGCGATTCCGCATAGACCTGATTTCCGGACCAACGGCGCAAATTCCGATCACACGCTGACTCCCGACGCGCGCGTCGAAACAAGCATCCGAACGGGCTGGTCCGATTCAGGTCATGAAGACGGGACTACTCCCTGCCGGCCGAAGAACAGTCATCCAATATCTCGATCCAATGCCGCACCGGCAGCGCTGTCCCGCTCTGAAGATGAGCCAGACAGCCGATATTGGCCGTGGCAATGGTCTCGGGCCGGCCGGATTCGAGCGCGTCAAGCTTGTTCCTCAGCAAGCGCTGCGACAATTCCTGCTGCAGAATGGAATAGGTTCCCGCCGAACCGCAGCAGAGGTGCGCATCCGGCACAGCGGTCAGCGAAAAACCGGCTTCACGCAGAATTTTTTCAACTATCCCGTTCAGCTTCTGGCCGTGTTGCAGCGAGCACGGGCAATGGAAGGCGACTTTGGGTCCCGGTTTCGCGCCGCTCACGAGCTTCGACAAGTTTTCGTTCATCAGAATCTCGCTGATGTCTTTGGTCAATTCAGAAATTTTTTTCGCCTTCGCGGCGTAAGCGTGATCGTTTTTCAGAAGCTGGCCGTATTCCTTCACGTGCACGCCGCAGCCGCTCGCCGTCATGACGATGGCCTCGGCGCCGGATTCGAGGTGCGGCCACCAGGCGTCGATGTTGCGGCGGGCGAAATCGAGACCCTGCTCCTTGCCCGAGGTGTGGTGGCTCGCTGCGCCACAACAACCGGCGCCGGATGCCGCGACCAGACGTATGCCGAGCCTGTCCAGAACGCGCGCGGCGGCGGCGTTGATGTTCGGCGAAATCGCCGGCTGAGCGCAGCCCTCGAGCACGAGCATCGAGCGCGCATGCGCCGTCGTCGGCCACGGAATCGCCGTCCGGCGCGGGGGCACGGAACGCTTCAGGAACGACGGCATCAGCGGACGAAAAAACTGTCCCATCCGCAACAACGGCGTGAAACGCGCCGGATAAGGAATAATGGCGCGCAAGGTCCAGCGCACCAACCGGTCGAAGCGGCTCCGGCTTACTCTCTGCTCGGCAAGATCACGGCCGATATCCAGCAACTTGTGATACTGCACGCCCGAGGGACAGGTGGTTTCGCAGTTGCGACAGGTGAGGCAGCGGTCGAGATGCGTCAACGTATGACGCGTAACGGCCGCGCCTTCGAGCATCTGCTTGATGAGGTAGATGCGCCCGCGCGGGCCGTCGAGCTCGTCACCCAGCAGCTGATAGGTCGGACAGGTGGCATTGCACATGCCGCAATGCACACAGGTACGAAGCACGGCGTCGGCCTCGATGCCCTGCGGCGTGTGGCGGATGAAATCGGCTAGGGCTGTCTGCATGGTGCGCGTGTGACGTCGGCATGCCGGATGCGAATGCAGCCGCAACGATACCCTAAATTACACGTTGGATGAAATCGGGGAGGCTGCTCTATCAGCTTTCGACACCGGGTGAATATGTCCGTTCGTGGCGAGCTTGTCGAAC
>NZ_JBGQKW010000027.1:0-29559 GCF_041499725.1 Sulfuricaulis sp.
CCGAGAAAGGCCGCATGAAAATGGGTCACGTATTGCTTGAGCATGTCAGCGGTATCGCGATTTGGATCCACTGAGATAAAAACGATTTGGATATCTTCGGCACCGACCCCGCTCTTGACGATGTTGTCGCGCGCGCGGGCCAATATTGCCAGGGTTGTCGGACAGATATCCGGGCAATGGGTATAGCCGAAAAAGAGGAAGGACCATTTACCCTTCAAGCTGGCAAGATCAAATACCCGATTCTGATGATCGGTGAGCGCAAAGGCCGTCAGCGGCTTCGGATCAGGAAACAATGTCATCACCTTATCCGGCAGCAACATGACCCGCGAATCGTTTTCCCGATATATTAGAGCGAGCCACACCCCGGCCAGCATTGCGGCCAGCGCGACAGTCGTTATCATGATGCTGAATTTGAGGGGTATTTTCTTCATGACTGCTCAACGAGGAAATCTTTAAGGCCGCCGTCGACTACGTCGCGCGACAGTCGAAATAACCGGCAGAAACCGGATAACGCAAAAATTTTCCCTCAGTGCGGGATCTGAGGTACCGGATGGAACATCCAGGGGCATCGGTATGGGAGGCCGAGCGATTTAGCTGTAGCGCGAGCCTGACTGATCTTTTGTCTTCGACCCTCCGCTGAAGAATAACTAACGCAAGCCTCTCTTTTCAACAAATAATCAGACAGCGGTTCCTGCTGTCATGGCCACGTTTCTTTAAAGAAACGTGGTACTTTTTTCTGAAACTCGATGAGCCAGTGGTGTTTGTATAATTCCGTCCCGGCTAGTTCCACCTTCGGATGAGATTTCAGTACCCTTTCCAGTACCGCTTCCTGGTTGGGTTCGAGATCCAGAAAAAAGATATGTTTATCGTCTTTTAAAGCTTGTTCAAAACGGGCAAAGTGGTAGTTGGGTTTTTCGATACCAAACAAACCACCCTCCCACGCGCTAAAGCCCAACAGCACAATAGCAAGGAAGACAAAAGGTACCCAGCCGGCAGCGGTCTCCGTCCAGCCGGTAAAATAGGCGACAGAAAGAACCAGCACGAAGGCACACACGCCGACCACGGCGCCAAGACACGCTGAGTGAACCACGTCTTTCTTCATGATCGACTGAACCCGGTGGAGATGCTCATGATGATTTAACTCGGCGTCGTGCGAAGTGAGCACATGGATCTGTGGAGTGAAAACACCGGCATTCTCTAATTGCTCTTCAAAGACTTCCAGGTCGTCTAGGTTGTCGCTGATGAAATAATGCCTTAGCATTTTCATAATATATCCCCCTAGTAGGTTGATTTTGTTTCAAGTCTAAATCATATAGTGACTTTTTTATTGGCATATTACAAAAAATTATGGCGATTTTCGCAATATTTAGTTTATTAGGACATACGTCCAAAAACAGACCTGAATGAAATTACAGTGCAGAATCAAGCGATTATTGGAACTTATGGGCAATAAGATGACAATCCGGGCATCATGATTGACGCAAGGCATAACAGTTGCCCTGCTCGCGGCGCTTGCTCGTCTTGCCCTATTTAGGTGAAGCGCTACAACACAAACGTCAACGTCAATGGAAGGCCGGCCGGAAGCTAAAAAAGGCCTGGAAAATACGGTATTTCAATTTGCTCTGTATTTGATTGTAAGTTATGCGCGTTAAGTATCTGCTTGCGTGTTCTTTAGTCTAATGTTAACCATTTAAATTAATCATTGTTGACTGTTACGGGTGGCACACTAAACTGCCGCAACTTGACATATCCGCGCCTCCCATCTGAATTCCATGCCTGTTTTCCTTACGTGGGGGCATAGCCCGTACATTTTTTCATGAAGACACTGGAAAAAGATTTGGTGCAGCGTCGCGAACGGCACCTCTATCGTGAACGTCTTGTGCTTGAGTCCCCGCAAGGAGTGGAGGTTCGCGTTGGCGAGGAGACGCTGCTGTCGTTCTGCAGCAACGATTATCTGGGGTTGGCGAATCACCCGCGGGTGATTGCGGCTTTCAAAAATGGAGCGGAGCGCTACGGTGTCGGCGCCGGGGCCTCGCATCTCGTCAGCGGCCACAGCCGTGCCCATCATGCGCTCGAGGAAGAACTGGCGGATTTCGTCGGCGCCGAGCGCGTGCTGCTGTTCTCGACCGGCTACATGGCGAACCTCGGCGTGGTGAGCGTGCTCACCGACCGCCACGATTTCATCCTCGAAGATCGCCTCAACCACGCATCGTTGATCGACGCTGCGCGCTTGACCCGCGCGAAGATCAGCCGTTATCCCCATGTCGACGTAGAGCGGTTGGCGAAGATGCTGGCCAAGAACCAGCAGTCCGGACTGATCACGACCGATGCCGTCTTCAGCATGGACGGCGACATCGCGCCTTTGGCGGAACTAGCTCGTCTGGCTTCGAAATACAGCATGCGACTACTCGCGGATGACGCGCATGGCATCGGTGTCCTGGGTAAAAACGGCCGGGGATCGTTCGAGCATCTGGAGATACCGCTGGCGCCCCCGGCGATACTCATGGCGACATTGGGCAAGGCGTTCGGCGTCTTCGGCGCCTTCGTGGCGGGGGAGGCGGCGCTGATCGAGACCCTGATTCAGCGGGCGCGCACTTATATATATACAACGGCGCTGCCGCCCGCGGTGGCCGAGGCTGTGCGCGCCAGCCTTGGCATCGTGCGGGAAGAAAGCTGGCGGCGCGAACAGCTGCAAGCGCTTGTGGCGCAATTTCGCGCCGGCGCGCAGCAACTCGGGTTTGCCCTGTCTTCATCGTTTACGCCCATTCAACCGCTCATGCTCGGGGAGGCTCAAGCGGCAGTCGAGACGAGCCGCTGTTTGCGGGAGCGTGGCATACTGGTGACGGCCATTCGACCACCCACGGTGCCGGAAGGCTCGGCACGCCTGCGTATCACTTTTTCCGCCGCGCACACGGCGACACACGTGGACCGGCTTCTGGAAGCGCTGGCAGCGGTGATATCCGGATGACTCTATATTATGAGCAGCACGGCCAGGGACCCGATGTGGTGCTGGTCCATGGTTGGGCGCAACACGGTGGAATATGGACGGACGTGGCACGCGCGCTTTCGGCCGACTGTCGTGTGACGGTTCCCGATCTTCCCGGCCACGGGCGTTCGCGCGATTTCCTGCCGCGCGAGTTCACCGCTGAAGCGCTGGCCGAGGAAGTGCGGCGCGTGCTTCCCGGTCCGGCAACCTGGGTCGGCTGGTCGCTGGGAGGCTTCGTGGCGCTCGCCGCCGCGCAACGCGATCCGCAGGCGGTGGCGAAGCTGGTGTTGGTCGGCGCCACGCCGAAATACGTCCAGTCGACCGACTGGCCGCACGCCATGCCGCTCACGGTGCTGGAACAATTCGCACTCAATCTCGAGCAGGACTACGTCGCCACCCTCGATCGATTCCTGAGCCTGCAACTGGCCGCCGGTGAAGACCGCGCGGTGTTGCGGCGCCTGCGCGATGAATTGTTCCGTCACGGCGAACCACCCGCCGCGGCGCTGTACCAGGGACTGCAACTGCTCAAACAGGAGGACCGCCGCGCTGCCCTTCCCGGCATCGCGGCACCCACGCTGGTGGTGCATGGCGAACGCGACCGCATAGTGCCGGTTGGCGCGGCGCGGTTTCTGGCCGCGCAGTTGCCGCGGGCGCAGCTGGATCTGGTGCCCGGCGCCGGGCACGCGCCGTTCCTGTCGCACACCTCGCATTTCCTGGAAAGGCTGAAGGATTTCATGCATGGCTGAAGGATTGGAGCTCGACAAGCGGCGCATGCGCGAGTCCTTCGAGCATGCCACCGATACCTACGATGCGGTCGCGGTGCTGCAACGCGAAATCGCCGATCGACTGCTCGCGCGGCTGGAGGTGGTGCGGCTCAAGCCGCAGGTCATTCTCGACATCGGTTGCGGCACGGGCTATGACGCCAGGAAACTTATGAAACGCTATCCCCGCGCGCGCGTGCTGGGTCTGGATATCGTCGAGGCAATGGCGAACCGGGCACGCCGCAATTCCGGCCTGTGGCGCCGGCTGACCGGCCGCGGCGACTTCGCCTGCGGGGACGCCGAGCGTCTGCCTCTGGCCCCGGCGTCCGTTGACATGATTGTCTCCAATCTCGCGCTGCAATGGTGCGATCCACGCACGGTGTTTGCCGAAGCCCGGCGTGTATTGCGACCCGGAGGGCTGCTCATGTTCACCACTTTCGGGCCGGATACCTTGCGCGAATTGCGCGACGCGTGGCGCGCGGCGGACGATGCGCCGCATGTGCACGCCTTCATCGACATGCACGATATCGGCGATATGTTGATACACGCCGGGTTTGCCGACCCGGTCATGGACATGGAGCCTTTCACGCTGATCTACGCCAGCGTGATGGAAGTGATGCGTGACATCAAGCAACTCGGCGCCCATAACGTGGCGCTGAACCGGACGCGCGGACTGACCGGCAAGGAGCGGTTTGCGCGTTTTCGCACGGCCTACGAGTCGCGCGCGCAAAATGGGAAAATTCCGGCGACCTATGAAGCGGTGTATGGCCATGCCTGGGTATCGGAGACCGAGGCGGCTCATTCGCGCGACGGGTTCGCCGTGGTTCCTGTTGGCCGCATCGGACGGAGCTCACGATGAGCGGCGGCTGGTTCATTACCGGAACGGACACCGGCGTGGGCAAGACCCGGATCGCTTGCCTGCTGCTCGAGGCGCTGGCGCGCGAAGGGCGGCGCGCTGTCGGCATGAAACCCGTCGCCAGCGGCTGCTGGGAAACGGCCGCGGGTCTGCGCAACCAGGATGCCGAACGGCTGCTGACGGTGAGCGGTGTCGCGGTGGATTACGTGGAGGTAAATCCTTATGCGTTTGCGCCGGCGATGGCGCCGCACCTCGCCGCGCATGAAAGCGGGGTGGAAATCCGGAGCGAAAAAATTCTCGAGAGTTTTCAGCGCCTGCGACAAAAAGCGCCGTGGCTGGTCGTCGAAGGTGTCGGCGGCTGGATGGTGCCCCTGGGCGAACATTTGATGATGGCGGATGTCGCGCGCGCCATGCGCCTGCCGGTGATCCTCGTTGTCGGCCTGCGTCTGGGTTGCCTCAATCACGCTTTGCTGACGGCATCGGCGATCCAGCGTGACGGCGTACCGCTCGCCGGTTGGATCGCCAACCAGATCGATCCCGCCATGACGCACGTGGACGAGAATATCGCCACCTTGAATGAAAGAATCGAAGCGCCGCTGCTGGCGCGATTCCCCTACCGGTCTCCGGGCCATCACGGCGCGCCTGCGCCGGTTTTTCCACGCGAAACGATAATGCATCTCACTTCCAATTCTTATCTCAAGACGAACGAGCGAAGCGAGTAGGGCTACCAATCTTAACTGAGCATGCGCGAAGCGCATCCGGCTCGCCTCCCTCTCCCGCGACAGCGGGAGAGGGAGTGAGGGTGAGGGCTTGTGTCAGGACGAACGAAGTAGGGCTACCTTAAATACCTGAGTGAAGCGGCCGTGGATCGTGGCGGCGTCGCTCAAATCACTTGAAAAACACCTGTTTTGCTTGATTCACGTATTGCGGCGATTTGACGCATGTGATAATTTGCGCGCGCCAAAATGGCTTGATCTAGATCAATAATCTGGATCAGCGGTGAAATCCGGATTGTTACGTCAGGCGTGAGTGAGGATGGAGCGCGCGATACGCCTGTAAAGACACCGGCGAAGGCCTGAGTCTTCTCATAATACGGCAAGACGAGCGAGCGACGCGAGCAGGGCTACTGGTCCGCCCGAACCGTTCACTTGCCCGATGAGGAAAGGCGGCGTTGATTGCGGGAATGAATTAATCAGAGCTTGCTTAGTGGCACGGCTGCACGAAGCCTTGCGCCACGCGGTCGATCGGCCGGGAAACGGATAGAGCGGGCATAGCCCGCTTACTAAAAAGATTTTGATGTTTACGACACGGGAGATAGGCATGTCCAAAAAACTTATAAAAGAGTTCCCAGGCATCGTATCCCGCCTGATCCTGGGCGTGGGTCTGTGCTTGGCGGCCCCGGCGGTTTTTGCGGAGTACGCGCTCAATTTCCAGAAACCCGTCACCCCCGTCGCCCACCGGATTCTTGAACTTCATAATATGATCCTGCTGATCTGCGTGATCATTTTCGTGATTGTCTTCGGCGTGATGTTTTACTCCATCTTCGCGCACCGCAAAAGTCGCGGTTACAAGCCCGCCACATTCCACGACAATGCCACCCTTGAGGTCGTCTGGACCGTCATCCCGTTTCTGATCCTGGTGAGCATGGCCATCCCGTCCACCGCGACGCTGCTCGAAATGAGCGACACCAGTAAGTCCGATCTGACCATCAAGATCACCGGTTATCAGTGGAAGTGGAAATACGATTATCCCGATCAGGACGTGAGCTTCTTCAGTACGCTCGCGACGCCGCGCGACCAAGTCGAAAACAAGGCCGCCAAGGGCGAGCATTACCTGCTGGAAGTGGACAACCCGATCGTGGTGCCGGTCGGCAAGAAGGTGCGCTTTCTCGTCACCGCCAACGACGTCATTCACTCCTGGTGGGTACCGCAACTGGGCGTGAAGAAGGACGCGATTCCCGGGTTCATCAATGAATTCTGGACCCGCGCTGACGAGGTCGGCACCTTCCGTGGACAATGCGCGGAACTGTGCGGCAAGGACCACGGTTTCATGCCCATCGTCGTCAACGCCGTCAGCCCGGAAGACTTCACCAAGTGGGTCGCCGTGCAGAAGGGCAAGGCCGCGGCGGAATCCGCTGGCAGCACCAAGACCTGGAGCAAGGATGAGCTGATGGAGAAAGGCAAGAAGGCCTACGCCGCCACCTGCGCCGCCTGCCATGGCCCCGAAGGCAAGGGTATTCCGGGCGTGTTCCCGGCGCTTGAGGGTAGCAAGATCGCCACCGGCCCCGTGGAGGAGCACATCAAGACGGTGTTGCATGGTCGCGCCTCCGGAAAGTTCGGTGCCCAGATGCCGTCTTTTGCGGCCCAGCTTAGCGACGCGGACGCGGCGGCGATCATCACCTTCGAGCGCAACGCTCTAGGCAACAAGACCGGCGATGTCGTTCAACCTTCCCAGGTTAAAGACTTGCGCAAGTAACATATCGGATTCCGATAGGAGATAACTAACAATGTCGACTGAACATCACGCAGAACATCCCACCGGTCTTTCCCGCTGGCTGTTTACCACGAACCACAAGGACATCGGCACCTTGTACCTGGTGTTCGCATTCACTATGGCCATCATCGGCGGCCTCATGTCGCTCGTGATCCGTTCCGAGCTGTGGCAGCCGGGCTTGCAGCTGGTGCAACCGCAATTCTTCAACCAGATGACCACCGTGCACGCGCTCGTCATGATCTTCGGTTTCGCCATGCCGGCGTTCGTGGGACTGGCCAACTGGATGGTCCCGATAATGATCGGCGCGCCCGACATGGCGCTTCCGCGCATGAACAACTGGTCGTTCTGGATCCTGCCGTTCGCCGCGACGCTCCTGATCCTGGGCCTGTTCATGCCGGGCGGCGGCCCGGCCGGCGGCTGGACGCTGTATCCGCCGCTGTCGATGCAGGGCGGCATGGGTACGGACTTCACGCTGCTGTCGATCCATATGCTCGGCATGTCGTCCATCCTCGGCTCGATCAACATCATCGCCACGATCCTCAACATGCGCGCGCCGGGCATGACGCTCATGAAGATGCCGATGTTCGCGTGGACCTGGCTGATCACCGCGTTCCTGCTGATCGCCGCCATGCCGGTGCTCGCCGGGGCGATCACCATGTTGATCACCGACCGCCACTTCGGCACGCACTTCTTCGATGCCGCCGGCGGCGGCGATCCGGTGCTGTTTCAGCACGTGTTCTGGTTCTTCGGTCATCCGGAGGTGTACATCCTGGTGCTGCCGGCGTTCGGCGTGTTCTCGCAGATCATCCCGACGTTCGCGCGCAAGCCGCTGTTTGGTTATGCCTCCATGGTCTATGCCACGGCCTCGATCGCGTTACTTTCATTCATCGTTTGGGCGCATCATATGTACACGGTCGGCATGCCGATGGCCGGCGAACTGTTCTTCATGTATGCCACCATGCTGATCGCGGTGCCGACCGGCGTGAAGATCTTCAACTGGGTGTCCACGATGTGGCGCGGCTCGATGACCTTCGAGACTCCGATGCTGTGGTCCATCGGCGGCGTGTTCACGTTCGCCATCGGCGGGTTCTCCGGCCTGATGCTGGCGATCACGCCGGCCGACTTTCAGTATCAGGACACCTACTTCGTCGTGGCCCACTTCCACTACGTGATCTTCGGCGCCACGATCTACGGCCTGTTCGCCGCGATCTATTACTGGCTGCCGAAGTGGACCGGGCACATGTACAACGAAACCCTCGGCAAGTGGCACTTCTGGCTCACCACCATCGGCTTCAACCTGACGTTCTTCCCGCAGCACTTCCTCGGGCTCGCCGGCATGCCGCGGCGTATCCCCGACTACGCGCTGCAGTTCACCGAGTTCAACCAGTGGTCCACGATAGGCGCGTTCTTCACGATCAGCGCGCAGCTCATTTTCTTCTATATCGCGATCCGGGCCATGAAGGGCGGAGCCAAGGCGGCTGACAAGGTGTGGGAAGGCGCGGACGGTCTGGAGTGGACGCTGTCCTCTCCGCCGCCGTACCACAGCTTCGCCGTGGCGCCCAAGATCAAGTAGCGCCATTACGGAGACACACGATGGGTGACGACACGCACGACGAAAAGCCGCAACCGCGCAATCTCGGGGCGCGCAATCGCCGCCTGGCGATGAAGCTCGCCGGGGTGACGCTCGTGATGTTCGCGTTCGGCTATGCGCTGTCGCCGATGTACGACGTGATGTGCAAGGCCTTCGGAATCAACGGCAAGACCGGACGCACCGACGCGCAGGCCGTGGCCGCGCAGCCCGTCGACATGGCCCGCACGGTTACCGTCGAGTTCACCGGGCTTGCCACCTCGGGCCTGCCATGGGAATTCAAACCGCTGACGAAAAAGCTGGAATTGCATCCGGGCGAGACCCACGAAGTGAAATATCTGGTCCGCAACCTGGCCCAGGAAGAAATCACGGGCCAGGCCATTCCCAGCGTCACGCCCGGCGAATCGGCGCCGCACTTCAAGAAGATCGAGTGCTTCTGCTTCACCCGCCAGACCCTGAAGCCGGGCGAGACGCGCGAGATGCCGGTGCGGTTCGTCGTCGACGCCGGGCTGGACACGGATGTGCAAACCATTACCTTGTCGTATTCGTTCTTCAATATCGACAAGGCGTCGGCGCAGAAATACGGCGGGACTTCCCTGGCGCAGGCCGGCGAGCACGCCGAGCACCACGATCACGTTCATCCGGCGCCCGGCGGTTGAGCGCGACAAAACTATTTTATAAATTTATAAATGAGAAAGAGGATATAAGCATGTCCACTGCCAATTCCAACTATTACCTGCCCAGTCCGAGCGCGTGGCCGATCATCACCTCGGTTGGCCTGTTCGCGCTGGCGCTCGGGTTCATTCTTCTGATGAATGGCATCGGTGCGGGTCCCTGGGTCATGCTCGTCGGTACCGCGATCATCGTGTACATGATGTTCCGCTGGTTCGGCCAGGTGATCGGCGAGAGCGAAAGCGGCACGTATAACGAGCAGGTGGACCGCTCCTTCCGCTGGGGCATGGCCTGGTTCATCTTCTCCGAGGTCATGTTCTTCGCCGCCTTCTTCGGCGCGCTGTTCTATGTGCGCCAGTTCGCGGTGCAGTGGCTCGGCGCCGATGATCTGCTCTGGCCCGGTTTTGACGCCACCTGGCCGACCGCGGGTCCGAAAGGACCGGTGGCGGTCGCCCCGGACTTGGTTCCCGGCCTGAACCAGTTTTCGCCCATGGGTGCCTGGGGCATTCCCGCCATCAATACCTTAATACTGCTGACCTCGGGCGCCACCGTCACCTGGGCGCACTGGGGTCTGGTCAAGGGCAATCGCGCGCAGCTCATCACCGGCCTATTCCTGACCGTGGCGCTGGGCATCACCTTCCTGACACTGCAGGCGTTTGAATATATGCATGCCTACACGGAGCTGGGCCTGACGCTCAAGACCGGCGTTTACGGTGCCACCTTCTTCATGCTCACCGGCTTCCACGGATTCCACGTGACCATGGGCACCATCATGCTGATCGTGATTCTGGCGCGCTCGATGGCCGGTCATTTCCGCCCGGACCACCACTTCGGCTTCGAAGCCGTTGCCTGGTACTGGCACTTCGTGGACGTGGTATGGCTCGGTCTGTTCATCTTCGTGTACTGGTTCTGATACCGGATTCCGGCCCGTAGAATAAAAAAGGCGCTGCCGGATGGCAGCGCCTTTTTTGCTTTTGATCGTGACCCGGTGTTATCGAAACAGGCCCAATCCCTGGCGCGGAATGAGGCCGAAATAGAAACCAGCCATCAGCAGCACGAACAGCGTGATCGACAGACCAATGCGCCAGGTCAGCGCCTGGGCCGTGCGGTTTCCGGGCCCCTTGTCCTTGAACAGGAAAACCAGGGCGGAGAACAGGCTGGCCAGAATGAGCACCAGCATGACGATGACCACGATCTTGATGAACATGCAGGATTCCAGAGAAATGATGGAAGCGGCATTATACTAAATGCACCCATGAAATTCCCCGACGATTTCCTTGCGCTATGAGCCTCCCGCCGCAATTCCGGCCGGGGTTGGTCCCGAGCCTGGCCGTGGCGGTGCTGTTGCCGCTGTTTCTGTACATGGGCTACTGGCAGTTGCAGCGCGCGGAGGAGAAACGCGAATTGCAGGCGGAATACGACGCACGCGCCGCCGGCCCGACGATCAAGGTCGAGGCACGCGTGCAGCGCCCCGAGGAGTTGCAGTTCTACCGGGTCATCGCCAGGGGTCATTACGAAACCGGACATCAGGTGCTCGTCGACAATCGCGTGCATCAGGGCCAGGCCGGTTATGAGGTGATCACGCCGCTGCGACTGCCGGACAGCGACGTGCGCTTGCTGGTCAATCGCGGCTGGGTTCCGTTGGGCGAGGATCGCAGTCACCTGCCGGCGATCGATCCGCCCGAGGGCTTGCAGGAAATCGTCGGCGTGGCCACCGTGCCGTCAGAGAAAAATTTCATGCTCGCCAAGCCCGAACCACTCGACCGCGGCTGGCAGGTGGTGTGGCAGAACATGGACATGGCGCGTTACCGCGCGGCCGTGCCGTTTCCGGTGCAGCCGGTGGTCGTGTTGCTGGACGCGGAAAGTAACGCCGGCGGTTTTACCCGCGAGTGGAGCCGGCTCAATGCCGGCATCGCGGTGCACCAGGGCTACGCCTTCCAGTGGTTCATGTTGGCCGTGGGATTGGTCGTCATTTATTTTTTCATGAGTCTGCGTCGCGATGGCGCGAAGCAGCAGGAGGAAGACAAGTCATGACCCCACCCGTCAATCCATCGGGCGCGCGCCGCAAGCTGTTGTTGCTCGCCGCGCTGTTTGTGCTGCCCATGCTCGTCGCCTACGCGCTCTATTACAGTGGCTGGCGTCCTGAAGCCGTGCACCCGTTTGGTGAGCTAGTGCAGCCGGCGCGGCCGCTCGCTGACGCCGCGCTGGTGCTGCTCGACGGCAAGCCGATCCGCTTCAGCGAGCTGCGCGGCAAGTGGACGCTGGTGACATTCAGCGCCGCCGAATGCCTCAGCCCCTGCGAACGCAATCTCGTGAAGATGCGCCAGGTCATCGCCGCGCAAGGGAAAGAGGCCGAACGCATTCAAAGCATGTTAATAGTGAAGGACGCCAAGACGCGCGACTGGCTGAATTATGCCATCAAGGATTATCCCGGCATGCGCGCGGTCGTTGGCCCGCCGGAGGCCGTCGATGCGCTGGCGCGCCAGTTCGCGCTGCCCGCCGGCAGCCCGCTCGACAACCTGAACCGCATTTACGTGGTGGATCCGCTCGGCAATTTCATGATGAGCTACCCGGCTGACGCCGACCCCACCGGCATGCGCAAGGACCTGGCGCGCCTGCTGCGGATATCGCGGATCGGTTGAGCGTCAAATCCCGGGAATACCGTGGTCTTTCAGCGAAAACCCGCGGATTTTACAGGTTTCGCGGACTTGACCTTATCCATACCATGTTAGACAGTGATTGCGTAGAATACCGCGCCCAATGGAACCCCTGAGCAAAACGCATTCGTCCATCGCCGCCGCGAACCCGCGGCGTCTCGCGAGCCTCGCCCGGGAATACTACGAGCTCACCAAGCCGCGCGTGGTGTCGCTCATTATTTTCACCGCCGTGGTCGGCATGTTCCTGTCCACGCCGGGGGCGCCGCCGTTGTCGGCGTTCCTGCTCGGCACGCTCGGTATCGCGCTCGCCGCGGGGTCGGCGGCGGCGATCAACCAGATTCTCGACCTGCATTTCGACGCCGGCATGTTGCGCACCAGCCGCCGTCCGCTGCCCACGGGCACGCTCAGCACGCGCGAAGCGCTGCTGTTCGCGCTCATCATCGGCGTGGCGTCGATGGTGATTCTCGCGTTGTGGGTCAACATGCTCACCGCCGTGCTCACGTTCACTTCGCTTATCGGCTACTCGATCGTTTACACCGTGTATCTCAAGCACGCCACGCCGCAGAACATCGTCATCGGCGGCGCAGCCGGTGCCGCGCCGCCGGTGCTCGGCTGGACCGCGATCACGGGCCAGGTCGCGCCGGACGCGCTGCTGCTGTTCCTGATCATCTTCCTGTGGACGCCCCCGCATTTCTGGTCGCTGGCGCTGTACCGCGAAAAGGAATACGCCAAGGTCGGCATCCCCATGCTGCCCGTCACCCACGGGCGCGAGTTCACCCAGCTCCAGATCCTGCTGTACACCGTGCTGCTGGTGGCGGTGACGATCATGCCGTTTGCCACGCACATGAGCGGCTGGCTGTATTTCATCGGTGCGGCGATCCTCAACGCGGGTTTCCTGTATTACGTCGTGCGGCTGTATCGTAACTACAGCGACGAACTCGCGCGCAAGACCTTCCGTTACTCGATCAATTACCTCGCGCTGTTGTTCGCGCTGCTGCTGGTCGATCACTACCGCGTCACTATCCACGAGGCGCTGCAATCCGCGCTGTATTGATGTTGCCGTCCTACCGTTTCCGTTTCTCCCGGATATTTTTTCTGCTGCTGGCGTTGTTCGTTGCGGCCTGCTCGCCACCCGCGCCGACGTTCAAATCCACCGACATCAGCGGCGTGGATTGGGGCAGTGGCGATTTCGAACTGACCGCGCACACTGGGAAGCCGACGAAGGCCGCGGATTTCCGGGGCAAGGTCGTGATCATGTTCTTCGGTTTCACTCACTGCCCGGATATCTGCCCGCCGACGATGGCGAAACTCGCCGTGCTCATGAAACGCCTGGGCGATGACGCCACGCGAGTACAGGTATTATTTATTACGGTTGATCCGGAAAACGATACGGTCAAACAACTCGCAGGTTTTGTTCCGCAGTTCCATCCCTCCTTTATCGGCCTCACCGGCAGCGACAAGGAAATTGCCGCGGTTGCGAGTGAGTACAAGGTGGCTTATAGCAAGAACCCCAAGACCCCGGCACTGGTGGATCATTCCACCGGGATTCTGATCAAGGATGCCAAGGGGAAATTACGGTTGCTGGTGAAGAATGACGTGCCGGTGGAGGATTTGGAGCATGATGTGAGGTTGTTGTTGAAAGAAAAGAATTAAATTTTGTTGTCCTTAATATCTTACATGTAGGGCGGGTTAGGCGTTTTTTGCCGTAACCCGCCGGATGAAATTAAAAGCCGCCAATAGGCGGCTTTTAATTTTGTCGAGCGGGCTTCGCCCGCGCTCAAAAGCTAATTGCGGGTGGCTCCGCCCCTGCACCCTGGGTTACCTTTCTTTGCTCGTGCAAAGAAAGGTAACCGAAAGAAAGCACGCCCCGGAGCGCACGCCGGCTTCGCCGGTTCCCTCCGTTCCTCGCCCCACCGGGCGCTCGCCAACTCGCCGGGCGCAAAATACGCGCCTCGGGCTCAAACACGGGCTCGCTTAAAAACTCCCGGTGTGGCTGCGGTACTCAGCGCGCGCTACGGGGACCCGAAAAAAACCAAACATTTCCATGCCCTGCTTGACTGGAAGGTTAAGAAACAGAACCATGCTGTGTCTTACAAAATTCAACGCCGTGTTTGATTATGACATACTACATTAAAACAATGTCTTGTCGTTTTGCTGCCAAAATTATACGGCGGTTTTGAAATCGAATTTATAGTTATGTGCAAAAAGGAACTCGATGAATGACAGCCTAGTAACAATAGTTGGTAGCTCCTATTTCGAACCAATTAGTGTGTTACTCGAAAAGCTAGAGAAATACGACAGGGGGAGCTCAAACGAGGTGCAAGCTGGATACTACGTCAATGGTTTCGCTTCCGCGATTTGCATCCTTGGGGTGGTATGCCTTGAATCGTATGTAATGAGGGTGCGTTATATTAATAAGGCGACTCAGAAAGAAATCAATGGAGTTTCAGTGCCAGCTTACCTTAAAAGACTGTATCAGGATTTTCCTTTTGAAGATGACTTGTTCGAGATACATATTCTGCGAGACGTATTAGCACACAATCATTTATGGGAGGTCTCCTACTCATGGGACGATGAAAAGGCGATGATTCTCCGATCAGTAAATAAGTGGAGTAGCGGAGATAACAAATATCAGCGATATGTCGATACAAAAACTAATTTAACTAAGAAACTCCGTTTGAATGTCAGCCCCATCAAGGTAGGCAGAAGTGACGCTATTTCCGTGCTCCAGACTATGTGGAAGATTTTAATCTTTTTGGAAGGGAAGAACCGAAATCAATGCTACGTTTCACACTTGCGTGCCGTACACAAAGGCGAACTTAGAAGATTCGGCGAAATCGTATGCATGCCTGAGACATGCACATAACTTGGCGCTCAAGCCGACTCGCTACGTCGGCGCTTTGCGCAGCCTTCGCTCGCGGTTTAGCTCGGCGTTAGCGATATGAGGAATATTCGATGAAGCCACGAGTCTTGGCAGTTATGCTGTTTATATTCCTTAATGGTTGTGCATTTCATTCAGAGCCAAAAGACAATCAGGAATTTTATAAAATATCTCAACTGTCAGAATTAGCAGGAGTTTACAAAAACAAGGGGGACCCGTCAGGTTACCTTTCGGCAATTATTTGGGGCTATACCAAGCTAAATATAAATCCTGAAGTTAGTCATGTAGACATTGAGTTTATAGAGGTCTTATCAACAGAGAATTCACTCATTGTAAAAGCAATTAAAAACGGATGCGCGATTTATGAGAAGCCATACATTCTCGGACGTGATTTTAATATTAGTGGCGGAAAAATTATTATACATAGAGATGCGTTTCTTCTATCAAGAGGGGCGGGTGATGTGTTAGCGGGCCCAAGCTATGAACAAATTACATTGGGTCTTGATACGGGAAAGCATGGTAAATATAGAAGATCAGATTATGCGGCAGGTCTCGTTTTTCTGTTATTGCCAATAGCATTCTCAGAAACCAACGATACTCGATTCGAGAGAGTGAATGACAGCCCCCAAGGATTTAAGGCTTGTAACCGCTAACACTTGTTTGTGCCGACGCCGGAGACAGCGCACCGTTTCCTGGTAGTTCTGTGGCGGCGTGGCACAACAACACGTAGTAAATATATAGTACTGTCAAAATAGACTCGACAGAATACTTCTAACCTTAATCAATAATCCCTCGCAGTTTCTCCTGCTGGTAAGCAGAATCTTTTTTGTCCTTGTGCCTTCGGAGCGGATTTCCTACCATGGCGTCACCATGCTGACCATCGCCGATGCGGCGCCCGATTTCAGCCTGCCCGGAGTGCATCAGGGCAAGACCAGGAATTATTCCCTGCGCGAGGCCCGCGGCCATTGGCTGGTGCTGTTTTTCTATCCCGCGGATTTCACCTTCGTCTGTCCCACCGAGGTCACGGGCTTCAGCAAGCTAGCCGGCGACTTCAGCAAGGAACGGGCGATGATTTACGGCGTCAGCGTCGATCCCGTCGAAAGCCACCGCTCCTGGGCCGAGGAGCTGGGCGGCATTGCCTATCCGCTGCTGAGCGACACGGACAAGAACGTGAGCCGCGTCTATCAGGTCCTGCATCCCAGGGAAGGCGTCGCGATCCGCGCGACTTACGTCATCGATCCCGAGGGGATCATCCAGTACAGCGCCGCCAGCAACATGAACGTCGGCCGCAGCGTCGAGGAGTCGTTGCGCGTCCTGCGGGCGCTGTGCACGGGCAAGCTGTGCCCGGCCGACTGGAAGCCCGGCGAGCCCACGGGTGAGCTGCATCTCAAGTACTAGTCCCGTGCTGCCAACGGAAGCAAAACGCAAGCAGATCGAAGCCAAGGGACGCATCCGCGAATTCGTTTTCGGCATCCAGGATGGCCTGATCAGCACCGTGGGCTTGCTCGCCGGGATGCAGGCGGCCGGATCGAGCCGGTTCGTGATCCTCATGGCGGGCACCGCCGCGGTATGTTCCGGCGCGTTTTCCATGTCGGCCGGCGCCTATCTTTCGTCCAAAGCCGAGAAGGAAATCTTCGATCACGAACTGGAGAAGGAAGCAAAGTTCATCGAGCAGGAACCTTACATGGCGCAGGAAGGATTGCTGGATGCTTTGCACCGCGAAGGCCTGGCGCGCGAAGCCTGTTACCGCATCGTCAAGCTGCTGCACGAACAGAAGTCCGTGTTTGTCGCCACCTTTCAGGAAAAGGTGCTGGGCTTGGGCAGCGCCGACGTCAACAATCCGGTCAAGGGCGCGCTGGTCATGGCGCTTTCTTTCATTGTCGGGGGCGTGCTGCCGCTCGCCCCTTTTGCCTTTATACCGCTGCAGTGGGCCTTGGTGACCGCCGTACTGTTTACCGGCGCGGCACTCTTCGCCGTGGGCATGTTCAAGGGCAAACTCTCCGGCCAGTCGCTGGGACGCTCGGGACTGGAATTTCTCTCCATTGCGCTGATCGCCACCGGTCTGGGCTATGCCGTCGGTTTCTTGCTCGAGCGATTTGCCGGCACCCCTTTGCCGGTCGTCGGCTGAAACTCTCTATCCGTTTTTCGCGGGTCCGGCCGAGATCAGGCGATCGACGATCAGGCCGTGGAAATAGTCGTCGCCCGACTGAAAGCGCCAGCCGAGATGCGTGCGGCAATGGGCGCAGAACGCGATGCGCCAGGCATAGCCCTGGAACCAGGTGTACTCCGTGGTCGCCTCGCCACTGGGCGCGCAACCGGCGGCTTCGCGAAAGCAGCCGATGTGATAGGCGATCCCTTGGGGATTGGTGAAGCGGTGTTCGTGACCGCCCTGCACGACGATGCGCTCGTCCTGATGCGTGACGGGGTGACGACAGGCGGCGCAGAACAGGCGTTTTTCTTTCTTTGGCCTGGCATCCGGCTTTGCCTTGGCTTTCTCCTTGCCGTTCTTCTCGGTAACGGGATCAAATAAGAGCAGGGCGGGGACGAGCGCGACGGCCATGGCTGCCGCTCTCAGGAAAACAGCGTCAGCACCCCGGTGAAGCCGTACAGCCGGTTGTGCGAGATCTCGCCGTTCGCGAAAAAGCCCACGAGCGGAATGTCGCCCAGCTCCTGGCGGATGGTTTTCAGCTCCACGGAGTCCTCGCCGAACATGTGCGCGCCGCGGCCCAGGCAGGAATAATACACGCCGCCCTTGGGCGGACGGCCGAGCCGGTGCTTGATCTCGCGCAGCATGCGCACCAGGTCCTCGAAGGCGGTGCGGATATCGCGCTTGCAGAACATGATGGTATCGCCGGCGTTCAGGTATTCGCCGACCGCCAGCAGCTTGTTCTCCGGATCCATGCCCACGAGGTTGCGCACGATGTAATCGCCGGTGTCCGATCCCTTGATGGGGAAACCCGCGAAGATGTAGCCCGCGGCGCGGGACGGATCACGCGCGAGTATGTCGCCCACGTCCTCGTTGAATACATCCAGCGCCGGGCGGTCGTCGATGCGGATGGCGATGTTGTCCTGGCATTCGGTGATCTCGTGTTGCCGGCCGAGCGGAGTACAGCCTTGCGTGAGCGCGGTGGCGACCGACACCTGGCCCGAAAACAGCACGCCGGAAACGCCGCCTTCGGTCAACCCGCCGGCGATCTGGAAATTCGGCCCGCGCGAGGAAGTCAGCCCGCCCACCAGAAAGCCGTCGTGGATCGCCTCGGCGAGTTCCGCGATGAAGCCAGGCGTTTTCGGGTTGCGCGGGTCGCCATGCACGACGGCAAAGCGCGCATCCGTCTGCTCGCACCAGGTACGGCTGTCGGCGAATTCCGCGATATCGGATTTGATCGCGGGGAAGATGCGAAACGAGTCCGGCGGAAAATCGGCGATCATGACGCTGATGGCCGGCCGGTCGTTGTATTCCTGCGCGGTGGCGCAGACCGCGACCCCGACGCTCCCCACCCAGTGCAGGATGTCCGTCTGTTCCTTGAAGAAGCCGAGGATTTCCGGCAACTGAGCGGCGAGATGATCGGTGACGTAGAGGAAGCCCAGATTCGCTTCAACCGGAATGCTGCCGAGCTGGGCCAGGCAGAGATTCGCGGCCTGCTGCCAGTCCGGGGCGGTTCCATGCGCGACGCGAAACATGTCCATATTAAATCCCTTGAACATCGGTGGGCTTGAGCCACGAAGTAGCGATACTATAGACAATTGACGGGGGTTAGGAACCCGTCTCTCCCAAGTCATGAAATAACAAGGTGAATTTATGTCCCAACTCGCGCCCAAACGCTCGCGCAAGGCCGGCCTCCCGCCCGGCACACCGGTGCATCTCGGTGAACGCAAGAGCGAAACCACGCGCCTGACGTTGCTGCACTACAACGAGCAGCGCGCCGTCGAACAAGAATGTAAGACCGTGCAGGAGTGCCTCGCGCTGCGCGACAGTCCGGGCGTGAGCTGGATCAACATCACCGGTCTGCACGAGGTGGAGACGCTGGCGCAGTTCGGCGCTGCATTTAACCTGCATCCGCTGGTGATCGAGGACATCCCCAACACCGACCAGCGCCCGAAGCTCGAGGATTACGGCGAATACCTGTACATCGTGATCAAAAGGCTGAGCAACGACACGACCACGAACGAAATATCGACGGAACAGATCAGCCTGATCCTGGGACACAATCTGGTCATTTCGTTTCTGGAGAGCGACAACGGCATCTTCAATGCCACCAAGGAACGCATCCTCGGCAAGCGCGGACGCATATGCAATCTCGGCGCCGATTACCTCGCCTATGCGCTCATGGATACCGTGGTGGACAATTATTTCGCCATCTTTGAAAGACTCGGCGAACGGATCGAGGTGTTGCAGGAGACCATCATTTCCCGGCCGATACCGGCGTCGTTGCAGACGCTGCACGCGCTCAAGCGCGAGCTGCTGTTCCTGCGAAAATCCGTCTGGCCGCTGCGCGAGGTGGTGAGCGGAATGCAGCGCGGCGAGTCGACGTTGATCCACAAGGACACTTGGTTCTATCTACGCGACGTGTACGATCACACCATTCACGTCATCGACACCATCGAGACCTACCGCGACATGCTGGCCAGCATGATGGATATTTATCTTTCGAGCCTGAGCATCCGGCTGAATGAAGTCATGAAGGTGTTGACGATCATCGCCACGATCTTCTTGCCGCTGACGTTCATCGTCGGGATATACGGCATGAATTTTCATCACATGCCGGAGCTGGGCTGGCGCTGGGGTTATCCGCTGGTGTTACTGGTGATGGCGGGGATCGCCGCCGGCATGCTGGTGTTTTTCCGGCGCCGGAAGTGGATCTAGAAATGCCGGGCTTCTCAGCGCAGATGGTGGATATCGAGTGCGCAGGTAAAGGGGGTGGGTTTGTCGAGCGTGAGCGACAGCGCGTACGCGGCCGCCGGCTGCATGTTGACGGTGACCATTTCCACGTTGGCGATGCGGCAGGTGGCGCTGAGTTTCGTTAGCCAGGCGTAGTACACCTCATCGATCAGGCGGACGTTCTTCAGGTCATAGACCAGGCGCCGCGCCTCGTTATTCTGGAGAAACTCGAGCACCGGCGCGACCAGGGCGCCCGGGTCGCTGGGATCGAGCCCCTCGCCGGGTTCCAGCAGCACGTTGCCGTCCCCGATGGGGGTGAGATGGATGCCTTCAGCCATGCCGTCTTGCTCCTGCAATCATTCCGCGGCCTGTTCCGATCACGATAGTCCTGCGTAGGTTACTTGCCGGGTTGCGTTACTTCAATGTGCAACTGGCGGAACGCCTCTTTCAGGCCCTCGGACAGCTTGGAACGCGTGGTCACCGAGCTCAGGTCTATGTTTAGACTGGTCAGGGCACGCGCGATCTCCGGCCGGATGCCGGTCAGGATGGCGGTGGCGCCCATGAGGCCGGTGGCGCGGATCATCTGGATCAGGTGATGCGAGACCTGGGAATCGATCGCCATCACGCCGGTGACGTCGATGAGCACCACGCGCGCGCGGTCCGATTCGATGCGCTGCAGGAGTTTCTCCATCACGATCATGGTGCGCGACGAGTCGAGCGAGCCGATGATGGGCAGCGTCAACACGCCGTCCCAGATCTCGGTGATCGGCGTGGAGGTCTGCCGCAGTTCTTCCTGCTGCGCCAGGATGGTCTTTTCCTTGCCTTCCAGGTAGATGTGGAACACATCGAGGATGATGTCGTTGAAGATCATGCCGAGCAGCATCAAAATCTCGCGCGTCTTCTCGAAGCTGACCGTCTTGTTTTCCTCGAGATTCTCCAGGAATACCCGTTGCAGGAAGTGGACGTAGCGCACGAATTCGTCCATGTCGCCGCCGCGCACCTGGATCTGCTGCGAGAAGTTGGCGAAGAACTGCCGCAGCGCCTTGTATTCCGCCCCGCGCCGGTCCACTTTCTCGCCGGCGTGCAGCAGCATCGTCAGCAGTTCGAGAAATTCGAGGCTGTAGTCGTTGATCTCGTTGTTCGAGAGCAGGTTCTTGTGACCGAAGATGCTCTGCCCTTCCTTCTCGATGATGGCGGAGATCTTGCCCACGTTCTGCATGAGCTGTTCGATCAGGATCTGATTGGTGGATTTTTCCTGGGGTGTTTCCTTGGCCATGACTATTTCCTCATACTTGGGTTTAAACGGATGGTGAATACGGACCGGTCGTCGTTATGTCGGCCCATGACTTGACCCAACACCAGGGCGATCATTTGCGGGTGCAATCGCCATAATTCCGGGAAGGTGCGCAGGGTGATGCTGCGCCGCAGGCCGTCGGAAGCGGTAAAGAGCAGGGCCTGGGGCGGAAACGACAGGGTGGTTGTCTCCGGCGTGCGATGGGCATGGCCCAGCACGCCGGGGGAAAACAAAATCGCTTTTTTGTCGCCGCTGGCGATGAGATAGGCGACCATGTCGCCGACCCCGCAGATTCTGAAAGTCTGTGTGACGGCGTCAATCTCGCACACCATGCCGACCGCGCCGCGCGTGCCCTCGAGCCGCCGGCTCAAGCGCTCCATCAAACCGTCCACGGGAGTTTCATCATCGAGAAAATACCCGATGCCCTCGACGACCTCGGCCGCCTCGCGTCCGTGGCCGAGCCCGTCCATGTGCAGCCAGCGGGTTTTGTTCGGGCTGCAGCGGACCTGAATCAGGTCACCGTTGAAGGCGCTGTCCTGATAGGCGCGCGTGTAGCCGCCGATCTGGTGCGGCAGCGTGTCATCGTTATTGTCCTGATAGAAACGCGACCACACGGCCGTGCCATGCCAGGGACAATCCCCGATGTTTTCCATCGGAAGACTGTAGATTTCGCTCTCGGAGGAGAGGCGGCGGATGGCGCCCAGCCCCTTGCCCATGGTGCCAGCCGTGGTAAAACCGTCCTGCACGGCAACCATGATATTCAGGATGCCCTTGCCGTAGTCGAACGCGAACAAATCGAGTGCCGGCCGGGGATAAGCGGTCTCCCATATCTGCACCAGCCCGTTACCTTCGGCGAATTTGTTCTGGTTCGTCACCATTTCGTTACACACCAGCTCCATATGTTCACGTTTCAAATCGTTGAAGCCCATACGGCGCGAAACCGCACGCAGCTTCGACCGCAACAGCACGACACCGCTATCCCCCTTCGCTCCCTGCTCGATCAGCAATTTCATGATTTCCCATACCGGGTGGATACTATTTTTCAGACCGCCTTGATTCGGACCTCGCTGACCTCGTCGGCGACAAACTGACCGCGTCCACGGTGCTTGGCTTCATACAGCATCGAATCCGCGCGCCCGATCAGGCCCTCGATGCTGTCAGCTTTCTGCATCTGGCTTATGCCGATACTGACCTTGTTTTCCATCTGGCTGAGTACCTTGCCCGCCACGCGTTTGGCAATCGATACGTCCGAGTACAGAATGATGGCGAATTCATCGCCGCCAATGCGGCAGGTGTGATCCACGTGTTCGCGCACCGAGGTGCGCAGCGCATTGGCTACGCGCTTCAGGTACTCGTCGCCGTACTGGTGTCCGTGGGTGTCATTGATGGTCTTGAAGAAGTCGACGTCGAGCAGCAAGAGACAGAGCGGCTCGCCTTGACGTTTGCAGCGCAGGAAAGCCTCGCGCAGGTGCGAGTCGTAACCGCTGCGGTTGCACAGTCCTGTCATGCCGTCGGTTTGGGCGGCGAGGATGGATTTGTTCAGCTCGTTCTTCTTCAGCTCCAGCAGCGTTTCGAGTTCCTCCATCTCCTGACGGGCGCGTTTCTTGGCGTCTTCGAGATCGGCGATGATCTGTTCGTTGCGGCGCTTGAGCAGCGTACTGTCGGCGGATTCACTGGCGTTCTTGAGCTGGGTGGCGAGCGCCGTGACCTTGCCGGCCTCCGGCGGCTGTGAGAGTGTCGTCAGCGGTTCGTGCTGGTTCTCCCAGGCGAGGTACAAGGACAGATCGTCCAGCAGGAGGCTGGTCTCGACGGGCGTACGGGCACGCGCGCAGTCCTCGCGTACGCGGCGCAGCAATCCCTCGAGCCGGTTCGCGGCGGAGAAAACGTTACCGCCGAGCGCTTCCACGGCGTCCATCGCAAACCGCGCGAGGCGCTGCCGGTCGGGCTCGACGATGATGGTTAATGTCAGCAGTGTCTGCATCTTTCCGTCTGATGCTGTGCTTATCCGGTCGTCTACGGCACAAAAAGGCATAATTGGCTGATTCTCTGTGAGTTTAGTGCATAGGCCGTGCCAGCCCTGAGAAGACAGGTGCGCACGGCCCCAGGCCGGAATTCCGGCCTAAATCAGCCATTTTTCAGAGGCAGGGAAGGGGGAAACATGGTCCGTGCCTGAAGGGACGGACAGAGGGAATTCAACCCCACCAAGGGGCTGTTGGGGTGTTAGCGCCGGCCGTCGAGGAGGGAGCCCAGCACGCCTCGAATGAGGCTACGGCCGATCTGGCTACCGATGGAGCGGGCGGTGTTTTTGACCATGGTCTCGGCGGCGCCTTCACGGTGGTCACCGCGTGGACCGGTGATGCCGCCGAGCAAGCCCCCGAGCAGTCCGCCCAGGCTGTCCGACGGTGGGCGGTGCCCACCCTACATATATTTTGAGATAGGTTCTAGTTTAAAACCGCCGCGCTTTGCGCGGCGTTCATCGCGACGCCGGTCAGGATCGGGGCGTGCATGTCCGCCAGCACGGCCTCGAGCGCTTCCAGGCAGTACATGACGTTTTTCATGTTGGCGCCATAACCCATGAGGCCGATGCGCACGATCTTGCCGGCGAGGCTGCCCATGCCCGCGCCGATTTCAAGGTTGTATTCATTGAGCAGACGGCTGCGCAACACGGCCTCGTCCACGCCCTCCGGGACCACGATGGCGTTCAACTGCGGCAGGCGCGCGGATTCATGAACGAGTAAGGAGAGCCCCATGGCCTCGATGCCCGAGCGCAAGGCGAGATGCTGATGCCGATGCCGCGCCCAGGAATTTTCCAGGCCCTCCTCTTGCAGCATCGCCAGTGCCTCATGCAGGCCGTATAAAAGATTGATCGGCGCGGTGTGGTGATAGACGCGCTTGCCCGAGCCCCAGTATCCCATCACCAGGTTGAGGTCGAAGAACCAGCTTTGCACCTTGGTCTTGCGCTTCTTGATCTTTTCCACCGCGCGGTTGCTGAAGGTGACCGGCGACAGCCCCGGCACGCACGAAAGGCATTTCTGCGAGCAGGAGTAGACCGCATCGAGGCCCCATTCATCCACCTTCAGCGGCGAGCCGCCGAGCGAGGTCACGGCATCCACGATGGTCAGGCAGTCATGATGATGGGCGATCTCCGTCAGCTTCCTGGCGTCCGATTGCACGCCGGTGGAAGTCTCGGCCTGCACGAAGGCGACGATCCTGGCGTCGCGATGGGCCCTGAGCGCGTCCTCCAGCTTGTTCGGGTCCACCGGCGTGCCCCAGCTGTCTTCCACCATGACCGGCACACCTCGTGCGCGCTCGATGTTCTCCTTCATGCGCTCGCCGAAGACGCCGTTCATGCACACGACGACCTTTTCGCCCGGTTCGATGAGATTGACGAAGCAGGCTTCCATGCCGGCCGAGGCGGGCGCGGAGATGGGAATGGTCAGCGCGTTGCTGGTCTGGAAGGCGTACTGCAGCAGCGCCTTGATTTCCTCCATCATGGCGATAAACGCGGGATCGAGGTGCCCGATGGTCGGGCGCGCCATGGCCGTGAGCACGCGCGGGTGCACGTCCGAGGGTCCCGGTCCCATCAAGGTACGGACCGGTGGATTGAAGGAGGTATAGCTCAAGCGCGACCTCTATTTATTCTTCATTCATTATCCGGAAACCGCGCAGTGTAACAGTAGCCCGGCTCGCTGTGCTCACTCGTTTCGTCGGATTATAATGGCAAATCCCTGCGGCAACTGTTCTAGGCGGACTTGGCCAGGTAACCCAAGCGCGCTGAAATATCCGCGCCGGCTTTTTTGATGATGGGAATCCAGGCCTCGCGGCGACGGTCACGCGGGGCCGAGATCGAAAGCCCCGCGACCATCTTGCCATGCGGGTCGTGCAGGGGCACGCCGACGCAGGCGACTCCCTGTTCCGCTTCTTCATTGTCAAGGGCGTATCCGAGTTTGTGGGCGTTTTCAATTTGCGCCCAGAGTTTTGTCACTTGAGTGAAGGTATTAGGGGTATAACGCGGCAGACCGGTGCGGCGCGCGTATTCGCGGCACGCCTTTTCGCCATCCTCGGAGAGGAACAGCTTGCCCACGGCGGTGACATGCAGCGGCGCACGACTGCCGATCACCTGTTCCACGCGCATCATGCGGTTGGGAATGGCGCGCTCCACGTACACCACTTCATCGCCTTCGCGCACCGTGAGGTTCACGGACTCGCCCACCTGTGAGCGCAGCCACTCCATGATCGGTTTGGCCTCGCGCAGCAGATCCACTTTTCCGTGCACGCGACTGCCGAAGTGCAGCAGCTTCACGCCCAGCGTGTACTGGCCGTTGGCCGTGCGCTCGACGAGCCCGTGCCCCGTGAGCGCCTTGAGGATGCGGAAGGCGGTGGAGGGGTGCAGATGTGTTTCGGCCGACAGGAACTTGAGGCTGGACGGTTCCGGGCGCGCCGCGATGGCATCGAGCAGCGTCGTCACCCGGTCAATCACCTGAATCGAAGATGCGGCGGTTTTGAGCATTTTGCGTATAGTGAAAACGATTATGTATTGTGAAATATCCTATCCTGCGTTAGCCTTTCGTGCAAGCGTATACCTTGTCACCGGCATACCTAAACAGGATTCCTGCTGGATTTCTCATTGGGTAATACATCAAGACGAGCGAGCGCAGCGAGCAGGGCTGCTTTAACGAATCACAGTTCCGCGCTGTGAAATATCGAGGGAATAAAAAATGGCAAAAATGACCGCAACCGAAGCGGCGATTCGCGTCATGGAAAGCGAAGGCATCGAGCTGGCGTTCGGCATCCCCGGGGCGGCGATCTTGCCGCTGTATCAGGCGATGAATGGGAGCAAGATCAAGCACGTGCTGGTTCGCCACGAAGAAGGCGGAACCCACGCGGCCGAAGGCTATACGCGCGCCGCGAGCGGCCGCATCGGCGTCTGCATCGGCACCTCCGGCCCGGCCGGCACCAACATGATCACCGGCCTGTACTCGGCGATGGCCGACAGCATTCCGATTCTGTGCATTACCGGCCAGGCACCACGCGCCAAATTGCATAAAGAAGATTTCCAGGCGGTCGACATTGCCGCGATTGCCAAGCCGGTCACCAAGTGGGCGATTACCGTCATGGAAGCCGCCCAGGTGCCGCGCGCGTTCCGGTATGCGTTTCAATTGATGCGCTCGGGCCGTCCCGGCCCGGTCTTGATCGATTTGCCGATCGATGTCCAGAAAGAAATCATCGAGTTCGATCCCGACTCCGATTTCCCGCTCGAAGTGTTCAAGCCGCGCCCAAATCGGAAACAAATCGACAAGGCGCTCGACATGATGATGGCGGCACAGCGGCCGTTGATCTTCGCCGGCGGCGGCGTGATCAGCGCGGAGGCGTCCGAACTGCTCGTTGAACTGGCCGAGTTGACCCAAACGCCCGTCATTCCCACGCTGATGGGCTGGGGCAGCATTCCCGACGATCATCCGCTGAATGCCGGCATGATGGGACTGCAGACCCAGCATCGTTACGGCAATGCGAATTTCCTGCGCAGCGATTTCGTCCTCGGGATCGGCAATCGCTGGGCCAATCGCCAGACCGGCAGCCTCGATGTTTTCACCAAAGGGCGCAAATTCGTTCATGTCGACATCGAGCCGATGCAAATCGGCCGCGTCTTTTGCCCGGATATTGGCATTGTGGCCGACGCCAAATACGCGCTCGAGGAGTTCGTCGCGGCGGCGCGTGCGCGCAAACAGGCCGGCAAGATTGTCAACCGCAAGCCATGGATCGCCGAAGTTCAGGAGCGGAAATTCACGATGCAACGCCGCACCGATTTCGACAATGTGCCGATAAAACCGCAACGCGTATTCCAGGAAATCAATAACGTGTTCGGCGACGATACGCGCTTCGTCACCGCCATCGGCTTGTACCAGATCGCCTCGGGCCAGTTCCAGAAAATCAACAAGCCACGAAACTATATCGTCTGCGGCCAGGCCGGCCCGCTCGGTTGGGAAATATCGGCGTGCATCGGCGCTAAACTGGCCGACCCGAGCAAGGAGGTCGTCGGTGTCGTCGGCGATTTTTCATTCCAGTTTTTGATCGAGGAACTCGCGGTCGCCGCCCAGCATCATGTGCCGTTCGTGATGATTCTCATCAATAACGCGTATCTGGGACTGATCCGCCAGGCCGAAGTCGGTTATAAAATGGATTATGAAGTCCAATTGAGCTTTAACAATATCAATTGTCCCGAGATTGGCGAATATGGCGTCGATCACGTCAAGGCCGTGGAAGCGATGGGGTGTCTTGCCACGCGCATCTTCGATCCGAAACAGATGGCGGCTGCCTTTCAGGCGGCGCGTCGCTTGAGCGCGGAGAAACGCGTTCCGGTCGTGGTCGAAGTGATCACCGAACGCGTCACCAACATTTCCATGGGTCCGGAGATCGACAAGATTACCGAGTTCGAAGAAATTCTCGATCGCAAACCAGAGAAAAAAACGCAGGCGGCCTGATCGCGATTGCCGCCTGTTAACCACGTCGCGGCGCGGTTTGCCGCGATTTGCGTACAATTCCATTTAAGGAACGACGATGCCCAAGTTTGCCGCCAACCTGACCATGTTGTTCAATGAGGTCGATTTTCTGGACCGGTTCAACGCCGCCGCCAAGGCCGGATTCCGCGGCGTCGAATACCTGTTTCCTTACGCCTACGATAAAACCCAGCTGGCGGAAAAGCTCAAGATGCTGAAACTAACCCAGGTCCTGCATAACCTGCCCGCGGGCGATTGGGCCGCCGGTGACCGTGGCAACGCGTGTCAGCCCGCGCGCGTCGGCGAATTCCAGGACGGCGTCGGCAAGGCCATCGACTATGCCACTGCGCTCGGGTGCAAGCAGATCAATTGCCTGGCCGGGATCGCGCCCGCGGGCGCCGCGCCGGATGCGCTGCGCAAGACGTTTGTCGCCAATCTGCGTTTTGCCGCCGACAAGCTCAAAGCCGCCGGCATCAAGCTCCTGATTGAGCCCATCAATACCTTCGACATTCCGGGCTTCTATCTGTCCCGCACCACCCAGGCGCTGGAGATTATGAACGAAGTGGGGTCGGATAACCTGTTTCTGCAATACGACGTCTATCACATGCAACGCATGGAGGGCGAGCTGGCGGCGAGTCTGAAGAAAAATATTTCCCGTATCCACCACATCCAGATCGCGGACAATCCGGGGCGCAACGAGCCCGGCACCGGAGAAATCAATTATCCATTCCTGTTCAAGCATATCGATCAGATCGGTTACGATGGTTGGATCGGCTGCGAATACAAGCCGGCCACCGCCACGGTCGCGGGTCTCGGTTGGGCCGCCGCTTATCTGTCGCATTAATCTTTCAGGAGAACAATCATGAAAGTGGGATTTATCGGTCTCGGTATCATGGGTCGCCCGATGGCCCACAATCTAATGAAGGGCGGCCACAGTCTGTATCTCTTCAGCCGTTCGGGCGTTCCCCAAGACTTGGTCGGCGAGAAGGGCATCGCCTGTCAATCTCCGAAAGATGTCGCGAAAAATGCCGAGATCATCATCACCATGGTGCCGGACACCCCGCACGTCGAAGCCGCCCTGTTCGGCAAGGACGGCGTGGCCGAGGGCCTCTCCGCGGGCCAGATCGTGGTGGACATGAGTTCGATTTCCCCGATCGAGACCAAGAAGTTCGCTGCCCAGATCAATAAATTGGGATGTGAATATGTCGACGCCCCGGTGTCGGGCGGCGAAGTGGGCGCGAAGAACGCCGCGCTGACCATCATGGTGGGCGGAACGGAAGCGACGTTCGCCAAGGTGAAGCCGATATTCGAATTGATGGGCAAGAACATCACGCTGGTGGGCGGCAACGGCGACGGTCAGACCTGCAAGGTGGCCAACCAGATCATCGTGGCGCTGACCATCGAAGCGGTGGGCGAGGCGTTGTTGTTTGCTTCCAAGGCCGGCGCCGATCCGGCCAAGGTGCGCCAGGCCCTGATGGGCGGTTTTGCTTCGTCGAAAATTCTGGAAGTGCATGGCGAGCGCATGATCAAGCGCACCTTCAATCCCGGATTCCGCATCGAATTGCATCAGAAGGATTTGAATCTGGCGTTGTCCGGCGCACGCGCGCTCCAGATCAGTTTGCCGAACACGGCCACCTGCCAGGAGTTGTTCAATGCCTGCGCCGCGCAGGGCGGCAGTGCCTGGGACCACTCGGCCATGGTGCGCGCGCTCGAAATGCTGGCCAAGCATGAAATTAATCAAAAGTAATGAACCACAACCAGATAGGTAGCCCTGATTAAGTCATTCCGTTCTCCCTGAGCTTGTCAAAGAGTGAACGGCAAACACTGCCATTACAGGGTCATCATGCATTCGTGGTTCGACAAGCTCGCCACGAACGGACATATTCACCCGGTGTCGAAAGCTGATAGAGCAGCCTCCCCGATTTCATCCAACGTGTAATTTAGGGTATCGTTGCGGCTGCATTCGCATCCGGCATGCCGACGTCACACGCGCAC
>NZ_JBGQKW010000028.1:0-28852 GCF_041499725.1 Sulfuricaulis sp.
CAATGAAAAAAATCATCGTTCTGCTGTCATTAATTTTGGCCGGGTGCAGTTCTCTCTATCTCGACACCAGTGACCTCCTGAGAGACCAGAATAAAGAAAACCTGAAGAAGCTATCCGTTGGCCAGCCCAAGGACCTGGTCATGGAGCTCATGGGAAGGGATCCGTCCAAGGGCGTCTTCATGTGGATAGACAATCCCTACCGCACCGAAGTCCTCACGGGCAAGGACGGCAAAACCTACGAGGTCCTGTACTACTACACCGACCTGAAGGCACGTGACGATAAAATCACCGACGACGAATTAACACCAGTGGTTCTCCAGAACGGCAAGCTTATCGGCTGGGGATATCCGTTCCTAGATCAGAAAGTGCCGCCCAAACCGACCTATTCCCGCTAGGGTAGAAACCCGCGTCTTGCGGCGGGCAGCCGTCGCATCGGTTAGCGGCTAATGCAGCATGGCATGGGTCACGGAAATCACGGTCACGCCGAGGGCAATCAGCACGATCTGCTGCACGGTGGCGCTGAATTCGGTCCGCTTGTGCAGGCCGGGGATGAGATCGGCCACGGCAATGTAGATAAAACTCGACGCCGCGATGGCCAGCACGTACGGCACTACCGTGTTGGCCAGCGACAGAGAAAAATAGGCGACCACGCCGCCGATGACCGTCGTCAGACTGGTCAGCATGTTGTAGAGCAGCGCCTTCCCGCGGCTGAAGCCGCTGTGCAGAAGCACGGCAAAGTCACCCAGCTCCTGCGGGATTTCGTGCGCGATGACCGCGATGCTCGTGACCACGCCGAGATGCACGTCGGTCAGGAACGCCGCCGCAATCAGCACCCCGTCCACCATATTATGGATGCCGTCGCCGATCAGGATCAGATTGCCGGTCGCCGCATTACGTACCTTGTCCATGTCCGGGACATGCGCTTCACAGTCTTCGGTGTGGCAGTGGCGCCAGATAACCATTTTCTCGAGCAGAAAGAAAATCAGAATGCCGCACAGCACCGTGAGCGTGACGGCATGCGCATCCACGCCCGGAACCTCGAAGGCGTGCGGCAGGATCGCCAGAAACGCCGCGCCAAGCAGCGCGCCGATGGCGAAGCTGACCATGGGCGAGAGCATCCGCGTACGCACGCTCTCCGGCAACAGCAGAAAAGCGCCGGCCGCGAGTACGCTCAGCACACCACCGAGGATAGTAAAGGCAATAATCCAGAGAATCAGGGAATTCATTTTCAGGAACCGCGCGGCAGGAAGACCGGCATCATAGCCTAACGCGCGCTTTTATCCAGCCAGATCAGCGAGGCCATGCGCCCACAATTGCCGTCACGCCGATGCGAGAAAAACAGATTACGTTCGCGCAGCGTGCAACGCAATCCACCGTAAACGGCATGCACGCCCTGCGCGCGCAACCGCCGCCGCGCGATATCGTAAAGATCGGCCAGCCAGTGTCCCTTGCGGTTGCGCACGGGCGTGAAGGATTCTTCCAATTCGCGATCCACCCGGATAAACGTCTGCCGCACCTCGTCGCTGACTTCGTAGGCCGAAGGACCGATGGCCGGTCCGAGCCAGGCCAGCAGATTGGCGGTCGGCAATTGGATCTTTCGCAGACCCTCCTCGACGATTCCCGCCGCCAATCCGCGCCAACCGGCATGCAGCACCCCGATGCGCGTGCTGCGCCGGTCGCATAAAAAAATCGGCAGGCAATCCGCCGTCAACACCGCACAGACCACGCCGGGCGTACCGGTCACGCAACCGTCCGCCTCTTCGCGGGGGCCGGCGTCGAAAGCATCGATGACGCGGGTGCTGTGCACCTGCGTCAGCCAGATCGGGTCGGCGGGAAGTTTCAAGACCTCGCCCAGCAACGCGCGATTGCGGCGCACGGTGCCGGGTTCGTCGCCCACGAGGTTGCTGAGATTGAATGACGCATACGGCCCGACGCTGAATCCGCCGTTGCGCGTCGTTGTCAGCGCCTTCACGTGCACCGGCGCCGGCCAGTCGGGATAAACGAATTCGAGGGTATTGATCGCCGCCATCTTTGGTTTTTCTGTCCTGCTGGCGGGTGATATTACATTATTGTGTGCGCTCCGCGCACGGTTTGAAAAGCTAATTGCGGGTGGCTCCGCCCCTGCACCGGTTTTCTGTCGAGCGGCCTGCGGCCGCGTGTACTTGTGGGTGGCTGACCCACGGCAGGTGACTTTCTCTTGTGCGCACAAGAGAAAGTCACCAAAGAGAATGCGCCCCGGTCGCTTCGCCGCCCATACACCGGGTGGTTCCCTGCGCGTCTCGCGGCGGCCGGGCGCTCGCCTAACTCGCCGGGCGCACAATACGCGCCTCGGGCTCGATCAAAAGTCTCGCGAATACTCCCGGCCTTGCTCGGTGCTCGGCTCGCTCCGACGGGGATTGGAGCTACCCACCTCCAACCTTCACGCGGAGGTGTTTTCAAACCCCCGTATGGCGCACCCGAGCCCCGCCAGGCTTTGGGCGAGCGCCCCGAAGGGGGCAAAGACAGGATGTCTTTGCCTGACTCGCGCGACATGGATGTCGCGTCGAGTCAGCGCCGGGTCCCAAAGCCGCGGAGGCGAGGGAGTATTTGCGCCATCCGGGGCGTGCTTTCTTTGGTTTCTTTCTTTGCACGAGCAAAGAAAGAAACCCGCCCGCGGTGCGGGGAACCGCAATTAGCTGTTGAGATCGCGCGCACAGCGCGCGATACCATTCAAGGCATGGATTCCCACTTTCGCGGGAATAACGACTGTGTTGCAGGGGCGGAGCCACTCGTCATTAGCTTTTCATCATCGCCGAAGGCGATTCGACAAAATTATTTCGAGTGAACCTTGGCATCCAATGCCAAGGCCTCCATCAATTTGCTCATGTCCTCCGGCACCGACGTCGCCCACTGCACCCGCTTTCCCGTCCCCGGATGAACCAATGAAAGCTTCAACGCATGCAAGGCCTGGCGTTTGAAGTGCCGCAGTTCATTTTTGAGATGCTCGCTCGCGCCAGCGGGAATTTTCAAGCGCCCACCGTACACCGGGTCGCCGACCACGGGATAATGCAGGTGCGCCATGTGCACGCGGATCTGGTGCGTGCGGCCGGATTCGAGCTTCACCTGCACCAGTGTGTGTGCGCGATACTTCTTCATCACCCGGTAATGACTCACGGCGGGTTTTCCCCGGTCGCTCACCGCCATGCGTGTGCGTTGGGTTCGATGCCGTCCGATCGGCGCGTCGATCGTCCCGCCCGCGACCATGACACCGCTGACGATCGTGAGATATTCGCGCTCGACGCTGTGCTCCTGAAGCTGTTCGATCAGGTGCCGGCGGGCGCGCTCGGTCTTCGCGACCACCATCAGGCCGGAGGTGTCCTTGTCGAGCCGGTGCACGATCCCGGCGCGCGGGAGCACGGCCAATGCCGGGGCATGATTCAGCAAAGCATTCAGCAGGGTTCCCTCCGGATTGCCCGCGCCCGGATGCACCACCAATCCCGGCGGCTTGTTGATGACGAGGATATCGCCGTCTTCATGGACGATCTCGAGCGATATCGCCTGCGCCTTCCAGTTACCCTCCACCGGCGGTGGTGCCAGGATTTCCACCGCATCGCCCTCCTTGACCTTATCGCGTTTACGCGGAACACGGCCATTCAGCAGCACGCGGCCGTCCTCGATCCACTGCTGCAGCCGGGAACGCGTGATGTCGGCGAACAGCGCCGCCAGCGCCTGGTCGAGCCGCTGGCCGGCCAGTTCGGACGGGATCCGCGCCGATAGTTTTTTTTCCTGGTTCATGTCTGCCGACGGCCTTTCCGGCGCTGCGAAATCGGGTTAAGCTGGTGCGACTTTATACGTTGTGTCGGGGTAAATCGAATCATGCGTCGCATCACCGGATTGATCGCCGTTCTTTTCATTGCGCTGTTTTTCTCTGGATGCTCCGGCGTCGACGACCCGACCAAGAACTGGCCGCCGGAGAAATTGTTCAAGGAAGCCAAGGATAAAGTGGCGGATGGCGATTATGAAACCGGCATCAAGTATTTCGAGAACCTGGAGGCGCGTTATCCCTATGGCCGCTATTCCGAACAGGCGCAGCTGGAAATCGCTTATGCCAACTATAAATTCGACGAGCCGGCGCTCGCCATCGCCGCCGCCGACCGCTTCATCCGTCTGCATCCCACCCATCCAAACGTCGATTACGCCTATTACCTCAAAGGCTTGGTGAATTTTCACGGCGAGAAGGGCTTCGCCAACTGGCTCCTGGGCGCGAAGGACGATCTTTCCGACCGCGACCCCAAGGGTGCGCTCGAATCCTACAGCGCGTTTCGTGAAGTGGTGGAGCGCTTTCCCAACAGCCGCTACGCCGAGGATGCCCGGCAGCGCATGACGTATCTGTTCGAGGCGCAAGCAAGATACGAAACCCAGGTGGCGCGCTTCTATTATGAGCGCAGCAGCTATGTCGCGGCGATCAACCGCAGCAAGTACGCGCTGGCAACTTATCCGCGCACGCCTTCCACCGAAGATGCCCTCGGCATCATGGCGCTGTCCTACAAGTCCATGGGCATGAACGATATGCTGAAGGACACCATGCGCGTGCTGACCAAGAACTTTCCAAACAGCCGCTATCTCGCCGAGGTCGAAGCAGCCGCCGCAAACCACTGAGCGACGACGCCACGGTACTTGTTTTACCCCGAGTTAAATCGCTTCCGGCCCCTGCTCGCCGGTGCGAATGCGGACCACCTGTTCGACGGTCGTCACGAATATTTTTCCATCGCCGATCTTGCCGGTGCGCGCGGCGCCGGTGATGGCCTCGATGCAGCGGTCCAGCATGTCATCCGCGACCACGATCTCGATCTTCACCTTGGGCAGGAAATCCACGACGTATTCCGCGCCGCGGTAGAGTTCCGTGTGCCCCTTCTGCCGGCCGAACCCCTTGACCTCGGTCACGGTCAGCCCGCTCACGCCGGCTTCGGACAGGGCCTCGCGCACGTCGTCGAGCTTGAAGGGCTTGATGATGCAATCGATTTTTTTCATTGTCGGAAACCTCGAATCGTATGTCGGATGCCTGACATCTATTAAATACCACCTGCCGGGGCATTGCCACCGGGTTCATTTTTCGCGTCGGTGCCGTAGCCCGAGGTGATGGGGTAGCGCCGGTCGCGGCCGAAAGCCCGCGGCGTGATGCGCACACCCGGCGCCGCCTGGCGACGCTTGTACTCATTACGGTCCACCATACGCAACACCCGGCGCACAACGGTCTCGTCGAAGCCCGCGGCAATAATATCGTCCGCGGACTGGTCCAGCTCGACATAGCGTTCAAGGATCGGATCGAGCACCGAATACGGCGGCAGGCTGTCCGTATCCTTCTGGTCGGGCGCCAACTCGGCCGAGGGCGGGCGCTCGAACACGCGCCGCGGAATAACCGGTTTGATCTTATTACGGTACTCGGCCAGACGATATACCAACATCTTGGGCACGTCCTTGATGGCGGCGAATCCACCGGCCATGTCGCCGTAGAGCGTGGCATAGCCCACCGACATCTCGCTCTTGTTGCCGGTCGTCAGCACCATCTTGCGGGTCTTGTTCGAGATCGCCATGAGCAAGGTGCCACGGATGCGCGCCTGGACGTTCTCTTCAGCGGTGTCCGGCTTCATGCCCTTGAATTCCTCCTTGAGCGCGCCGAGAAAAGATTCGAACATGGGGTCGATCGGAATGAAGCTGTATTTCACGCCCAGCGCCGTGGCCTGGAAACGCGCGTCCTCCAGGCTCATCGCGGCGGTATATTGCGATGGCATCATGACAGCCTCGACCCGCGACGCGCCGATCGCATCCACCGCGAGACACAGCGTGAGCGCCGAATCGATGCCGCCGGACAGGCCGATCACCGCTCCGGCAAAACCGTTCTTGCCGATATAATCGCGCACACCCAACACCAGCGCCGAATACACGCTTTCCTCCTCGGAAAGTTCCGGCATGACCGAGCCGGTAACGGGCGTGACCTGCCCATCAGTGTCGACTTCTACGAGATACAATCCCTCCACAAAGGCCGGTACGCGCTGGGTCATTTCACCCCGCCCGTCCACCACGAATGAATCGCCGTCAAAGACCAGTTCGTCCTGGCCGCCGACGAGGTTCAGGTACACGATGGGCACGCCGTTGGCGCGTGCGCGGCGGGCGACGACGTCGAACCGCTCTTTGCCCTTGTTCTTGTGGAACGGCGAGGCGTTCAGATTGATCATGAGTTTCGCGCCGGCGTTCTGCGCCTGCTCCACCGGGCCCTGTTCCCACACGTCCTCGCAAATGGTGATGCCGGTGGGAACACCCTGCAGGTCGATCACGCAGGGATTAGCGCCTTCGGCGAAATAGCGTTTCTCGTCGAAGACGCCATAGTTGGGAAGACGATGCTTATAATAGGTCGCCGTCACTTTGCCGTCGCGCAGCAGCGACGCGGCATTGAAAATTTTTCCGTACTGCCGCTTGGGGTAACCGACGATGACATCGATCCCTGAGATTTCCTTCAGCATCCCGCCCAGCGCGAGTTCCACGCGCACCGAAAGGTCGGGGCGCAGCAGCAGATCCTCCGGCGGATAGCCGGTCAGCGCCAGCTCGGGGAAAACTACGACGTGTGCTTTGAGTTCGTCGCGCGCGCGTTTCGCCGCCGCGATCATCTTCGCGGCATTGTTCGGGGCGTCTCCCACCAGCAGGTTCAGCTGGCCGAGGGCGATGCGCAGGCGCGATCCCATGTCAGGTCAGCACTTCGCGCATGCGCGCGCCGATCTCCGCGGGCGAGCGCACGATGTGCACACCGGCCGCCTGAAGCGCACGGAACTTCTCTTCGGCCGTGCCCATGCCGCCGGCTATCACCGCGCCGGCATGCCCCATGCGCTTGCCCTTGGGCGCGGTCACGCCGGCGATATACGCCACCACCGGCTTCTTGACGTGATTCTTGATATACGCGGCGGCGTCTTCCTCCGCCTGCCCGCCGATCTCGCCCACCAGCACCATGCCGCGGGTGGCGGGATCGGCCTCGAACATCCGCAGGCAATCAACGAAATTGAGCCCTTGGATCGGATCGCCGCCGATGCCGACACAGGTACTCTGGCCGAGCCCCTCCTGCGTGGTCTGGTACACGGCTTCATAAGTCAGCGTGCCCGAGCGCGACACGATACCGATCGGACCCGGCTTGTGAATCGCACCCGGCATGATGCCGATCTTGCATTCGCCCGGGGTGATGATGCCGGGGCAGTTGGGGCCGATGAGCGCGACGCCCGGATACTGATGCAGCGCCGCCTTGACCTTGCGCATGTCGCGCACCGGAATGCCCTCGGTGATGCACGCGATCACCTTGATGCCGGCCGCGGCCGCCTCCAGGATGGAATCGGCGGCGAACGCCGCCGGCACGTAGATCATGGTCGCGCTGGCGCCGGTGACATGCACGGCTTCGCGCACCGTATTGAACACGGGCAATCCCAGATGCACCTGCCCGCCCTTGCCCGGCGTCACGCCGCCGACCATTTTGGTGCCGTAAGCAATCGCCTGCTCGGAATGGAACGTGCCCTGCTTGCCGGTGAAGCCCTGGCAGATCACCTTCGTATTCTTGTCGACCAGTATGCTCATAAAACATTTTTAAGAATTTTAAACCGCCAAGGACGCCATGAACGCCAAGAAATACTTCTTTGAATTAATTTTGAATGAAATATATTCAATATTTATTTCCTGACTTGGCGTCCTTGGCGGTTTAAATTATTTCTTTGCCGCAGTAACGACCAGCTTCGCGGCGTCCGTAAGACTGTCCGCTGCGGTGATTTTCAAACCGCTGCCCTTCAGCAGCGCCCGTCCCTTGTCCACGTTCGTGCCTTCGAGACGCACCACCACGGGAATCGTTATCCCGACCTCCTTCACCGCCTTGATGATGCCCTCGGCGATGAGATCGCAGCGCACGATGCCGCCGAAGATGTTGACCAGGATCGCTTTCACGTTCGTATCGGAGAGAATGAGCTTGAACGCCTCGGCCACCTTGTCCGCCGTGGTACCGCCGCCGACGTCGAGGAAATTCGCCGGCGCCCCGCCGTGCAGTTTGATCAGGTCCATGGTCGCCATCGCGAGCCCGGCGCCGTTCACCATGCAGCCGATGTTGCCGTCGAGCGCGACGTAGCTGAGTCCGATTTCGTGCGCCTTGTGTTCCTTGGGATCGTCCTGCGAAGCGTCGTGCAACTCCTCCAAGGCCTTCTGGCGGAACAGCGCGTTGTCGTCCACCTGGATCTTGGCGTCGAGCGCGATCAGCTCGCCGTCCGCCACCACGGCGAGCGGGTTGATCTCGACGAGGCCCAGGTCGCGGGCACAGAACAGATGATACAGGCTCAGCATCAGGCGTGAGAGTGCCGCGATCTGCTTGTCCTTGAGGCCCAGGGCGAAACCGATCTCGCGGCACTGGTACGCCTGCAGGCCGGCCACGGGGTCGGCGACCGCTCTCAGGATTTTCTCCGGATGCTTCGCGGCGATCGTCTCGATGTCCATGCCGCCGGCGCTCGAAGCGATGACCACGACACGCTCGAGCGCGCGGTCCATGAGGCACGCCAGGTAGAGTTCATGCAGCACCACGCTCGGCAACTCGACGAGCAACCGCTTCACGGGTTGTCCGGCGGGGCCGGTCTGATGCGTCACCAGCCGCGTGCCGAGCAGATCGCCGGCCGTCTTCTCCAGCGCGTCGCGTCCGAAAACCTTTTTCACGCCGCCGGCCTTGCCGCGTCCGCCGGCGTGGATCTGCGCCTTCACCACCCAGCTGTCGCCGCCCAGTTCATCGGCCGCTTCCAAGGCCTCGTCCACGGAAAACGCCGGTCGGCCCGACGGGACGGGAATGCCGTATTCGGCCAGCAGGGCTTTGGCCTGGTATTCGTGAAGATTCATGTGCGAGTCATCGTTGTTAACCCTCACCCCTTGTTCCCGCCGGGGCGCACAAGAATCCTGTGCGCCCGTTCGGCGGGGAAAAGGTCCACTGGACCTTTTCCTGTTTCCGCCTCACCTCCCACTTCGCGGGAGAGGGGGAGATGGATGTCTATTCGTATGGTTCGCGCGCAATTTATCACATCACGCGGGCGCCGGCCTATTCGTATCGCAGGGCTTCGATCGGGTTCAGACGTGCCGCTTTGCGCGCGGGATAAATGCCGAAGACGATGCCGATGCCGGCGGAGAAGAGAAAGGCGAGAAGCACCGAACTCACCGACACCGACGTCGTCCAGCCGGCGAGTTTCGAAAGCATGACGGTCGCCGTCCAGCCGCAGGCTATCCCGGCAAGGCCACCCACGACGCTGACCACCACCGCTTCGGTAAGGAACTGCACGAGGATGTCGCGCGGACGCGCCCCCACGGCCTTGCGCAGGCCCACCTCGCGCGTACGCTCGGTGACCGACACCAGCATGATATTCATGATGCCGATGCCGCCCACGAGCAGCGAGATCGCCGCGATCGCGGCGAGCAACATGGACATGGTGCGGCTGCTTTCCGATAGCGCCGACTGGATGTCGGCGAGGTTGCGGATCTGGAAGGCGTCTTGCCGCTGCGACGGCGGAACCTTGTGGCGCGTAAGCATGAGCTGCGTCGCCGTGTCGGTCACCGGCTGCAGGTCATCGGAAGTCTCGGTTTCGATATCGATGTAGTCCACATAGTCCTTTCCGAGAAGCCGGTGCATGGCGGTGAGCACCGGGATCACCACGACATCGTCCTGATCCTGAAAACCGGTGGCGCCTTTCTCGGGCAAGACGCCGATCACCTGAAAGTTCACGCGATTCAGCTTGATGTATTCGCCGATGGGGTTCTGATCGCCAAAAATTTCGCGCACCACCGTAAGTCCGACCAGCGCCACGCGTGCCCTTCGCTGATTCTCTTCTTCGGTGAAAAAACGGCCGACCTGGGGCTCGGAGGCGCGCATGCGCGCGTATTCGGGCCCCGTCCCCCGCACCAGGGTGTTCCAGTTCTTGTTGCCGGACGTGACGCGCACACGCCCGGTGACATTGGGCGCTGTTTCCTTGACACCGGCCACGTGCTCGCGGATGGCCGCCACGTCCTCGATCGTAAGCCGCGTTGTCGCCCCCGCTTCCTGCGCAACGCCCGCGACGCGTACGGCTCCCGGACGCAGCATCAGCATGTTCGAGCCTAACGAGGCCAGCGAGGCCTCAATCGCCTTCTGAGCGCCGCTTCCGAGCGCGAGCATGGCGACCACGGCGGCGACACCGATCAGGATGCCCAGCATCGACAGCGCCGTGCGCACCTTGTTGGTCGCCAGTGCGCGCAGGCCCTGGTGCAGATGCTCGCCGATTTCAGCGAGCCGCCATCGGTCCTTGATTTGCGGGCGCGCCGCCGAAGCGGTGGGCGCCGGCCGTCCAGCCGTTCCCGTGCGTTCATCCGATTGCACCACGCCGTCGCGGACACGGATGCGCCTATGTGCCTCGCGCGCGACTTCCTCCTCGTGCGTCACCATCACGACGGTGATGCCTTGGCGGTTGAGTTCTCTGAGAACAGCGAGAATTTCCTGCTGACTGGCGGTATCGAGGTTGCCGGTAGGTTCATCCGCCAGCAGGATGCGCGGCTCGTTGACGAGCGCCCGGGCGATCGCCACGCGCTGCTGCTGACCGCCCGACAGTTCATTCGACTTGTGATGCACCCGATCCTTGAGCCCCACCTGCGTCAGTAAAGCGTCGGCACGCACGAGATCGAGATGATGGCGCGAATAAAGAAGCGGCATGGCCACGTTCTCATCCGCGGCTATCCGCGGCAAGAGATTGAACTGCTGAAAAACAAATCCGATGGCCTCGCGGCGCAACACCGCCAGCTCGTCTTCCACGAGGTGCGCTACCTCCTTGCCGAGAAGCCGATAGGACCCCGAATCGGGAACATCGAGCAACCCGATCACGTGCATCAGCGTGGATTTGCCCGAACCGGAGGGACCGGTTATCGCCACATATTCGCCGGGCTCGATGGTGAGCGACACGCCGCGTAACGCGTACACGGTCGTGTCGCCCATGCGATAGGTTTTGTGGATATCTTTGAGCTCGATCATCCCTGCAAGCCGTGCTACCGCTTCCTGCCGAAAGGCATGAACGGGCTCGAGGCCGCATCACTGCGCGCACCGGTCTGAAGACGCAGGGCAAGCAGCTTCTCACCCTCGGCCACTCCTTCCAGAACCTCGGTGCGTTTGCCGTCGCTCAGGCCCACCTTGATCTCTTTTTCAATCGGCGATCCGTTAGGCTTCTTCGGCGGAAGCAATACATACATATGCCCGTCGCGCGATTTCAAGGCGTCGCCCGGCACCAGCAGCACATTCCGGCGCGAGGCCGTGACGAAACTGACGTTCGCTGTCATGCCGCTGCGCATGAATGTCGGGGTCTTGTCGGGCAGGACGTTGACTGAATAGGTGGTAACGTTGTTCACGGTCTTGGCGTCGAAGGCGATTTCATCCACTTTGCCGGTGAATGACTGATCCGGATAGGCATCCAGGACGATGCTTGCCGGCTGGCCAAGACGAATCTGGGCAAGATCGGTCTCGTCGACCTGAGCTAACACGATTAGATAATCTGACATCACGAATATGGCGTCAGCGCTGGTGAAGGTCTGCCCCGCTTCGACGTTACGAGTGATAATGGTACCGTTCACAGGCGCGAGAATTGGGGTGGACCGATAGAGTTCTTCCCAGTGCTTCAGTTCATCTGGACCTTTGGCACGTGCCGCGTCAATGAGCGCGGCGCGCTCGGTGGAACTCATCCAGGCGAGAATCTGACCCTTGGTGACTTTGTAACCCTCATCCACCAATACTTGTTCGGCCCGTCCCGGGATTGGCGCCTTGATATCGAGCCGGTTCTTAGGCGCCACCGTGCCGGTACTCAGGATCGTGACCTCGAGATCGCCGCGGCTAACGGTCAACTCACGATAGACCGGCTGCGCGTTGCGGCCTGAAATCCAGTACACCGCCGCACCTCCCGCTATCGCTAAGACCAGTACAGCAGCCACAACCACCATGCGGCGACTACGCATCGCTTCCAGCATTTTCACGGAATCACCCCTTTCCCCTGCGCCTGTTCCCAGGCCGCCTCGGCCACGACTCGATCGCGCTGGCTTTGCAGGAAGTTTTTTTGCCTTTGAATGAGATCGCTCTCGAGACGGTCCCAATCTTCAAATGACATGAGACCATTGTTGTATTTGCTGCGCGCAATTTCGGCGCGCGTGAATGCCGCATCCAGGAAAGCCTGGTCTACTTTGAGTTTCTCCGCCGACTCGGCGTAACTCGCATAGGTTTGTTTGAGGTTCACCAGCAGCTGATGCTCCGTGGAATCCGTGTTCGAAGCAGCCGCTTCGAGACTCGATACCGCGCTCTTGGTCGCGTAGTAATCTTTGCCGCCGCTGTAGATCGGCACATTGAGATTAAGACCCACGGTGCGACGCGTGGTGTCGGGAAACCAATCGTTGCCCACGCGGCCGACACTGCCCGAGAGATTGAGGCTGGGGTACAAACCGGAACGTGCCAGTGTAACGCCCGCGACGGCGGATTTCTGCTGCGCCGCCGCCTGCTGATAATTGGGCACCTGCCGTGCGAGTTCGCGAAAGTCAGGAACCGTTCCGGGCTCTATGAGCGGAATGTCCCCGCGCGCCTCAAGTTCATCCATCTCAGCGCGGCCCAACACGCGGTCGAGCTGGGCCTGCGCCGAAACAAGATCATGCTGTGACTGTAAATGATCATAGCGCGCCTGCGCCAGCGAAGCTTTCGTCTGAAGATAGGAGCCCTTGTTCTCATTTCCGCTCTCGAAACGCAGTCCGACGAGACGCAGGTTTTCTTCCTGACGGTGCATAATGTTCTCTGTCAGGATAACGTTGTCCTGCGCGTACTTTAATCCGACAAATGCGACTTTGAGATCCTGACTTAATTTTGCCTTTGCCACCGCCAGACTCGCTTCGGAGACCTCGCGGTTAGCCGCGCCTTGTTCGATCTTGGCCCGGTCCTGAAAACCGGCAAAAAGATTTTGGCTGAGCAAGACCGAAGCGTCGTAGTTCGTGCCCGATGTCGTGGACACTCCGGCAATACCCGATGTCGCCTCTGAACCCGATCTGTCGGTGTAACTGGTTTCCGCGGAAAGTTGCGGAAGATAGCCGCTATAGGCGCCCTTGGCGGTGAAGCTCGCGGCTTCCAGATTGGCGCGGGCGCTGTGAAGGTCGGGGTTATTTGCCGCCGCCTCCTGCACGCAGGCCTCCCAGCTCAGCACCGTGGACGAACCGGCCCAGACGGACAGCGTCAGAACAAGCATGGATACGGGAATCAGCCGCAGGGAAATACCGGCAATCGGGGGCCCTGGCGCATTGCGCGCCTGGCTGGCGAAGGCTGCGGGTACAAGCCATCTAAACCACTGTGTCATTGCGCGAAATCTCCTGCCTGACCACCGGAACCCATTCTGCCTTATCACGACCCGATTGCAGCGCCAATAATCCAGCGTTATTATCACTGACTGACCGGTCGGTCAGTAATATCGTATGACGTGTCAGAACATTAGGCAATAGAGAACAACATGGTTTCGGGCTCAGCGGCAACCACCCCAAAACGTCCGGTCGGCGACGCCACGGCACGCATCCTCGCGGCGGCCGAGGCGCTGTTCGCCAAACACGGTTTCGATGCCGTCTCCATGAACGCCATCGCTGAACGTGCCAACGTCAGCAAGGCGAACATATTTCATCACTTCAGCTCCAAGAAGGCGCTCTACCTGGCAGTCTTGCGTGTTGCCTGCCGCGATTCCACGGAGCACCTGCAGCAACTGTTCGTGGAGACCGGACCGCTGCCGGAACGTCTGACCAACTTCACCCAGAAACAACTCGCCAGTATGTTCGAACATGGCGAAGTCACGCGTCTGATTCTGCGTGAACTGCTCAAGGACGGCGAGCGCCAGGGCCGCGATCTTGCCGAAAAGGTGTTCGGCGACAATTTTGCACAACTGGTCGAAATCCTGCGCACCGGTCAGGCCAGCGGAGAATTGCGCGCCGACATGGACCCGGCCATGATCGCCACCCTGCTGATCGGCGCCAGCGTGTTCTTCTTCGAATCCCAGGAAGTCCTGCGGCATTTTCCGGATGTGAAGTTTGCACACGATCCACAACGCTACAGCAGCCTGCTGGTTGACATACTGCTGCGCGGTATACTGTCCGAAAATGGCGTTAAGCACAGACGCGCCGACAAACCCGGTCCACCCTCCTCCGCTCAACAATAAGGAATAATTCCATGAGCCGCTCATCCCTTTGGATCGTTCTGCTTGTGTTCGCCATCATCGTTTTTGGTTGCGGGAAAAAGGAAGAACAGAAACCGCCGGAAAATATTGCCAACGTCACGACGACACAAGTCGTCGCGCGCGATCTGCCACTGACGGAAAGTGCCGTCGGCTCAGAAACCTGGGTCAGCCAGGCGGATACCTACGACCCGACCCGCGATCTCGCGCGCCGCTTTTATATCCGTCTGCCGTTTCCGCTGGACATCGTGCGGCGCCTGAAGATCGGTGAGTCTGTCACCCTGACCAATTTCGAGGATGGTAAAAAGACGATCGGCGTCATACGTGAAATCCGCCCCGCGCTCAGCACCATGACCCAGACCGTCGAGGTGATCGCCGAGGTGAAGAACCCCGGTGGCTGGCGGCCGGCCGGCAGCGTGCGCGGGGAAGTTTCGCTTGAGATACATCGCAACATGCCGGTCGTGCCGGAACAGTCCATCGTACTGCGTCCCGCGGGTTCCGTGATTTATGTTATCTCGGATAATGTGGCGCACGCGCATCCGGTAAAAACTGGAATCCAGCGTGACGGCATGATCGAAATTCTCGAGGGCATCCAGCCGGGGTGGATCGTCGCCGTCGACGGCGCCGCCTTGTTGAGCGACGGCGCCAAGGTCAGCGTGCGCGCCGCCACACCGGCGACCTCCGGCACGCCATCGGCACCCGGCTCATGACGCTGCCTGAATTTTCGATCAAGCGCCATGTGTTCACCCTGATGGTGAGCCTGGTGCTGGTCCTGTTCGGCATTATCGGCTTCTCCCGCCTTGGTCTCGACCGCTTCCCCAAAATCGATTTCCCCGCGGTGACGGTCACCACGACCATGAAAGGCGCCGATCCGGATATCGTTGACAAGAATATCACCGACATTATCGAAGAAGCGTGCAGCCAGGTGCCCGGGGTCAAATCGATCATGTCGAGCTCGGCGCTGGGTGCGTCGGTGGTCGGCGTCGAGTTCGATCTCGACAAGAATCTCGATGTCGCCTACCAGGAGGTCAAGTCCAAGGTGGACACGGTGGTCAAGCGACTGCCGGACGATTCCGACCCGCCGGTGGTGCGCAAGGTCGAGGTGGGCGCCTCGGCCGTCATCTGGCTGGCGCTGCAGGGCGACCGTACCGTGCAGCAGCTCAACACCTACGCTGAAGAGATCATCAAGCCGCGGCTCGAGACCATCAGCGGTGTCGGTGACGTGGTCATCGGCGGGCAGATCAAACGTACCATCCGCATTTGGCTCGATAACGAACGCCTGCACGCCTTCAATCTCTCGCCCCTCGAGGTGCGCAATGCCTTCGTGCGCGAGCATATATCGCTGCCGGGCGGATTTCTCGGCGGGCAAAGCCGTGAACTGCTGATCAAATTCGACGCCGAGTTCGAAACCGTCAAGGCCATGAACAAACTCGTGGTCGCCTACCGTCAGGGCTCGCCGGTTTATCTCAAAGATGTGGCGCGGCTCGAAGACGGCCTGGAAGACCCGCGCAAACTCGCCCGCTACAACGGTAAACCGGCCGTGGGCCTGGGCGTGGTCAAGACCAGCGGTGCCAATACCGTGGCGGTGGTGGACGCCGTCAAACAGCGCGTCGAGAAGGAAATCATCCCGACATTGCCGCCGGGTCTGTCGATACGTTACTCCTCCGACGATTCCGTCAGTATCCGCCAATCCATCGAGGCGCTGCAGGAACATCTGCTGCTGGGCACGCTATTCGCGGCGATCATGGTGTTTCTGTTTCTCAAGAGCGGACGCTCAACCCTCATCGTCGCCACCGCCATCCCGGTCTCGCTGTTGGCGACATTCGCGGTGATGTACTTTGCCGACTACACCCTGAACAAGGTCACCATGCTTGGATTGTTACTGCTGATTGGCGTGGTCGTCGACGACGCTATCGTGGTGCTCGAAAACATCTTCCGTCATCGCGAGGAGGACCATGAAGCGGTGGTGAAAGCGGCGATACGCGGTTCCGATCAGGTGATATTCGCCGTGCTGGCCTCGACGCTGACGCTGGTGTCGATCTTCCTCCCGGTCGCGTTCATCAGCGGCATTCTCGGGCGCTTCCTGAGCTCGTTTGCACTGGTTGTCACCACCGGCGTGCTGGCCTCACTGTGGGTATCGCTCACGCTCACACCCATGCTCAGCTCGCGCTTCCTGACGCTACCCGACCACAATGGACGGCTCTACAAAGCGCTGGAAGGGACTTACGTCGGACTGGAAAACACCTACCGTAAATTGTTGCAGCTGACGATTGCGAACCGCTGGAAGGTCATAGGCTTGGCCTCCCTCGTGGTGCTGTCCAGCGCCTTTTTCTTTGCACAGGTCGGCAAGACATTCGTGCCTGAAGAAGATGAATCGCGTTTCGTCATCAGCGTACACACGCCGCTCGGCTCCAATCTCGACTACACCTCCGGCATAATTTCTCAGGTCGAGGCCATTCTGGCCAAGCGCGCAGATGTCTACAGTTACTTCGTGACTATCGGCCTTGGTGATATCGGCCAAGTGAACGCCGGCGACATGCTCGTGCGTCTGCAGGAAAAGACGCGGCGCAAACTCAGCCAGCAGGAAATCATGGGGCAGCTGCGGCGGGAGATCAATCAAATCCCCGGCATACAGGCGTTTATCGCGCCCTTGAGTTTCATCGGCGGTCAGCGCAGCGAGCCGCTGCAGTTCGCCATCCGCGGTCCCGACCTGCAAAAAATCGACCGGTTGTCGGACGAGATGGTGACGCGGCTGGGAAACATCCAGGGCATGGCCAAGGTCGACAAGGATCTGAAACTCGATCTACCGCAGATCAATCTGACCATCGACCGCGAGCGCGCCGCGCAACTGGGCATCAGCGCCCAGGACGTGGCCCTGACACTGAACGCCATGACCGGCGGCGTGGATATCGCCGAGTTCAAGGATCAGAGCCAGCGCTACAAAATCCGCCTGCAAACGGAATCCAGCCAGCGCGTCAGTGCCAGCGACCTCAAGCGCCTGTACGTGAAAAACAAGCTCGGCGACCTGGTGCGGATGGACACGCTCGTCAAGCTCGAAGAAGGACTCGGCCCGGCCGTCATCACGCGGCGCGACCGCCAGTACGCCGGTTTCATCTACGGCAGCCTAGAGACCCTGCCGCTCGGCGCCGCGACGGACGCGGTCAGGAAAATCGGCGGCGAGATTCTGCCCGCGGGCTACTCCATCGCCTTCACCGGCCAGGCGGAGGAATTCGCCAAGACCGGCGGCTACGTGTTGTTCGCTTTCGGGATGGCGCTCATCATGATTTACATGGTGCTGGCCAGCCAGTTCAATTCATTGCTCCAGCCGCTCGTGGTCATGATGGCGCAGCCGCTCGCCATCATCGGCGGCGTCGCGGCGCTGTGGATAGCGTCGTTCTGGACCGAAGCCACGCTCAATATTTTCTCCATGATCGGCATGATTCTGCTGATGGGCCTGGTCGCCAAAAACTCAATTCTGCTGGTCGATCTCACCAATCAGTACCGCGCGCAGGGCAAGAGTGTCGATGACGCCCTGAGCGAGGCCTGCCCCCACCGGATGCGGCCGGTGCTGATCACCTCGCTCACGGTCATCGCCGCCATGACCCCGGCGGTGATCGGACTCGGACCCGGCGTAGAGAGCAACCGTCCGCTGGCGCTGGTGGTGGTGGGCGGCATGATCTCTTCCACCCTGCTCACCCTGGTCGTGGTGCCGGCGGTGTACTCACTGGTGGAAAATTGGCGCACGCACCGCGCGGACGCCAAGGGAGCAAGCACATGAAGCGCTGGATTTCTCTCGGCATTTTTTTCGTGTTCAGCGTCCCGGCCGCGGGCGGCGACCTGCTCGACCTCTATCGCCAGGCGAAAACCAGCGACCCGGCCTGGCTGGCGGCGCAGGCGGGATATCAGGCCGGCATCGAAAAGGCGCCCCAGGGGCGTGCGCTGCTGTTGCCGACGCTGGGGCTTTCTGCCTCCAGGTCGGGAAGCGACCAGCAGGTCACCATACCGAGCGGGAGCAATATTTATCACTACAGCACCGATACCTATGCCATTCAGCTCACCCAGCCGTTGTATAGCAAACAGAACTCCGCCAGCTACGCCCAGGGACTCGCCGGGGCCAGTCAGTCGGAATTCGAACTGGAGCTGGCGCGGCAGGATCTGATCCTGCGTGCCAGTCAGGCCTATTTCGACGTGCTCGCCGCCCAGGATGCGCTCGACTTCGTCATCTCGGAAAAAGAATCGATAAGCAAACAGCTGTCGCTGGCCAAGCGCAATTTCGCCGTGGGTAACGCCACGCTCGTGGACGTGCACGAGGCGCAGGCACGCTACGACATCGCCGCGGCGCAACAGATCACGGCCGCCAACTTCCTCGAGGTCAAAAAGGAGGCCTTGCGGATGTTGACCGGTAACGAACCCGGCACACTGGCGCGGCTCGACACAAAACTCGAACTGCAAGCGCCCGAACCGGCGGATATGAATCAATGGGTGGAAACCTCCGTCAATGCAAACCAGCGCATCAAGTCGCAACGGGAAGCGGTCGAAATCGCGCGGCAGGAAGTCGAGAAAAGCCGCGGTGGACATCTGCCCACGCTCGACCTGGTCGCCTCGCGGGCCTACTCCGATGCCGGCGGCAGCGTGCTAGGCTTCGCGATCGAATCCACCACAAACCAGATCGGGCTGCAGTTCCAGATGCCGTTGTATCAGGGCGGCGGCATCTCATCCAAGGTGCGCGAATCCGTGGCGCAACTGGAAGTGGCCAGTCAACGCCTGGATCAGACGCGGCGGCAGGTGGCGCAGCAAGTGCGCGAATCCTATCTCGCCGTCATCAACGGCGTGGCGCGCGTGCAGGCACTGGAACAGGCGCGGATCTCGAACGAGCGCGCACTCGAATCCACCGTGATCGGCTACGAGCGCGGCGTGCGCACCGGAGTGGACGTGCTCAATGCCCAGCGCGAGCTGTTCCGCACCCGGCTGAGTCTGTCCCAGGCGCGCTACGATTACCTGATCAGCCGCCTGTTCCTGAAGGCCGCGGCCGGCACGCTCCAGGAACAGGACCTGGAAGGCATTAATCGTTTGTTGGCCCACAAATCATCGGGTTGATCGCTTACGCCGTGCATGTCTCGGCCCCACGCGTTTAGAATGAAAGCATGCATGTCAGTGTCGTAGACAGCTTGGAAAAAATTCCCGCTTCGGGCTGGAATGCGCTTGTAGATGGATCCAATCCGTTTCTGCGCCACGAATTTCTGTCGGCCTTGGAATCCACCGGCTGCGTCAGCGCCAAAACCGGCTGGCAACCGCAGCATCTGATCGTGCATCGCGATGCGTCGTCGACAGGCGATCTTGTCGGTGCCCTGCCGCTGTATCTGAAAAACCATTCTTACGGGGAATATGTGTTCGATTGGGCCTGGGCCAACGCCTATGAGCAGGCCGGCCTGCGTTACTATCCCAAACTGGTTGCCGGCATACCGTTCACGCCCGTCACGGGGCCGCGGCTGTTGAGTATTGCCGGCGCTGAATCCACGACGATAAAAAAACACCTCGTCGACAGTGCCCTGGAACTCATGCGCGAACACCAGGCATCTTCCCTGCACTGGTTGTTTGTCACGCCGGAAGACGCGCAACGGCTCGAGACGGAAGGCCATCTGCTGCGCACCGGATGCCAGTTCCATTGGAGCAACCCCGGCTACCGCGATTTCGAGGATTTCCTGTCGACCTTCACGGCGCAGAAGCGCAAGAAAATCAGGCGTGAACGCCGCCATGTGCAAGAAGCGGATATTACGATGGAAATACGTACGGGTACTACGATCGAACCGTCGCACTGGAATGTTTTCCATGAGTTCTATCATTCCACCATCCTTGCCCATGGCGCGATGCCCTATCTCTCGCGAGAGTTTTTTCACAGGCTGGGCGAAACGATGCGTGACCACATCGTGCTCGTGTTCGCGCGCCACGGCACGGACTACGTGGCGGGCGCGTTGAATCTGCGCGGAACCGACACGCTCTACGGCCGCTACTGGGGCAGCCGTGGAGAGTTCCACAGCCTGCATTTCGAAACCTGCTATTACACCGCGATCGAATACTGCATCGCGCAAGGACTCAGCCGTTTCGAGGCCGGCGCCCAAGGTGAACACAAGCTGGCGCGCGGTTTCACGCCCGTGGTCACGCGCTCGGCGCACCGCCTCGTGCATCCGCGGTTCAGCCGCGCCGTCGCAGACTATCTGGCGCGCGAGCGCCTCGATGTGCATGCCTACGTGAACGAACTCAATGAACGTGCGCCTTTCAAAAAAGCACTGACGGCGGAGAAATAGCACGCCATGTTCGTCCTGAAGCCCGATGCAGCCGATCTGCGCTTCCCGCCGGTGGAGCTGGCCTCGCCCGAGGGCCTGCTGGCCGTGGGCGGCGATCTGCGCGCCGAACGCCTGCTCGAAGCCTATCGTCACGGGATCTTTCCCTGGTACAACCCGGGCCAGCCGATCCTGTGGTGGTCGCCGGACCCGCGCGCCGTGCTGTTTCCATCGAGGCTGAAGGTCGCGCGCAGTCTGCGCAAGACACTGCGCCGGAAAAAATTCGACGTCGTCCTCGACACTGCCTTCCGCGATGTCATGCAGCATTGCGCGCTACCACGGCCCGGGAATCCAGCCGGTGGCACATGGATCACGCCGGAGATGATCGAGGCCTATGGTGTGCTGCACGACCGGGGGCTGGCCCATTCCGTCGAGTCCTGGCGCGAGGGAAAACTGGTCGGCGGTCTGTACGGCGTCGCCATGGGTAGCGCCTTCTTCGGTGAATCCATGTTCAACCGCGAAACCGACGCCTCCAAGGTGGCGTTCGTGCACCTGGTAAGACAGCTTGAACGCTGGGGCTATGCGTTCATCGATTGCCAGATTTCCTCGACACATCTTTTCAGTCTGGGCGCGGAGGAAATCCGCCGCCACGATTTCATGACGCGGCTGGAACAAGCGCTCAAACAACCCGACCGCCCGGGCCGCTGGCGCTTTGAACCTGATTTGACGGTGTAAAAGGATTCACAAGGACCATTTCTGGGTTTATCCTGTAAATTCCGTTTCACTCCTGTCCATTCGAGAATGGCATGACGAGTCACCTGAAACCGCCGGAAATATTTCTTTCGATGCCGCATCCGTGCAGCTACCTGCCGGGTCGCACCGCGACATCGCTTTTCCTCGATCCGCGCCAGCCGCTCGACAGCCGCCAGTACGCGGGTTTCATGCGGCTCGGCTTCCGGCGCAGCGGTGACCTCGTCTACCGGCCGCATTGCCGCGAGTGCAATGCCTGCATCCCGGTACGCATCCCCGTAGAGCGTTTTCGTCCCGATCGTGGGCAAAGCCGCATCTGGAAACGCAACCAAGATTTGTCAGTCATCGCGCGCCCTCCGCTCTACAGCCCGGAACATTTTGACCTGTATAAGCGCTATCAGGCCGCGCGCCATCCAGGTGGCGGCATGGACGACCCCGACCCCAAGAAGTACATCAATTTTCTCGCCTCACAGCATATCCATTCCGTTTTCTACGAAATCCGGCTCCAGAACAAGCTCCTGGGGGTGGCAATCACCGACATCCTTCCGGACGGGCTTTCGGCGGTCTATACCTTCTTCGATCCGGATGAAAAGCGCCGCTCGCTCGGCGTGTATGCGGTGTTGTGGCAGGTGGCGCAAGCCGCGGAACGTCACCTGCCGTGGCTTTATCTGGGCTACTGGATCAAGGAATGCTCGAAAATGGCCTACAAGGGCAATTACCGCCCGCTGGAGATTTTCCACAACGGCCACTGGATTCAGCAGGACAGCCCCATCGGATCAAGGCCGTAACCCCTCGCCTTCCCTGGCACGTCCATTGCAGATTATGAAGGGAGGTAGTCACCGGTCCATCCGGTAGGGGTGTAACATCATGCTCAGCTTTCTGTACCGGCTCGTCGAAAACTATCACCGCGAACACGGGCTGCATCCGAACCTGCTCTACGTGAACCAGTGGCATTACCAGAAACTGCTGGAGTGCCTCCCGGAGATGAAAAGCCAGGAAGAGGTTTCCCGGTTTCTGATGATGCAGGTCGTCATCAGCTCGGAGGCGGTGCATCCATACGTCGCCTGGCTTCCGATCAACGTCGGCGCGCACCTCGGCCGCGAGCGGGAACGCATCCTCTAAATCATCGTCCTCCGACCGCCCGGCCGGGGCGGCATCATACTGCTTTACGCCCACTCGGGACTGCGGCATTATACGCCGCCAATTATCGATCCGGCGCGAATGGCTTGCATTGGTTTTCGTGGCGCCGGATCAATAATTAAACCTCTTTTAAGATTGCCTATTATTGCGGCGGCAAGGCATCTTAATCATGCTCAAGGCACGACCCTGTTTATCGGGATCTGCGTTCAGATGGATTGATGCCGCCGCAATAACCGCATAGGGCTTCGCGTGGCGAAAGAAGAGCATATCGAGATGGAAGGGACCATTACCGAAACCCTTCCCAATACCTTGTTTCGGGTCAAGCTCGACAACGGACATGTCGTGACGGCCCATATTTCCGGCAAGATGCGCAAGAACTATATCCGCATCCTGACCGGTGACCGCGTCACGGTGCAACTCACTCCTTACGATCTCACCAAGGGCCGGATCACCTTCCGCGCCCGCTGACCGTCAGCCTCTTTTCAGACTCGATCAAACTAAAACGTCGCGCTGACGTGTAGGCGTCAGCGCGACGTTTATATCCGCGGAAGCCGGATCAGGCCGGGGTCTTGTCAACGGCGGGAACGAAATCGAACGCCAAGTCTTCGTCGCGAGCCGTGACTTTGACGTGTCCGCCAGAAGCCAGGCTGCCGAATAGCAGCTCGTTGGCCAGCGGTTTCTTGACCTGTTCCTGGATCAGGCGCGCCATCGGCCGCGCGCCCATGGTCGGGTCGTAACCGCGCTGGGCCAGCCAGGCACGCGCGGCATTGTCCAGCTCGATGGTGACGTGCTTGTCCGCCAGCTGGGCTTCGAGCTCGAGGATGAACTTGTCCACCACGTGCGCGATGGTCGTCTCGTCCAGCGGTTTGAACTGAATCGTCGCGTCCATGCGGTTGCGGAACTCGGGACTGAACAGGCGCTTGATTTCCTGCAGTTCATCACCGGCGTGGTCCTGTTTGGTAAATCCAATGCTCGAGCGGCTCAGGCGATCCGCTCCCGCGTTGGTGGTCATCACCAGGATCACGTTGCGGAAGTCGGCCTTGCGTCCGTTGTTGTCCGTGAGCGTCCCATGGTCCATCACCTGCAGCAGCAGGTTGAACACGTCCGGATGCGCCTTCTCGATCTCGTCGAGCAGCAGCACGGAATGCGGATGCTTGACGATCTCCTCGGTGAGCAGGCCGCCCTGGTCGAATCCGACGTAGCCGGGCGGCGCGCCGATCAAGCGCGAAACCGTGTGCCGCTCCATGTATTCCGACATGTCGAAGCGGATGAGTTCTAGCCCCATGATGCGCGCCAGCTGGCGCGTAACCTCGGTCTTGCCGACGCCCGTGGGACCTGCAAATAAATAGGAACCGACGGGTTTTTCCGGATGGCCGAGGCCGGAACGCGACATCTTGATCGCGGTCGCCAGCGCTCCGATCGCCTCATCCTGGCCGAACACCACCATCTTGAGGTCACGCTCGAGCGTTTTCAGCGCTTCGCGGTCCGAAGTGGAAACGGTCTTGGGTGGGATACGCGCGATCTTGGCGACGATATCCTCGATGTCATGCACGCCGATGGTCTTCTTGCGGCGGCTCGGCGGCAGCAGATGCTGGCTCGCGCCGGCCTCGTCGATCACGTCGATGGCCTTGTCCGGCAAATGCCGGTCATTGATGTAACGATGCGCCAGCTCGACTGCGCTGCGCAGCGCCTGCAATGTATAGCGCACGCCGTGGTGGTTCTCGAAGCGGTTCTTCAGGCCGCGCAGGATTTCCACCGTCTCTTCCACCGAAGGTTCGGCGACATCGATCTTCTGGAAACGGCGTGACAGCGCGCGGTCCTTCTCGAAGATGTTGCGGTATTCCTGATACGTGGTCGACCCGATGCACTTCAGGTCGCCCGAAGCAAGCACCGGCTTCAACAAGTTCGAGGCATCCATGGCGCCGCCCGAGGCGGCTCCCGCGCCGATAATCGTGTGGATCTCGTCAATGAACAGGACCGCATTCTCCTGTTTCTTGAGTTGTTGCAGCACCGCCTTCAGGCGTTTTTCGAAATCGCCGCGGTACTTGGTGCCGGCGAGCAGCGAACCCATGTCGAGGGCATAGATGGTGCTGTGTGCCAGCACCTCGGGTACTTCAGCGTCGACGATCTTCTTCGCCAGTCCCTCGGCAATCGCGGTCTTGCCCACGCCGGCCTCGCCCACGAACAATGGGTTGTTCTTGCGCCGGCGGCACAGCACCTGAATGGTGCGTTCCACCTCGTGGTCGCGCCCGATCAATGGGTCGATCTTGCCCAACCGCGCCTGTTCGTTGAGGTTGACGCAGAACACATCGAGCGGACTCTTCTCAGTGGCGGCACTCTCTTCGCTCTCTTCCTGCGCCGGTAACTCATTCTGAGTTTCGCCCGGCACTTTCGAGATGCCGTGGGAAACGTAATTCACCACGTCGAAACGGCTGATGTTCTGTTTGTGCAGGAAATAAACCGCGTGCGATTCCTTTTCGCCGAAAATAGCGATCAGGACATTGGCGCCGGTGACTTCCTTCTTGCCCACGCCCTGGACGTGCAGCACCGCGCGCTGGATGACGCGCTGGAAGCCGATGGTCGGCTGGGTGTCGATCTTGCTGCCCGGGGCGAGCTTGGGAACATTCTCTTCCAGGAAGGAATTGAGACTGCGACGCAGATCCTCGATGTTGCCGCCGCAGGCGCGCAGCACGCGCGCGGCCGATGGATTGTCGAGCAACGCGGCCAGCAGGTGCTCCACGGTAATGAACTCGTGGCGCTTTTCGCGCGCGTTCTGGAACGCACTGTTCAGCGAGAACTCTAGCTCCTGCGACAACATGCCATTGCCTCCGGGCCATAAAGCCCATTAACTCAAGTCTTCCCTATTGAAACTGACATCCCCTATTTCTAATTTATAGACCTTATTCAGGCTCCAAGGTGCACTGCAACGGGTGCTGTTGCTCCTGAGCGTAATTCAGCACCTGCCGCACCTTGGTTTCCGCAATTTCCCGGGTATAAATCCCGCAAATCCCGATTCCTTTCTGGTGCACATGCAACATGATGCGGGTTGCATCCTCGCGGTTCTTGGAGAAAAAACGTTCCAAAATGATCACCACGAACTCCATAGGAGTATAGTCGTCGTTCAGCAGGATGACTTTGTAAAGCTGCGGCTTCTGGAGCTTGGGCTTTGCTTCCTGAACGATGGGACCGTCGAGATAGTGCTGGGGCTTATCGCTCATAATCTATAGATTACACCAATATTCCCGGGCGGCCTGATTTAGAACCCGTGGCAACAGGTACATTGTGCGACCCATGTCCGAAAATTCAACCCCAGCGGTTGTGGCATGAATTATTGGCCTCGTTTGCCGATTTACCCGCTGGCGGCTGGCATGGCAGACACCGCCGGTTCCTTGCTTGACATGCCTATAAAAAGAGAAGGATGATGATCCAGGCTACACCTTTGCGCCGGTGTGGGTGAGGGTGCGGTTATCAGAAATCTGAAAGATAGCGGCGTTCCGCCGCGGCAGGAGGGGGATGTATGCCACTAGGGACCGTGAAGTGGTTTAACGCAAGCAAAGGGTACGGCTTTATTACGCCCAGCGACGGCGGCGATGATGTCTTCGCGCATTATTCCGCCATTGAAATGGAAGGGTACAAGACCCTGAAAGAGGGTCAGCAGGTCGAGTTTGAAGTCCAGGAAGGTCCCAAGGGCCCCCAGGCTTCCCATATACGCTCTCTTCCCAAGTAGTCGACGTCATTTCCGCAGAAATTTTTTATGAACCCGGCATCGCCGGGTCTTCTTTTTTTGACGCAGGCATTCCTACAGGTGGCGAATAATGGCCTCGCCGAATCCGGAACAGCTGACCTGGGTCGCGCCCGGCATCAACCGGGCAAAATCGTAGGTCACAGTACCGGCGGTAATCGCACCCTCCATGCCCCGCAGAATACCGTCGGCCGCCTCGACCCACCCGAGATAGCGCAGCATCATCTCCGCCGACAGAATCAGCGACCCGGGATTGACCATGTCCTTGCCGGCGTACTTGGGCGCGGTGCCGTGCGTGGCCTCGAACATGGCGACGGTGTCGGAGAGGTTCGCGCCCGGGGCGATGCCAATGCCGCCGACCTGCGCCGCCAATGCATCGGAGATGTAGTCGCCGTTCAGATTGAGCGTGGCGATCACGCTGTACTCTTCAGGCCGCAGCAGGATTTGTTGCAGGAAGGCGTCCGCGATCACATCCTTGATCACGATCTCTGTCCCGGTCTTCGGGTTTTTCAGACGCATCCACGGGCCCTGGTCGATGAGCTGCGCGCCGAACTCGCGTGCGGCCAGATCATAGCCCCAGCTTTTGAACCCGCCTTCGGTGAATTTCATGATGTTGCCCTTATGCACCAGGGTCACCGAGGGACGGTCGTTCGCGACGGCATACTGAATCGCGCGGCGCACCAGACGTTCCGTGCCTTCGCGTGATACCGGTTTGATGCCGATCGCGGAAGTTTCCGGAAAGCGGATTTTTTTCACGCCCATTTCGCGCCGCAGGAAGTCGATGACCTTTCGTGCCTCGAGCGAACCGGACGACCACTCGATGCCGGCGTAGATATCCTCGGAGTTCTCGCGGAAGATCACCATGTCGACCTTCTCCGGCTGCTTCACCGGACTCGGCACGCCCTTGAAATACCGCACCGGTCGCAGGCACACGTAGAGATCAAGTTCCTGCCGCAGCGTCACGTTGAGCGAGCGGATGCCGCCGCCCACCGGCGTCGTGAGCGGGCCTTTGATCGAGACGACGTAGTCCTTGACCGCGCGCAGGGTTTCATCCGGCAGCCAGGCATCGTTCCCGTAAGTGGCCACCGCCTTTTCACCCGCAAACACCTCCATCCACGCGATGCAACGCTTGCCGCCATAGGCGTTGGCGACAGCGGCGTCCACCACCTTGCGCATCACCGGAGTAATGTCTCGACCGGTGCCGTCGCCCTCGATAAAAGGGATGATGGGATTATTCGGGACATTGAGCGAGTAATCGGCGTTGACTGTTATCTTTTCGCCGGCGGGTACTTTAATGTGGGTGAAAGCCATGTTCCGCTCCGATAAAATTGCCGCGCATTCTATCATCAGACACCGCCCAATGCGGCAGTCAAGGGCAACGCTGTACACTAAGCCCATGTCCCGACTGATCCTCTTCAATAAACCTTATGGCGTGCTGACGCAATTCACCGACGCCGACGGACGCGAAACTCTGGCCTCCTATATAAAGATGCCGGGCGTCTATCCGGCCGGGCGGCTCGACCGGGACAGCGAGGGACTGCTGCTGCTCACCGACGACGGCAAGTTGCAACAACGCCTGTCCGATCCGCGTTTCAAGCTGCCCAAGAAGTACTGGGCTCAGGTGGAAGGCGAACCGGATGAAAAATCGTTGGAACGATTGCGCCACGGCATGATTCTCGATGGCCAACGAACTCAGCCGGCCGAGACGCGGCGCATCCCCGAGCCTGCACTCTGGCCGCGTCATCCGCCGATCCGGTTCCGCCAGTCCATTCCGACGTCGTGGCTTGAAATCGTGATCACGGAAGGCCGCAACCGCCAGGTGCGGCGCATGACCGCGACCGTGGGATTTCCCACGCTGCGCCTCGTGCGTTACGCTGTCGGCCGCCATACCTTGGAGGGTCTTGCGCCCGGTGAATGGCGTGAAGCCGATCCCCAAGTCTGATATGGTTAATCCATGGTCTGGAAGCCGAATGTCGTGGTCGCCGCTATCGTCGAGCGCGACGGAAAATTCCTGCTGGTCGAGGAAAAGGCCGAAGGCCGGTTCGTGCTCAACCAGCCCGCCGGCCATCTCGACGAAGGCGAAAGCCTGGTGGACGCGGTGGTGCGTGAAACCCTCGAGGAAACCGCCTGGCACTTTCTGCCGGAGGCGTTGCTCGGCGTCTACCGCTGGCCGCACCCGACAAAATCGATGACCTACCTGCGTTTTGCCTTCATCGGCCGTGTCTTGCGTCACGAACCCGGGCGTTCACTCGATCATGGCATTGCGCGCGCGCTGTGGCTGACACCGGAGGAAATCCGCACCGAGCGCGCGCGACACCGCAGTCCTCAGGTCGAACGCTGCCTCGACGATTATCTGGCGGGACAGCGTTACCCGCTCGATCTGCTCAAGGATCTGGGACACATCGCCACCTCCTCCTCCCTTCAGGCCGGTTAGACTGAAATGAAGATCGTCGTCGGTATTTCAGGTGGCGTGGACTCCGCCGTGGCGGCATTGCTGCTGAAACGCGCGGGGCACGAGGTCACCGGCCTGTTCATGAAGAACTGGGAAGAGGACGACGCTGCCGGGCGCTGCGGCGCGGAGGAGGACCTCAAGATGGCGCGCGCGGTCTGCGATCGTATCGGCATTCCTCTAAGGACCGTCAATTTCTCCTCCGAATACTGGGAGCGGGTATTCAGCTATTTTCTTTCCGAGTATCGGGCGGGAC
>NZ_JBGQKW010000029.1:0-28848 GCF_041499725.1 Sulfuricaulis sp.
ATCGGCGCGCAGGCGCGCACGACGTCGATTCTGGTGGATCATGACATCCTCATCGATGCGGGCACCGGCGTCGGCGATCTCACGCTGGAGGAAATGCGCGCCATCGACCACGTGTTTCTGACCCATTCGCATCTCGATCACGTGACCATGCTGCCGTTCATGCTGGACACCGTGGGCGCGGATCGCGCTCAACCAGTGCGGGTTCACGCGCAGGAGGCAACGCTGGCCACGTTGCGCGCACATCTTTTCAACGGCGAGCTCTGGCCGGACTTCAGCCGCATCCCGACTCCCGAAGCGCCGTTCATGACGTATCATGCCCTTCCAGCGGGTGGCGAGATGACGCTGAATCAGCGGCGCGTGCGCAGCATCCCGGTCACTCACGCGGTCCCGGCGGTGGGTTACCTGTTGAGCGATACCCGAGGGAGCCTCGCTTTCAGCGGCGACACCACGACGACGGAAGAATTCTGGAAGGTGTTGAACGCGACCGGCGATCTCCGGCATGTGATCATCGAAACCAGCTTTTTGGACGCCGACGAGGAACTCAGCCGGATTTCCAAACATCTGTGTCCTTCCCTGCTGGCGGACGAATTAAAAAAATTGAAACCGGGTTCCCAGGTGCATATCACGCATTTGATGCCGGGCCGCGAGGATGACATCATGCGCGAAATCGCGCGGCATATCCCGCACAATACGCCGCAGCGTCTCGAACGTGGTAAGGTGTTTGAAGTTTAGGATATTGAACCACCAAGGACGCCAAGAACGCCAAGTTAGGAATGGGTTAATTCTTAAAAATCTTGGCGTCCTTGGCGGTTGAGATAATATTCATTTTTTATGTTCGATAATCTAAGCCAACGACTCCAAGCCACCCTCAAGCGTCTGCGCGGCGAGGGCCGGCTCACCGAAGAGAACATGCGCGAGGCATTGCGCGAGGTGCGCATGGCACTGCTCGAGGCCGACGTGGCGCTGCCGGTGGTGAAGGATTTCGTCGAGCACGTACGCATCAAGGCCGCGGGGCAGGAGGTGCTGACGAGCCTCACGCCGGGGCAGGCGCTGGTCAAGGTGGTCAACGACGAGCTGGTCGCGCTCATGGGCGTGGCGAACGAGCAGCTGAATCTGGCGGTGCGTCCGCCTGCCGTGATTCTGGTGGCGGGACTGCAAGGTTCCGGCAAGACCACGACCGTCGCCAAACTCGCCCGCTTCCTGCACGAGCGCGAGAAAAAATCCGTCATGGTGGCGAGCGCCGATATTTACCGTCCGGCGGCGATCGACCAGTTGCAGAAACTTGCCGCTACGATCGGCGCGGAATTTTTTCCGAGCCGCTCCGACCAGAGGCCGGTGGACATCGCGCGCCAGGCCGTGGAAGAGGCACGCAAGCGGCTCAAGGACGTACTGATTCTCGACACCGCCGGGCGTTTGCACGTCGATGAAGTCATGATGCAGGAGATCCGCGCGGTGCATGCGGCGATCCAGCCGGTGGAGACGCTGTTCGTGGTCGACAGCATGACCGGCCAGGATGCCGTGAACACCGCCAAGGCGTTCAACGAAGCCTTGCCGCTTACCGGCGTCATTCTGACCAAGACCGACGGCGACGCGCGCGGTGGCGCGGCCTTGTCGATCCGCCAGATAACCGGCAAGCCGATCAAGTTCCTGGGCGTGGGCGAGAAGACCGGCGCGCTCGAGGCGTTTCATCCGGAACGCGTGGCGGCGCGCATCCTCGGCATGGGCGACGTGCTCGGCTTGGTGGAAGAAGCGACCCGGACCGCGGACAAGGAAAAGGCCCAGGAATTCGCCCACAAGCTGGCGAAGGGCAAGGGATTCGATCTCGAGGATTTCCGCGACCAGATGGCGCAGATGGAAAAGATGGGCGGGCTCGCGAACCTGATGGGCAAGCTGCCGGGCATGGGCGAGGTGCCGGAGGCGGCCAAGGCGCAGCTGGGCGACAAGCAAGTGAAGCAACTGGTCGCGATCATCAACTCCATGACACCGCAGGAGCGGCGTTTTCCCGACATCATCCGCGGTTCGCGCAAGCGGCGTATCGCCACCGGTTCGGGTACGCAGGTGCAGGACGTGAACCGCCTGCTCAAGCAATTCGATCAGATGCAGAAGATGATGAAGCGCATGGGCAAGGGAGGGTTGCAGCGGATGTTACGCGATGTCAAGGGCCGATTACCCGGTCTTCCCGGATGATATTCGCCGGATGACGCCGCGTATTTTTGTTTGAGTTGACGGAGTTAACAAACCGGTGCCGAGGGCGTATAGTTTCGCCCTCACGAGGGGACACGGGAAACGGGACCATGACAACGGAACATCAGAAACAAACGACACAGCATCGAGCCAGAATCGCGGAACGCCGCGCCGTCACCCAGGAGACGGTGCAGAAACTGATTACCGAGCGGACCGAGATGCTGGCACTGTACTGCCAGATGGCCGGGCTCGAACCCTACAAGAACAGCAAGAACGGCAAGAATTCACGCACCAAGCCTTCGCAGGAAATGCTTCAGAAGTTCTGCCAGGTGCTGGTGGATTACATCGCCGCCGGCCATTTCAGTCTCTACGAGCGTATCGTCAACGGCACCGAACGCCGGCAGCAGGTGTCCACCCTGGCCGAAAATCTTTATCCGCAGATCGCCAACTCCACCGAGGCGGCGCTGGATTTCAACGACAAATACGATTGCGGCGATCACTGCGAGATCGGCCTGTCGTTTGCCGACGACCTGTCACGGCTCGGCGAAAAACTTGCCTCGCGCATTGAACTCGAAGACAGGATGATCAAGCACCTGATCGAGAGTCGCCGCTCCTCGTAGGAAATTTTTTATTAAGCCCGTTCGTGGTGAGCCCTTCGATTTCACTCAGAACAGACCTGTCGAACCATGAACGGACGAATCGCCCAACATTCATGGTGTTTCCCGTTCACCTTTCGAGAAGTTTGTCCTGAGCTCGCCGTTCGGTCTTCGACAAGCTCAGGCCGAACGGCGAGACGAAGGACTTAGGGCCCTCTAGCCACCGGTCAGTGACATGAACCGGACGATTTTCTGAGGCTGTTCGCGAAAATCGTGTTTTTCCGGTTTGCGCGCGATCGCCGTCCGGATCGCGTTTTTCAATTCCTCATCGCCGATTCCCCGTCGTAGCAACGGACGCAATTCCATCTTGTCTTCCTGGCCGAGGCAGAGATAAAGTGCGCCATCCGCGGACAGGCGCACACGGTTGCAGCCGGCGCAGAAGTGCTGCGAGATCGGCGTGATGAAACCGATGCGCAGATTCGTGCCGGCCACGCTCACGTAACGCGCGGGACCGCCGCCGGGCATGACTGTCGGCACCAGTTCGAATCGTTCCGCCAGCCGGCGGCGGACAACTTCGAGACTCATGTAATGATTGCTGGCGGAGCGGCCAGTGTCGCCCATGGGCATGGTCTCGATCAGCCGCAGCGTGAAGTCCTGCTCGATGCAGAATTGCACCATGTCCTCGATTTCGCCGTCGTTGACGTCCTTCATCACCACCATGTTGATCTTGATCGGACGCATGCCGGTTTGGCGCGCGGCCGCCAGCCCATCCAGCACCTTGTTCAGTTTTCCGCCGCGGGTGATGGCGGTGAAGCGTTCGGGCTTGAGCGAATCGAGGCTGACGTTGATGCGCTGCACGCCGGACTGAAACAGGGCCTGCGCGTGTTTTTTCAGTTGCACGGCGTTGGTGCTGAGGGACAGATCCTCCAGATGCGGCAGCGCGTGCAGTCGCGCGACCAGATCGGGCAGATGGTGGCGCGTCAGCGGTTCGCCGCCGGTGAGGCGCACGCGGCGCACGCCGAGTTCGGTGAAGGCGCGTATCGCGCGCTCGATCTCGTCGAATGTGAGCCAGTGTTCCGGTTCGGCAAAATCCCGATAGTCCGCCGGCAGGCAATACACGCAACGCAGATCGCAACGATCGGTGACAGACAGGCGGACGTATTCAATTGTCCGGTTGAAGGGGTCGATCAGTCTGGGTTCCATGTTGCGTATTACTATAAGAGCACCCGGCGGCGCTGTACACCACGGAAACAGTGTGGGATTGATCCGGCGCGCATCGCCCCGTTTTCCCGAATGCCATCATGTCCACCCAGGTTTTTTCCGCCGGTGACGGGCGCAAACAGTATCAGGAGACGCTATTTCAGAAAATCGTCGGCGTTCAACGCCCGGCCGTTCACGTCGCGGCTGTCGGGTCCGAACAGATAGAGATAGGCGGGCATGATGTCCTCCGGCGTGGGCAGGGTCCGGGGATTTTCGCCGGGATAGGCGCGGGCGCGCATGCCGGTGCGCACCGCGCCGGGATTCAGGCTGTTGGCGCGGAGATTTTCCCCGGAGGAGAGTTCGGCGGCCAGGATCTGCATCAGTCCTTCGAGGCCGAAACACGACACGCCGTAGGCGCCGCGGTAGGCGCGCCCTTCACGGCCGACGTCGGCGGTGGTGAAAACAATCGAGGCATCCCCGGCTTTCCGCAGCAACGGCAGACAGGCGCACGTGAGCAACCAGGCGGCGTGCAGGTTCACCTGCATCACGCGATACCACATGTCCGGCTCATAGAGTTCCATCGGCGTCAGCGTGCCGGCGTCGGCGGCGTTGTGCAGCAGTCCGTCGAGACGGCCGAATTCCTTTTCGATGGTCTGCGCCACCTGTTCGTAATGTGACGGCGTAGCCTGGGCGAGGTCCAGCGGCAGAATCGCCGCCTGTGGCCCGCCGCGCTTTTCGATTTCGTCGTATACCTTTTCCAGCTTGGAGGCGGTGCGGCCCAGCAGGATCACGCTCGCCCCGTGCGCCGCGAAAGCCAGTGCCGCCGCGCGTCCGATGCCATCGCCGGCACCGGTGACGAGAATGTGGCGCGCGGCGAGCAGGTCAGGTGCGGGGATGTAACGCGGCATGGATGGACAGGGAGATTCCGGTGGTTATGTGCCGTCGCGGTGGCACGGCCCGCGGATTGTAACGCAAGCGGCGCCGCCGCGCAGTGGCCAGGAACGGCATTACTTATTATGATGTCGCCAGGATCAAAACAGAGAGGGCGTCATGAAGAAATTCTTTATCGGTTTGGTGCTGGGTCTGATCGTTTCCTTTCCGCTGGGTATCAACTTCGGCAAGGACGTGCCGCTGCTCAGCAATCCGTTCGCCGCCAAGCCCGACATCACCGAGCGCGTCAAGGAACGCACCGGCGAGATGATCGAGGACACCAAGGAAGCGATCCACGACGCCACCAAGCCGGTCAGGGATAAGCTGAAGAAGTAATTCCCAGTGCCCGATCGTCTCGGAACCGGCGGCTAGGCGGTCGACTCAGGCGAACGTTGATTTGCCTTCGTCGTTGACGCAGATGCGGTTGCGCCCGTTGTTCTTGGCCATATAGAGACGGTTGTCCGCCACTCCCAGCAGCTGGTCGATACCGTCCCCGGGGTCCACGCCAAACGAGGCGATGCCGATACTGACGGTGATGGGCACGATCTTGTCGCCGACGATGAACTGCTCCCGCTCGATGGACGCGCGGATGCGTTCCGCCAGCACCGCCGTGCCCAGACGGTTGGTATCCGGCAGCAGGATGGCGAATTCCTCTCCGCCGATGCGCGCCACCGTGTCCACGCCGCGGGTCAGTTCCGTCAGGATATGCGCGACCATGACGAGCGCCTCGTCGCCGGCCTGATGTCCATGGCTATCGTTGATTTTCTTGAAATGATCGATGTCGATCAAGATCACGGACAGGTCCGATACGTAACGCCGCGCCAGTGCCAGCGCCTTGGCGCCGTTTTCGAAAAAGGCGCGCCGGTTCCTGATCCGGGTCAGCGGATCGGTGGTCGCCAGTTCCGCCAGTGCCATCTTGCTGGCTTCGAGCTCGCGAATGGTTTGCGCCAGCCGGTAGTGCACGTTCACGCGCGCCAGCAACTCCATCTCGTCGATCGGCTTGGTGATGAAATCGTTCGCGCCGTTCAGAAACGCGAGGTTGCGGTCCGTGTTGTCTTCGAAGGTGGTCATGACAATCACCGGGAGATTCTTGTAGTGACCGTCATCGTTTTTGCGGATCTTCACCAGCAGCTGATGTCCCGTCATGTTTGGCATGTTGATGTCGGTGATGACGAGCGCGATTTCCGGATTTTTCGCGAGTATCTCCCAGGCTTCCACCCCGTCGCTGGCGTGCAACAGGCGGAAATTGCCGCCGAAATATTTCGACAGCAGCGCCGTGGTCGTCGGGGAGTCTTCCACCAGCAACAGCAGCGGCTGTTCGTCCGTATTCTTGGCCTGTTCGGGTATCACGTTATGTCGCGTGGTCAGTGTCATCATCAATGGCGGCGTCAGCCAAAATATAGCACGCCGCGGACCGATCCATCCTTGCGCGAAGTCTAGCCTTGCTGCACGTCACGCACCGCCTTGTCGATTCGCTCGGGCTCATCCAGCGCCTTGTCTCCACCCACGCCCATTTCGGAAAACTTGCGCGCGCCGGGCAGCAGCTTGGCCTCGTAGGAGCCGACGGTCTTGTTGTAATCGGCCACCGCGCCGTTCAGGCTGCGCCCGAGTTTCATGAGGTGTTCGCTGAAGGTGGCGAGCCGCGCGTAGAGTTCCTCGCCGACGTCGCGGATGTGCTCGGCATTGGCCGTGAGGCTTTCCTGCCGCCAGCCGTAGGCGACGGTACGAAGCAAAGCGATGAAATTGGTGGGAGTGGAAAGAATAATCTTCTGCCGCAGGGCATCTTCAAAGAGGTCGCGGTCTATATCCAGCGCGGCACCGAGGAACTGCTCGCCCGGAATAAACAGTACCACAAAGTCAGGCGCGTTCTTGAACTGATCCCAGTAGGCCTTGGCCGCGAGTTCCTTGACACGCTCACGCACCTTGCGCGCATGGTGCTCAAGAAACTTTTTGCGCACTTCGAGGTCGGTCGCCTCAACAGCACTTAAATAAGCATCGAGTGGCGTCTTCACGTCCACCACGATCTCGCGCCCGCCGGGCATGCGCACGATCATGTCGGGGCGCAACCGGCCGTCCTCGGTGCTCGTCTGTTCCTGCTCGAAGAAATCGCAGTACTCCACCATCCCGGCCAGTTCCGCCATGCGCTTGAGCGTCAGCTCGCCCCACTGACCGCGCACTTCCGGGCGGCGCAGCGCCTGCACCAGATTGCGCGTCTCGCCTTGCAGCAGTTGCTGGGTCTGGGTCATGGTTTCGAGATGCTTGGTGAGCGAGCCGTACGCCTGCTTGCGTTCGTTTTCCATCAGGCGAATCTGCTGCTCGGTCTTCTCCAGCGCCTCGCGCACCGGCTTGATCAGGTTCTCGACCGCTTTCTCCTTCAGCTCGAGGTCGCCCTTGGCCTGCACGTGGAATTGCTTCAAGGATTCCTGCGCGAGCTGCAGGAACGCGGTGTTGTTTTCCTTCAGCGCGCGGTGGGAGAGGGCGACAAAGGTCTGCTCGAGTCCGGCGAGTTTTTCCTGCGCCGCCTTGCGCTCCAGTTCGAGCGTGGTGGCGAGTTCCGTCACGCGCTTCTGCGTGCGCAGGTGCGCGACAAACCAACCGAGCGCACCCGCCAGCAGTATGACGGTGCCGACGATAATAAGTGTGACGGCGTTAGACATTGCCTGTCAGCCAGTCGAGAATTTCGAGCGGAGTGTGGATCATGCCGTCGGCGCCCCAGTTCTGCGGTGTTTCATTCTTGCTAATGTACCCGAACAGCGCCACCAGCGTCTTCATGCCGGCGTGTCGGCCGGCCTGGATGTCGCGCTCGGCGTCGCCCACGTACAGGCATTCGCGCGGCTGGCTGCCCGCCTGCGTGCAGGCCAGCAGCATGGGTTCGGGATGCGGCTTGCGGTTGGCGACGGTGTCGCCGCTCACCACGCACGCCGGCGCGGGCGAGAGATTGAGTCCCGCCACCAGCGGATCGGTCAGGAACGCCGGCTTGTTGGTGACGATGCCCCAGTTGATGCCTTGCTTCTGCAACAACTGCAGCAGCGATTCGATGCCGGTGAAGGGTTTCGTGTGCCGGCAGAGATCGGCGGAATAGAGCGCGAGAAACCGTTCGCGCAGCCGGTCGAAACCGGCGTCGCCGGGTTCCACACCAAAGCCGAGCTTGATCAGCGCCGTCGCGCCGTGCGACACCTCGGGACGGATGGTTTCGTAGGGCAGCGCCTGCTTGCCTTGCTCGACCAGCAGCGTGTTCAACGCCTGCGCCAGATCCGGCGCGGTGTCTGCCAGCGTGCCGTCGAGGTCGAACAACACCGTGCGAATCTTATGAGTCATGTTCATTACTCCCTCTCCCCCTGAAAGGAGGAGAGGGTAGGGTGAGGGGGTTTTCTACTCACCGCGCGTGGTGTAGGCGATGTAGTTCACGTCCACGCCACGTCCCAGCCGGTAGGCGCGCGTTAGCGGGTTGTAATGCATGCCGATCAGCTCGCGCATGGTCAGGCCCGCGTGCCGCGCCCAGCCTTCGAGCTCCGAGGGCATGATGAATTTCAGGTACTCGTGCGTGCCCTTCGGGAGAAGATTCAAAACGTATTCCGCTCCCACAATCGCGAACAGCCACGACTTGGGATTGCGGTTGATGGTGGAGAAGAACACCTGACCGCCGGGTTTGACCAGCTTGGCGCAGGCGGCGATGGTCGAGGCCGGGTCGGGCACGTGCTCGAGCATCTCCATGCAGGTCACGACGTCGAAGGCTTCGGGTTGTTCGCGCGCGAGGTCCTCGGCGCTGATGTAGCGGTAATCGACCTTGAGTCCCGATTCCTTGAGATGCAGCTTGGCCACCGCGAGCGGCGCCTCGCCCAGATCGATGCCCGTCACGCGGGCGCCATGCGCGGCCATGCTCTCGGCGAGGATGCCGCCGCCGCAGCCGATGTCGAGCACGGTCTTGTCCTTAAGCCCGACGCGATCATTAATATAGTTGAGGCGCAGCGGGTTGATCTCGTGCAGCGGCTTGAACTCGCTATGCGGGTCCCACCAGCGCGCCGCGAGCTGCGCGAATTTGGCGATCTCGTCCGGGTCGACGTTTTGTGAGGTTTGGGCCATCGGGTCACAACGCTAAATTGAGATGCTGTTATTCCCGCCCCCAATTACCCCATTCGAGGGCAAGCTTCAGCGGGAATCCAAATGTCATCCCCGCGGAGGCGGAGATCCAGAGCTTTAAATGGTATCGCGCGCTTTATGCGCGATCTCACCATCTGTTAATCCTGTCTATTCGGCCTGTATCTTATCACGCCACGCCTGTGCTTTGTCCCACAGGGCCACTTCGTCCAGCGTGGTCAGGTGGTGATCGGCCAGCAGGCGTTTGCCGTTCACCCACACGTCCGTGACCTGTTCGCGCGTGGTGGCATAGACGACCTGCGATACCGGGTCGTAAACCGGCTGGCTGCTGAGGGTGGACAGGTCGATCGCCGTCATGTCGGCCGCCTTGCCCGCCGTCAGCGAACCGGTGCGTGCCTCGATCCCCAGCGCCTTGGCGCCGTTCAGCGTCGCCATGCGCAGTGCCATGCGTGCCGGGATCGCGGTGGCGTCGCCGCTCACGCCCTTGGCGAGCAGGGCGGCGAGGTGCATCTCTTCCAGCATGTCGAGACTGTTGTTGCTCGCCGCGCCGTCGGTGCCGAGCGCCACGTTCACGCCGGCCTTCACCAGCGCCTGCACCGGGCAGAAGCCGCTCGCGAGTTTGAGATTCGATTCCGGACAGTGGACGACGCTGACGTTGGCCTGCGCCAGCAATTCGATTTCCGCCGGTATCAGTTGGGTCATGTGCACCGCGATCAGTCGCGGCCCGACCAGGCCGAGATTCACGAGCCGTGCCAGCGGCCGCATGCCGTGTTGTTTCATGCCGGCCTCGACTTCGTGCGCGGTTTCGTGCACGTGCATGTGAACCGGAATGTCCAGCTCATCGGCGTACATGCGGATTTTCTCGAACGGCGTGTCCGAGACCGTGTACGGCGCGTGCGGCGCGAAGGCGGTGCTGACGAGTTCGCTGTTGCGCAGCTCATCGTGCAGCTTCAACCCCTTGTGCAGATATTCATCCGCGTTCTGCGCCCAGGCGCTCGGGAAATCGATCATGATCAGACCGATGCAGGCGCGCATGCCGGCGTCGTGACACACACGCGCCGTGACGTCGGGGAAGAAATACATGTCGCTGAAGCAGGTAGTGCCGCTCTTCAGCATCTCGGCGATAGCGAGCTCGGTGCCGTCGCGCACGAAATCGGGGCTGACCCACTTCGCCTCCGCCGGCCAGATGTGATGGTTGAGCCAATCCATGAGCGGCAGATCGTCCGCGAGACCGCGGAACAGGCTCATCGCAGAATGTGTGTGCGCGTTGACGAGGCCCGGGATCAGGGCATGTTGCGGCAGGTCGATGGTCTCCGTCGCGCGATATTTCTTCGCGGCATTCGCCGTGGGCAGAACTTCGACGATTTTTCCGCCGTGGACGGCGATGCTGTGGTGGTCCAGCGTCTGCCCGTCGGGCTCGACGGGTATCACCCAGCGGGCGTTTATTAAGGTGTCGATGGTTTGCATGGGTTGTTATTTCGGGCGTTGGGCGAGGGGAGTATACCGTATTAATTAAGCAATTCTTGACGAGTATTATTTGCTTTGCGACGATGCCTGAATGCTATCAGCGATTCGAAAGCACCGGCATAAACCGGGAAAGCAGCAATTATTGCCGACGCCTTATTCGGTGCGGAAGCTAAATGTCGATCAGGATAGCGGCGCGTGACCACCAAAATCGTCTATCATTTTGAATGGGACGAAAAGAAAGCAGGAACCAATCTATCCAAGCACAAGGTGGGCTTTCAATTGGCTACCAGTGTATTTCGGGATCCGCTGGCATTGACTATTTATGACGGTGAGCACAGCGAGAACGAGGAACGTTGGGCCACGTTGGGTCGAGCTGAAAATGGACAATATTTGGTTGTCGTCCATACGTATGAGACGATTACCACCACCCAAGTCCGGATTCGGATTATTTCGACGCGCAAGGCGGATACTCAGGAAATCCGCGATTACGAGGATGCACCACATTAACAACTTGATAATCAGATGATGCCATGAAGCGACGATACGATTTCAGCAAGGGTGTTCGGGGGAAATTCCATAGCCCCAATGCAGTCTTCCGGCTGCCGGTCTATCTCGACAAGAAGATAGAGACCTTCCTTGCTGCTAAGGCTGATGCCAATGGGATGGAACTCTCCGACCTCGTCAATGATCTGCTCAAGAAGGAAATTGAGATCATCAAGACGGTGAAATAACCATCCTTCGCGTTCCGACAGCACCGCAATTGGCGAAATAGGGTGTTACGGCGTGGCAGCATGACACAAGCGTGAAACGCTATGACAAGATCACATACATCGCCAAGGCATCTGGTTATTTGCGTGCGGAACAAAGGCTATGCCGCGTCGCTTGAGAAAAGAAAAATATATGTCGCCATTCCTGATTCCGCGGCTGCAAAGCATGATCAAATCCGCATTGTTAACGAGTCCGGAGAAGACTATTTGTACCCTGAGAGTTTCTTTGTTCCGGTATCCCTGCCCCAATCTGTCCGAAAAGCCATATTAGCCGCAGCTTGAAGTAGACTGACTGGTCGAGCCGTCTTCAGCGGCGATTTACTTGTATGAAGAAGGTTAAACCTGCCCCTGATAAGCTTCGAGCGGAGTACAAGCGTTCTGACTTCAAGAAGCTTGAACGCAGCAAATATTACGAGCGTGTCAAACCCAGATCGGAATCGAGGAATCGAAATAATTGAAAACTAAAGCGACCTCATGCTTTCAAGTACACTGCCCCCTTGAACGCGGTTTATTGTGATATGACAATGACAAGTACTAACAAGGAGAATTCTCCATTCGGGCGTGCTATCAGCGCTCTTTATGATCTGACAGGATTCGTAGATGTGCGCATGGCCGGCATCTCTTTCGTGCAGTTTAGGCCAGAATTAGAAAAATTCGTCTCCACTACTGAACAAAAGCAACTGAAGGATTCCTCCGAACTCTCATCTGTTGTACAGAGTAATCAACAGTTTGCACAACGGCAATTCGAGCAAGGTTTTCCTTATCTATTTGGCTTTGCTGCACTTCGACTCTACTCGATACTTGAGATCTTTGTAGAAGATTTCGTCCTGCGCTTGATTGAAAATAACCAAAGCATTGGAGAGATGCCGATTATCCGAAAGTTACAGGGCCCTCTAGTTGAGTTTCTGCAATCCTCATCTGCTAGACGTGCAGAGCTGTTGTTTAATCTTCTCATCAGCGATCTTAACGTTCCACTAAAAGCAGGTGTAGGTAGATACGAAGCAGTTTTCAATGCGATAGGTTTAGGAGGCCCTGTAGATGAGGGCGTGAAAAAAGTGCTTCTTGAACTGTCGGAAGTGCGGAATGTGATAGCCCATCGTAATGGTATTATTGATGCCAAGTTTCTTCGAAACTGTCCGTGGTTCAAAGCCAATTTAGGCGATACGATTCGGCAGACACATTTGCAATTCAGGACTTACTTCAATGCAATACTTTGGTATTTCTATAAGATTCATCGTCGCGAGAACATCGTATATCCAACAGAAGAAACGGCGAAAGGTGTAAGTGTTGAAGAACTTGTTGCTGCGCAGGAACGGCAAATTCAGAGAATAAGAAGCACAATTGTGACCCGAGAACCAGACAATTAGGAGCGGAAAATTAAAGTGGCCAGGCTCAATAAATTCTTCCGGGCAAAATAATTTTGCTTCCTATCAATGTATGCTGAGCATTGAGAAGGTTTTGCTAACCCACCCCGTAGCGCACGCCGAGTACCGCCGCCCCGCCGGGAGTATTCAAGCGAGCCCGTGTTTGAGCCCGAGGCGCGTAGTATGCGCCCGGCGAGTTGGCGAGCGCCCGGTGGGGCGAGGAACGGAGGGGACCGGCGAAGCCGGCGTGCGCTCCGGGGTGTCGTTTCTTTTGGTGACTTTTCTTTGGACAAGCAAAGAAGAGTCACCCAGGGTACAGGGGCGGAGCCACCCGCAATTAGCTTTTGAGATCGCGCGCAAAGCGCGCGAGACATTCAAAACCTGGATCTCCGCTTTCGCGGAGATGACGGCGAAGATTAGGGCCGTCTTCGCGGGAATGACAGCAACGTTTTTGTCCCGCTTCCGCGGAGATTACGATACGGTATACTCCTGCCCATGCCCGCCACCCCCATGAACGCCATCGCTTACGACAAAATCCGCGCCGTCGAATGGGAAAACGGCCGGCTCAAGCTCATCGACCAGCGCATCCTCCCCGGCAAATTCGAACATTTATATCTCGATCATCTCCCGGAAAGCGCCAAGGCGATCACGGACATGGTGGTACGCGGGGCGCCGGCGATCGGCGTGACCGCGGCCTATGCCGTGGTGCTGGCGGCGCGGGACCGTTATAAGGAGAACCCCGGCGGCTGGCAGAAGGCGATTCAGGCGGATTTGAATCTCCTGGCTGAAGCGCGTCCGACGGCGGTGAATCTGCGCTGGGCGGTGGAGCATATGCGCGGCCTCATCCATGCCGGCATTGCGGGCGATCCGGTGCCGCGGCTGTTGGCGGAAGCGCAACGCATCCACGCCGAGGACATCGCTGCCAACCGGCACATGGGTGAACTGGGCGCGGCGTTGATCGATCCGGGCAGCGGGGTGCTGACGCACTGCAACACTGGCGCGCTCGCGACCGGCGGCTACGGTACGGCCCTGGGTGTGGTGCGTTCCGGTTACGCTGCGAAGCGGATCAAGGACGTGTACGCTGATGAGACCCGCCCCTGGCTCCAGGGCGCGCGCCTGACGGCGTGGGAGCTGGTGCAGGAGGGCATCCCGGTGACGTTGCTGGCCGACAGCGCCGCGACCTATTTAATGAAGCAGGGCAAGGTGAAATGGGTCATCGTCGGCGCCGACCGCATCGCGGCTAATGGCGATACCGCCAACAAGATTGGTACTTATATGACGGCGGTGGCCGCGCGCTACCATAAGGTGAAGTTCATGGTGGTGGCGCCCACCAGCACCGTGGATCTGTCCACCCCGGACGGCAACGGCATCCCCATCGAGACCCGCGCCGAGTCGGAGGTGTTGAATTACGGCGGCACGCGCACCTCGCCCGAGGGCGCCAAGGCCTGGAATCCAGCCTTCGATATCACTCCGGCGGAGCTGATTGACGCCATCGTGACTGAAAAAGGCGTGGTCACGAACCCCACCCGCGACAAGATGGTCGCGATGATGAAAAAGTAGCGCTAAACAAGCCTGATTTAAGCTGGTTTTTACCGTCTCTCGCGCCGTCCAAGCCCCCGGTTTTTAAGTGCAGATAGGGGGGTAGGCGTGCTAGAATTCCGCGCTTCCACCGGTTCCGGATCAGGCAGAAAAACAATTACTTATAAGTTATTTATCAATAAGTTAACCGTGATCGGTTAACTGATTTCGACATGGAACAATTCGCCAAAGAAACCATTCCGGTCAATCTCGAAGACGAGATGAAACGCTCCTACCTCGATTACGCCATGAGCGTGATCGTGGGCCGGGCGCTGCCGGACGTGCGCGACGGCCTGAAGCCGGTGCACCGGCGCGTCCTGTACGCCATGCACGTGCTCAACAACGACTGGAACAAGCCCTACAAGAAATCCGCGCGCGTGGTCGGTGACGTCATCGGTAAATACCACCCCCACGGCGACACGGCGGTGTACGACACCATCGTGCGCATGGCGCAGGACTTCTCGCTGCGCTACATGCTGATCGACGGCCAGGGCAACTTCGGCTCGGTGGACGGCGACGCCCCGGCGGCGATGCGTTACACCGAAATCCGCATGGCGCGCATCGCGCAAGAGATGCTCGCCGACCTCGACAAGGAAACGGTCGACTACGGCCCGAACTACGACGGCAGCGAGCACGAGCCGCTGGTGATGCCGACCAAGCTGCCGAACCTGCTGATCAACGGTTCCTCGGGCATCGCGGTCGGCATGGCGACCAACATCCCGCCGCACAACCTGAATGAGGTTATCAGCGCCTGTCTCGCGCTCATCGACGACGAGAACATCACGATCGACGGGCTGATGAAGCATATCCCCGGCCCGGATTTTCCGACCGCGGGGATCATCACCGGCGTCGACGGCATTCACGAGGCCTATCGCACCGGGCGCGGGCGGGTATACGTGCGCGCGCGGGTGACGATCGAGACCGAGGAGAAGCGCGGGCGCCAGTCTATTGTCGTCACCGAATTGCCGTACCAGGTGAACAAAGCGCTGCTGCTCGAACGCATCGCCGAACTGGTGCAGGAAGGCAAGATCGAGGACATCGCCGAGCTGCGCGATGAGTCGGACAAGTCCGGCATGCGCATGGTGATCGATCTCAAGCGCGGCGCGGTCAGCGACGTGATTCTCAACAATCTTTACGAACACACCGCGATGCAGAGTGTGTTCGGCATCAACACGGTGGCGCTGGTCAACGGCCAGCCGCGCCTGCTCAATCTCAAGGAACTGCTCGAAGCCTTCCTGCGCCATCGGCGCGAAGTCGTCACGCGGCGCTCGATCTACGATCTGCGCAAGTCGCGCGACCGCGCGCATGTCCTCGAAGGCCTGGCGGTTGCGCTCGAGAGCATCGACGAGATGATCGCACTGATCAAGGCGGCCAAGGACCCGGACGACGCGCGCGTGAAAATGCTCGCGCGCACCTGGCCGGCGAAGCTCGTGACCAAGATGCTGGCGGCGGGCGCCGCCGACCTGACGCGGCCGGAAGGACTGGAAAAGATTTACGGGTTGACCGCGAAGGGCTATCGCCTGACGGAAGTGCAGGCGCAGGCGATTCTCGATCTGCGGTTGCACCGCCTCACCGGCCTCGAGCAGGAGAAGCTGCGCAGCGAATACGGCGATATCCTCAAGACCATCGCCGACCTGCTCGATATTCTCGGAAACCCCGGACGCCTGATGAAGGTGATCCGCGACGAACTGATCGCGATCCGCGACCAGTACGGCGACAAGCGCCGCACCGAGATCGTGCAGAGCCGCGTGAGCCTGTCGATGGAGGATTTGATCGCCGACGAGGACGTGGTCGTGACCATGTCGCACGCCGGCTATATCAAGTCCCAGCCGCTGACCGCCTACCGCGCGCAGCGCCGCGGCGGCCGCGGCAAGACCGCGACCAGCATGAAGGAAGAGGATTTCGTGGACAAGCTGCTGATCGCCAGCACCCACGCCACGATTCTGTGCTTTACCAGCCTGGGCAAGGTGTACTGGAAGAAGGTGTACGAGATTCCCCAGGCCGGGCGCGGCGCGCGCGGCAAGCCGATCGTGAACCTGCTGTCGCTCGACGAGGGCGAGCATGTCAGCGCCATCCTGCCGGTGAAGGACTTCGCGCAGGGCGGTTATGTGTTCATGGCCACGTCCGACGGCACGGTGAAAAAGACCGAACTCACGGAATTCACCCGTCCGCGTTCCAACGGCATCCGCGCCATCGAACTCAAAGCGGGCAACCGCCTGGTCGGTGTCGGCCTGACCAATGGCAAGTGCAACATCCTGCTGTTCAGCGATACCGGCAAGGTGGTGCGTTTCGCCGAAGAAGACGTGCGGCCCATGGGTCGCACCGCGCGCGGCGTGCGCGGCATCATGTTGCAGAAGGACCAGTCGGTCATCGCTCTGATCATCGCCTGCCCGGACGCAGTGAGCGGCGCCACCACGGTGCTGACGGCAACGAAGAATGGCTACGGCAAACGCACGCCGCTCGAGGATTACCCGAAACACCGCCGCGGCGGTCAGGGCGTGATCTCGATCCAGGTGAACGAGCGCAATGGCGCCGTCATCAGCGCCTGCGTGGTCGGCGACGACGATCAGGCGATGCTGATCACCAGCGGCGGCACATTGATCCGCACGCGCGTGAAGGAAATTTCCATCGTCGGACGCAACACCCAGGGCGTCACTCTGATCGGGCTCGAAGAGGGCGAGCATCTCGCCGGTTTGGAGAGGGTCGCGGAATCCGAAGACGAGTAAACGTTTTTATCATTCAAAGCATGACAAGGTGAATTGATCCCATGACACGAATATTCAATTTCAGTGCGGGCCCGGCGGTGTTGCCGGAGGAAGTGCTGCATCAGGCGCAAGACGAACTGCTCGACTGGCACAGCAGCGGCATGTCGGTGATGGAGATGAGTCATCGTGGCAAGGAGTTCATCGCCATCGCGGAGAAAGCCGAGGCCGATCTGCGTGCGCTCATGAACATCCCGGCGAACTACAAGGTGCTGTTCCTGCAAGACGGGGCCTCGGCGCAGTTCGCCATGGTGCCGATGAATCTGCTGCGCGGCAAAAAATCCGCCGATTACATCAATACCGGCGAGTGGTCGAAGAAGGCGATCAAGGAAGCGAAAAAATTCTGCGGCGTGAACGTCGCCGCCACCGCCGAGCCGACCAACTTCACCACCGCGCCGCCGCAGAAGGACTGGAAGCTCGACCCCGACGCGGCCTACGTGCACTACACGCCGAACGAAACCATTGGTGGCGTGGAATTCAGCTTTGTGCCGCAGACGGGAAGCGTGCCGCTGGTGGCGGACATGTCCTCGACGATACTGTCGCGTCCGGTCGACGTGACGAAATTTGCTTTGATCTACGCCGGGGCGCAGAAAAACATCGGCCCGGCGGGGCTGACGATCGTGATCGTGCGCGAGGACCTGCTCGGTCAGGCGCTGCCCGGAACACCCTCGATGTTCGATTACAAGATTCACGCCGACAACGGCTCGATGTACAACACGCCGCCGACCTACGCGTGGTACATCGCCGGGCTGGTGTTCGAGATGCTGCTGAAAAAGGGCGGGCTCAAGGCCATGGGCGAGGTCAACCAGCACAAGGCCGGGAAGCTTTACGCCTATATCGATTCGACCGGCGGCTTCTACAAGAACCCGGTGGAAAAACACAGCCGCTCGTGGATGAACGTGCCGTTCACGCTCAAGGACGCGGCGCTCGACGAACCCTTCCTCAAGGGCACGAAGGCGGCGGGCCTGGTGCAGCTCAAGGGGCACCGCTCGGTCGGCGGCATGCGCGCGAGCATCTACAACGCCATGCCCGAGGCCGGCGTGGACGCGCTGATCGCCTACATGCGGAATTTCATGAAGCAGCAAGGTTAATAATGTTCAAGATTCAAACGCTCAACAACATCTCTCCGCTCGGGTTGGCGCGCCTGCCGCAGGAACAGTTCCAGGTCTCCAACGACACGAAGGAGCCGGATGCGATCCTGCTGCGTTCCTTCAAGATGCACGACATGGAAATCCCGAAGAGCCTCAAGGCCGTCGGCCGCGCCGGCGCGGGCGTGAACAACATCCCGGTCGAGAAGCTGACCCGGATGGGCATCCCGGTGTTCAACGCGCCCGGTGCCAACGCCAACGCGGTGAAGGAGCTGGTGCTGGCGGGCATGCTGCTGGCCTGCCGTCGCATCGGCCCAGCGTGGGAATTCTCGCGCGGGCTTTCCGGTTCGGACGCCGAGATCAGCAAGGCGGTGGAAGCCGGCAAGAAGAATTTCGCGGGCTTTGAACTACCCGGCCGCACTCTGGCGGTCGTCGGCCTCGGCGCCATCGGGCGCAACGTCGCCAACATGGGCCTCGCGCTCGGCATGAAGGTGATCGGCTTCGACCCCGGCCTGACCGTCGAGGGCGCGTGGCAGTTGTCGTCTGACGTGAAGAAGGCGAACACCGTGGACGAGGCGCTGCGCGCCGCCGACTTCGTGACCTTTCACGTGCCGTTCATGGAGTCGACGAAGAATCTTATTAATGCCGAACGCCTCAAGCTTATGAAGGACGGCGTCATCATCCTCAATTTCGCGCGCGAGGGTATCGTGGACGACGCCGCGGTCAGCGCCGCGATCAAGTCCGGTAAGGTGTACGGCTACGTCTGCGACTTTCCGAGCAACCTGCTCAAGAACCACGAGCGCGTGATCACCTTGCCGCACCTGGGCGCCTCGACCGCCGAGGCCGAGGACAATTGCGCGATCATGGTGGCGGAGCAGGTGAAGGATTTCCTGACCAACGGCAACATACGCTACAGCGTGAACTTTCCCGACGTGGTGGCAGCGCGCGAAACAGCCTACCGCCTGGTCGTGGCCAATGCCAACGTACCGAACATGCTCGGCCTGATTTCCGAAACCCTGGGGCAGGCCAAGCTCAATATCCATGACATGGTCAACCGCTCGCGCGCCGATTACGCGTACACGGTGGTGGACCTCGACAGCCCGATAACGGAAGATGTGCGTCAGAAGGTGGCGGGTATCGCGGGCGTGCTGATGGTGCGCATCATCTGAGGATATGGGCAAAAAAAGCAAAAACGGCGGAGCCGGGGCGCAGATAAAAATCCTGCGCGAAAAAATTGACGCGCTGGACGTCAGGCTCCAGGCGCTGATCAACGAGCGCGCGCGACTGGCACAGGAAATCGCCGAAACCAAGCAGCAGGAAGGCGGCAACAACTTCTACCGCCCGGAGCGCGAGGCCGAGGTGTTGCGCAACGTGCTGGCGCGCCACCACGGCCCGTTGTCCGAGGAGGCCGTCGCGCGGCTGTTCCGCGAGATCATGTCCGCCTGCCTCGCGCTCGAATCGCGCCTGCGTGTCGCGTTTCTCGGACCCGAGGGGACGTTCACGCAGGAGGCGGCGCTCAAGCACTTCGGCCACTTCGTCGAAACCGCGCCGCTCGCGGCCATCGACGAGGTGTTCCGCGAAGTGGAATCCGGCAGCGCCCAGTTCGGCCTGGTGCCGGTGGAGAACTCCACCGAGGGCGTGATCAATCACACGCTCGACATGTTCATAACCTCGCCGCTCAAGATTTGCGGCGAAGTCGAGCTGCGCATCCACCATCATCTGCTCGGCAAGGGCGACAATCCTTCCGGCGCGCGGCGCGTGGTTTCGCACCAGCAGTCGCTGGCGCAGTGCCGCGAGTGGCTGGACGCCAACCTGCCCGGCGTCGAGCGCGCGGCGGTGGCGAGCAACGCCGAGGCGGCACGCATGGCGGCCGCGGATGTCGGTACCATGGCGATCGCCGGTGATTCAGCGGCGCGCCTTTACGACCTCAAGATGTTTGCCTCCAATATCGAAGACAGTCCGGACAACACCACGCGCTTCCTCGTGATCGGCACGCTCGAGACCGCGCCGAGCGGCAACGACAAGACCAGCCTGCTGTTGTCCAGCCGCAACCGGCCCGGCGCGCTGCAACGGCTGCTCGCGCCGCTCGCCAAGAACCGCATCAACATGACGCGCATCGAATCGCGTCCGTCGCGTCAGAGCATGTGGGAGTATGTGTTCTTCATCGACATCGATGGTCACGCGAAAGACCGCAAGTTGGCCAAGGCGCTGGCCGAACTGGAGAAAGAAGCGGCGTTCCTCAAGCGGCTCGGTTCCTATCCGCGGGCGGTGCTGTGACGGCCATGACGGCGGATATCCTGCGCCTGGCGATTCCCGGTGTGCAGGGGCTCTCGCCCTACCAACCGGGTAAACCGATCGAGGAACTCGAGCGCGAGTACGGCGTCACCAACGCCATCAAGCTCGCGAGCAATGAGAATCCTCTCGGTCCGAGCCCACGCGCGCTGGAAGCGGCGCGCCAGGCGTTGCGCGATATTCACCGTTATCCCGACGGCAACGGCTTCGCGCTGAAGCAGGCGCTGGCCCGCAAGCTCGGTGTTTTCCCCGGCAACATCACGCTCGGCAACGGTTCGAATGACATCCTCGAACTGCTGGCGCGCGCTTTCGTGCAGCCGAAGAATGAAGTCGTGTTCTCCGAGCATGCCTTCGCGGTTTATCCCATCGTGACCCGCGCGGTCGGCGCCAAACCCGTCATCACCAAAGCCAAGAACTGGGGCCATGACCTTGCAGCCATGCGCGCCGCGGTGAACGCGCATACGCGCCTGGTATTCATCGCCAACCCCAACAATCCCACCGGCACCTGGCTCGGGGCCGGGGAGCTCGAGGCGTTCATCCAGTCAATGCCGGCGCACGTGCTGGTGGCGGTGGACGAGGCGTATTTCGAGTACGTCAACGAAGCGGATTATCCAAACAGCGTGGCCTGGGTCGGCAAGTATCCGCATCTGGTCACGACGCGGACTTTTTCCAAGGTCTACGGCCTGGCCGGGCTGCGCGTGGGCTATGCTGTCTCCAGCCCGGAGATGGCCGACGTGCTCAATCGCGTGCGCCAGCCGTTCAACGTGAACAGCGCCGCGCTGGCCGCGGCCACCGCGGCGCTGGGTGACGAGATGCACGTGGCGCGCGCCGCCCAGGTCAATCGCGAGGGCATGCAGTTGCTCGCCGGAGCATTCAAGTCGTTGGGGCTCAAATTCATTCCGTCGGCCGGCAATTTCGTGTGTGTGGATTTCGGGCGCCCGGCCGCGCCAGTTTACGAGGGACTGCTGCGCGCGGGCGTGATCGTGCGCCCGGTGGCCAATTACGGCATGCCGAATCATCTGCGCATTACCATCGGCCTGCCCGAGGAAAACCTGCGCTTCATCACGGCGCTGAAGAAGATCATGCATGATCAATAAGCTCTGCATCGTCGGCATCGGAATGATCGGCGGTTCGCTGGCGCGCGCGCTGCGCGTGGCGGGCTATGCACATGAAATCGTCGGCTACGGCCGCAGCGTTGGCAATCTGCAGCAGGCGGTCGAGCTCGGCGTGATCGATCGCGCGGAAGTATCGCTGACCGACGCCGTGCGCCATGTCGATATGGTGGTGCTGGCGGTGCCGGTGAGCTGCATGGCGGAAATTCTCGGCGAGGTCGGACCGGCGCTGGCGGATCAGGCGGTGGTGACCGACGTGGGCAGCGTCAAAGGCAGCGTGATTGCGGCGGCGCGCGGCGCGCTCGGCAAGCGCTTCGCGCGCTTCGTGCCGGGACATCCCCTGGCCGGCACCGAGCAATCGGGCGTGACGGCATCGCAGGCGGATCTGTTTCAGGGACGGCGCGTGATCCTGTCGCCGGAACCGGAGACCGACGCTGCCGCGACGGCGAGCGTGCGCGCCATGTGGGAGGCGGCGGGCGCGGAGGTGACGATGTGCTCTGCCGTGGATCATGATCGCATCCTCGCGGTGAGCAGTCACCTGCCGCACATGCTGGCCTATTGCCTGATGGACATGGTGGTGCGGCATGACGATCATCGCGAGATTCTTGAATGCGCCGCGGGCGGTTTCCGCGACGTCACACGCATCGCGGGCAGCGACCCGGTGATGTGGCGCGACATCTGTCTGGCGAACCGCGACGCGCTGCTGGCGGCGCTGCGGCAGTACCACGACGATCTCGGCGCGCTGGCGACAGCCATCGAGAAGGGCGATGGCAAGTGGTTGTGCGAAACCTTCACGCGCGCCAGGCATACGCGTGCCGCATTGAACAAGAAGTTCGATGTGCAGGCCTAGTGTGGATACCGGGACGTCTCGTTGCCTCTTTTTCCGCGCGGTTGATCCTGAAAATCCTGTCTGTTCTGTTTCCGGATAAGTTACCGTGAGCAAACCCGTAGACTATATAGTTCAGCCCGGCGGCAAGCTGACCGGAAGAATCCGCGTGCCGGGCGACAAATCCATCTCGCACCGCTCGGTGATGCTCGGCGCGCTCGCCGAAGGCACGACGCGCGTGACCGGCCTGCTCGAAGGCGAAGACGTGCTCTCGACGCTGGGCGCGTTCCGCTCCATGGGAGTGCGCGCCGAGGGACCGGACCACGGCAAGCTGGTCATTCACGGCGTCGGTCTGCGTGGATTGAAAGCCCCGAAACAGGCGCTCGATATGGGCAATTCCGGCACCGCCATGCGGCTCATGGCCGGCATCCTCGCGGGCCAGGCGTTCGACTCGGAACTCGTCGGCGACGCGTCGCTCAGCAAGCGGCCCATGAAGCGCGTGTCCGACCCGCTCGGCGCCATGGGCGCGGCGGTCGCCACCGCCGCGGTTGGACGCCCGCCGTTGCGGATCGCGGGCGGCCGGAAATTGCACGAGATCGATTACCAGATGCCGGTGGCCAGTGCCCAGGTGAAATCCTGCCTGCTGTTCGCCGGGCTGTATGCCGAGGGCGAGACGTCCGTCACCGAGCCCGCGCCGACGCGCGATCATACCGAACGCATGCTGCGTGGTTTCGGTTATGCCGTGAAGACGGCGGGTGCGCGCGTCAGCCTGCAGGGCGGCGGCCGGCTCAAGGCCTGCGACATCGATGTTCCGGCGGATATTTCTTCGGCGACGTTCTTTCTGGTTGGCGCCAGTATTGCCCCGGGTTCCGATATCGTGCTCGAACATGTCGGCGTCAATCCCACGCGCATCGGCGTGATCAACATCCTCAAGCTCATGGGTGCGAATCTGGAATTGCTGAATCCGCGCGAAGCGGGCGGTGAACCGGTGGCCGATATCCGCGTGCGCGCGGCCAACTTGCGTGGCATTCGCATCCCCGAGGATCAGGTGCCGTTAGCCATCGACGAATTCCCGGCGCTGTTTGTCGCCGCCGCCTGCGCGCAGGGTGAAACCGTACTGACCGGCGCGCACGAGCTGCGCGTGAAGGAATCGGATCGCATCGCGGTGATGGCCCAGGGCCTGAAACATCTCGGCATCGCCGCGCGTGAAACGCCGGATGGCATCGTCATTCAGGGCGGCCGTTTGCAGGGCGGGGAGATCGACAGCCACGGTGATCACCGCATCGCGATGTCGTTCGCCATGGCCGCGCTGCGTGCCGCTGGCCCCATCACGGTACGCGACTGCAAAAACGTGGATACCTCGTTCCCGGGCTTCATCGAGCTTGCCGCGCGCGCCGGACTTCTTATACGACATAATTAAAGATGTTTAACCGCCAAGGACGCCAAGGACGCCAAGAGCGCCAAGAGTGGTAAAGATCAAAATCGTTTATATTGTTTTCTTGGAGTCCTTGGCGGTTCAAGATATTTCATTCAAGAGAATAACGTGTCTACTAAAGTACCAGTACTAACCATCGACGGTCCGAGCGGCTCCGGCAAGGGGACGGTCGGGCAACTGCTCGCGCAGCGGTTGGGTTGGCATTTTCTCGACAGCGGCGCGCTTTATCGGGCGCTGGGCGTCGCCGCCAACCGGGCGGAAGTCGATCTTGGCGACAAGGCGGCGCTGGCGCGGCTGGCCATGGCCATGGATATCCGTTTCCTGCCCAGGTCTGGCGGGGATGTGGTGGATGTGCGGCTGAATGGCGAGGAAGTAGGCGACCGGTTGCGTACCGAGGAAAGCGGACGGCGGGCGTCGATCCTGGCGGCGATTCCGGATGTCCGTCTGGCATTGTTGCAGAAACAGCACTCTTTTCGTCAGTCCCCCGGGCTGGTGGCGGATGGCCGGGACATGGGCACCGCCGTGTTTCCCGACGCCATACTTAAGGTATATCTCACGGCGAGCCCTGAAGTTCGCGCCGAGAGGCGCTATAAACAGTTGAAGGACAAGGGATTCGATGTTAACCTTCGCCAGCTTTTGGACGAGATCCGTGAGCGCGATACACGCGATGCCGGGCGGGAGGCTTCTCCGCTCAAGCCGGCGATTGATGCGTGTATCCTGGATACCTCTCAGCTCGACATTTCCGGGGTCGTTGAGCGTGTATATGGCCTGCTGCAGGAACGGCAACGGCCGGGGTAGCCATGCCTTTCCAGGGAACGGACAGGACGCCGGGATCTCCACTTACAACCAACCCGAGTAACCAGAGTCGCTACATGACAGCCATGGCCTTCGCTGCCGGCGATCGGAACCAATTTAAACCTATGACCGAAAGTTTCGCGCAATTATTTGAAGAAAGTCTCAATAAAATCCAACTGAAATCCGGTGAGCTGATCACCGGTGAAGTAGTGCACGTGGACGATAACGTGGTGGTGGTGAACGCCGGACTGAAGTCCGAAGCCGTGATCCCCGCCGCTGAATTCCAGGACGCCCGCGGTGAAGTGACCGTCAAGGTCGGCGACCGCGTGGAGGTTGTGATCGAAATGCTGGAAGACGGCACCGGCGAAACCCGTCTGTCGCGCGAGAAAGCCTGCCGCGCCAAGGCGTGGGAAGACCTCGAGAAGGCCTTCGAAGTGCAGTCCGTCGTCACCGGCGTCATGACCGGCAAGGTGAAAGGCGGTTACACCGTCGCCATGAACACCATCCGCGCCTTCCTCCCCAGCTCCCTGGTCGATGTCCGTCCCGTGCGCGACCCCAGCTATCTCGAGGGCAAGGAACTCGAATTCAAAGTCATTAAAATCGACCGCAAGCGCAACAACGTGGTGGTCTCGCGCCGCGCCGTGGTCGAGAAGGAAATCTCCGCCGAACGCGAAGCACTGCTGTCAGGTCTGGAAGAGGGCCAGACGGTCAAGGGCGTGGTCAAGAACCTTACCGATTACGGCGCGTTCATCGATCTGGGCGGCATCGATGGCTTGCTGCATATCACCGATCTCGCGTGGAAGCGCGTGAAACATCCGGGCGAAGTGCTCAAGATCGGCGATGAAATCGAAGCCAAGGTGTTGCGTTATGACCGCGAACGCAACCGCGTCTCGCTCGGCCTCAAGCAGCTCGGCGACGATCCATGGGTGGACATCCAGCGCCGTTATCCGGAAGGCACGCGTCTGTTCGGCAAAGTAACGAACATCACCGATTACGGCGCGTTCGTCGAAATCGAGCCGGGCGTGGAAGGCCTGGTGCACGTTTCCGAAATGGACTGGACCAACAAGAACATCCATCCGACCAAGGTCGTGCAGTTGGGCGACGAGGTCGAGGTGATGATTCTCGACATCGACACCGAGCGCCGCCGCATATCGCTGGGCATGAAGCAGTGCCAGCCGAATCCGTGGGAAGAGTTCGCCTCCAATCACAACAAGAACGACAAGATCAGCGGCAAGATCAAATCCATCACCGACTTCGGCATCTTCGTCGGCCTGGAAGGCGGCATCGACGGCCTGATACATCTGTCCGACCTCTCCTGGGCCATGCCGGGCGAAGAGGCCGTGCATAACTACAAGAAGGGCGACGAGATCGAGGCCATGATCCTCGCCGTCGATCCCGAGCGCGAGCGTATTTCGCTCGGCGTGAAGCAACTCGAAGGCGATCCGTTTACGAGCTATGTGACAGCCCATGGCAAGGGTGCCATCGTGAAAGGCACAGTGACGAGCGTCGAAGCCAAAGGCGCGGTCATCAAACTCGCCGACGAGATCGAAGGTTATTTGCGCGCCTCCGATATAGCACGCGACCGTATTGAAGACGCGCGTTCCGCATTGAAGGACGGCGACAGCGTCGAGGCCAAGATCATCACGATCGACCGCAAGAATCGCAAAATCTCGCTCTCCATCCGGGCCAAGGACATGGAGGAAGAGAACGAGGCGGTGCAGGAGTATGCCCGTAAGGGGGGCTCGGCCACCTCTTCCCTGGGTGACAAGCTCAAGGAAAAGCTGGGGGGGCATGACAGTTCCGACGCCTGAAAACCGTCTTCCGGTGGGTAAATGCATCGGTTTTTGCAGGGGTGAGGCGGTGATTCTGGTAGTACCGGCGTGGGGTATCGCCAAGTTTATTTTGGTCGGTAACCCATGAAACTGCTTGAAATCTTTCTACTTATTTTCTATAGGTAGAGTGAGTATGACAAAATCTGAACTGATCAGCCTGCTCGCGGCCAAGCAGCCGCAACTGGACTACCGGGACGTGGAACTGGCGGTCAAGGAACTGCTGGAACAGATGTCCGCCGCGTTGTCCTCGGGCGACCGCATCGAAGTCCGCGGTTTCGGGAGCTTTTCGCTGCATTACCGTCCGCCGCGTACCGGCCGGAATCCCAAGACCGGGGCCGCGGTGCAGGTCCCGGACAAGTTCGTCCCCCATTTCAAACCTGGCAAAGAGCTGAGGGAGCGCGTCAACAACGGTACGGAATGAGTGCTTTCGCTTTGCGCGGGACATGAAACGGCATGTGGGTCACCCATGTCGTTTTTTTATGACCAAAAATAAGACAAACTAGCCGCTGGATCCCGAGGCGCAGGGCGACTCCTTTCCGAGGCGCAGCTCTTTCGAAAGGAGGCGCCGGGTCGCCACAGGAGACGACGTTCTTTGAGTCGCACCGGCTGCCACTGCCGAAAGGGCTTACGCCTCGGACGGTGGCAGCCCCTTCGGAGACGGCGGTAAAGGAGGCATCATGAAGCGGATTTTTTATACGGTTCTGGCAATTCTGGTTCTGCTCATTGGCATCGCTTTTGCCGTTCTGAATAGACAGATAGTGGAGCTTAATTACTATTTCGGGCTGAAGTGGAGCGGACCGCTGTCGATGGCGCTGCTGGCCGCTTTCGCCTTTGGCGTGGTGGCGGGCTATATCGCCAGCCTTCGAACCGTGGTGCGAATGCAGCGGCAACTGGTTCAGGCGCGCAAGGAAATCCGTCAGATCGAGCAGGAAGTCATCAATCTGCGCGCTCTGCCGATTAAAGATGTCATCTAATGAAGGCCTACTTCGTTCGTCTTGCCATAAGACGAGAAGCCATGCTTCGCTCGTCTTGATATATGAATAAAGACCTACTCCGCTTCGCTATGTTCGTCCTGACATAATAATATTTATGAATGCCGTCGATCTGCTGTGGCTGCTGTTACCGCTGGCGGCTGCCTCCGGCTGGCTCGCGGCCCGGTTCGAACAGAAACGTCATGCCCGGCAATCGCTCGATCTGCCTTCGGCCTATTTCAAGGGCCTCAATTTCCTGCTAAACGAACAGCCTGACAAGGCGATCGAAGTTTTCATACGCGTGCTGGAAGTCAATTCGGATACCGTCGAGACGCATCTGGCGCTGGGAAATCTCTTTCGCCGCCGGGGCGAAGTCGAGCGCGCCATCCGCATCCATCAGAACCTGATCGCCCGGCCCACGCTCGACAAGGAGCAACGCAGCCACGCGCTGCTGGAGCTGGGCCAGGACTACCTGAAGGCCGGTCTTTTCGACCGCGCCGAAAATCTTTTCCTCGAGTTGGCTGAAATCCGCGCCCACAGCGAACAGGCGCTGAAGCTCTTGCTGCATATCTATCAGCAGGAAAAAGAATGGGAAAAGGCGATATCCATCACCCGCAAGCTGGCGCGCGTGTCCGGCAAAAACATGGATGAGATGATCGCGCATTTTTACTGCGAACTGGCGGATCAGGACTACGCGCGAAAGAACTATTCCGCCGCCCGCGAGCACCTGAAGCACGCGTTCGCGGCCGATGACAAGTGCGTGCGCGCCAGCATGCTGCTCGGCGATATCGCGGCACAGGAAGGCAAGTACCGCGAGGCGATCGATGACTGGTGCCGAATCGAGGAACAGGACATGCATTATCTCGGCGAGGTAGCCGGGCGAATCGCCGCCGGATTCAAGCAGTTGAACGACGAGCAGGGGCTTTATGAGTATTTCCGGTCTTCGCTGCAGCGGCACGGCGGCGTATCGCTGGCGCTGGCTTTCGCGGACGTCATCAGCGTGCGCGATGGCGTGCCGGCGGCGGAAAAATTCATCGTCGAATGGCTGCGACGCACGCCCAACGTGCATGGACTGCACAAGCTGCTGGAACTGAATCTGGTCAAGGCACCCGACTCGGGACGAAATGATCTGCTGCTGCTGAAAGGCATCATCGAGGGCCTGCGCGCGCAGCATCTCGGCTACGCCTGCGGTCAGTGCGGCTTCAGGGGAAAGGCATTGCATTGGTTATGCCCCGGCTGCAATCGCTGGAACACCATCAAACCGGTACGGGAGGAGTGAATGGGGGATCCGCGTGTCATTGTTGCTCTGGATTTCCCCGACGCTCATGCCGCGCAGACGTTTGCCGCGCGGCTTTCACCCGCGCACTGCCGTGTGAAGGTCGGGATGGAGCTTTTCACGGCGGCCGGCCCCAAGGCGGTGGAGAATCTCGTGTCGCGCGGATTCGATGTGTTTCTCGACCTCAAATATCACGACATCCCGACGACCGTGGCGCGCGCCTGCACCCAGGCGGCCAGCCTGGGCGTCTGGATGCTGAATGTGCATGTCCTGGG
>NZ_JBGQKW010000030.1:0-28556 GCF_041499725.1 Sulfuricaulis sp.
CAAGTTATGCGGTATCGAGGCTTATACGCCGGTGGACAACGTATCCGAGCTGACCGCAAGAACCAATGACGAAGGATGGGACACGGTGTTTGCTGCCTGGCTACAGACCAGCAGGGCAAGTCAGAATGACGCCGTGTTCGTGTTTTCGGTCGGGGGTGGCAATGCCGAGAAAAACGTCAGCACAAATATTGTTGCCGGCTTGAAAGAGGCGAAAGCGCGAGGCATGAAAATTTTCGGCGTAGTGGGACGCGACGGGGGCTATACGAAACACGTGGGTGATCACGTGATCGTGATACCCACCATCGATGCCTCGCGGGTGACCCCTCATACCGAGGCATTCCAGGCGGTGGTTTGGCACTGTATTGTCTCTCACCCGGCGTTACAGCAGAGGGCAACGAAGTGGTAAGGACATTGACTCCGTGGTAATGGCCATGACGAGACAGGCGGTATTTCTCGATCGGGACGGCGTAATAAATCGGACTATCGTCAAGGACGGTAAGTCTTATCCGCCGGCGTTAATCGAGGATCTCGAAATCCTGCCGGGTGTTAGGGAGGCTATCGCCGATTTGCATCAAGCCGGCTTTTTAATCGTGGTTGTTACCAACCAGCCTGATGTCGCCACCGGCATTCAGCCCCTGGAAATCGTGGAAGCAATGCACAGGAAGTTACGGGAAATGTTGCTCATTGACGACATCAAGACTTGTTATCACATCGAAGCTGACGGCTGTGCTTGCCGCAAACCCAAACCGGGTATGCTGCTGGATGCGGCACGCGAACATAGCATCGATCTTACCCGCAGTTACTTGGTGGGTGACCGTTGGCGCGACATCAGCGCCGGTAAGGCTGCCGGCTGCTTTACATTTTTTATCGATTATGGCTACAAGGAACGTTCCGTGGACGCGCCAGACATGGTGGTGCATTCCCTTGCCGAAGCGCGTCAGGTTATTCTCACCCAAGTCCCCAACGCTTTAATGGAGTTCTCCCCCACCACAGCACTTTAAAGGAGTAAAGTCATGGCCTCCATTTCGAACCTGAAAGTGAAGATCTTCGCCGACGGTGCCGATTTCAACGGGATCAAGGAGATGTATTCGAATCCCCTTATCAAGGGTTTTACAACCAACCCGACCCTGATGCGCAAGGCCGGGGTGCAAGATTACAAGGCGTTCGCTCGCAAGGTGCTGGAGTCTGTGCCAGACCGGCCGATATCGTTCGAAGTGTTTGCCGACGAATTCGACGGAATGGAGTGGCAGGCAATGGAGATCGCCTCCTGGGGTGACAATGTCAATGTCAAAATTCCTGTCACGAATACGCGTGGGGAGTTTGCCGGTCCACTGATCAAGCGGCTGTCGAAAGCGGGGGTCAAGGTGAATGTAACGGCCATGATGACGCTCGATCAGGTGCGCCAGGTTACCGAGTGTTTGGCGCCTGAGACTCCAGCGATAATTTCCGTGTTTGCCGGCCGCATTGCCGATACCGGGCGCGATCCGGTACCGTTGATGGCGCAAGCCGTAAAAATCATGAAGGCAAGACCTAAGGCGGAGCTGATCTGGGCCAGTCCACGCGAGTTGCTCAACATTTTCCAAGCGGATTCGATTGGCTGCCATATCATTACCGTAACCAATGATGTCCTGAAAAAGTTGTCTTTAGTCGGGAAAGACTTGAGTTCCTACTCGCTTGAAACGGTCGACATGTTTTACAGAGATGCCGCTGCCGCGAAATACACGATCGAAACTTTTGTAACGGCTGACGTCTGAGGCGGCTTTGATATTTTATTCATTGAGTTTTTAGAAAGGGGATCATAAGGTGCTTAAGAATATCCTGATCACGGGAGGGGCTGGCTATGTTGGATGTGTACTGACACCGCAGCTTCTCAATGCGGGTTACAACATAACGGTCTATGACACATTCTGGTACGAGAACTATCTGCCGAAACATCCGAACCTCAAGCTGATCGAAGGTGATATCCGGGATACGGGGAAGCTTGCCGCCGCTTTTAAGGATATCGAGGGGGTTATCTCGCTTGCCTGTATTTCGAACGACGCCAGTTTCGAGCTCGATGAGAAACTGAGCACCAGCGTCAACCTCGACGCATTCGAACCGATGGTGATGGCCGCGAAGAAAGCGGGGGTCAAGCGCTTCATCTATTGCTCCTCGAGTTCCGTCTACGGCGTGTCGGACAAACCGGACGTCACCGAAGACCATCCACTGGTTCCGCTGTCACTCTACAACAAATACAAAGGCATGTGCGAGCCACTGCTGTGGAAACACCAGGGATCCGGATTTACCTGTGTGACCATCCGTCCCGCGACAGTTTGCGGCTACAGCCCACGCACCCGTCTCGATTTGTCGGTAAACATCCTGACTAACCACGCGATCAACAATAATAAGATCACGGTATTCGGGGGAACCCAGTTACGTCCTAATCTCCACATTCAGGATATGTGCGATCTCTATGAGCTGTTGCTCGAGCTGCCCGATGAGAAGATCGCCGGCCAGACGTTCAATGCCGGGTATCAGAATCTCAGCATCATGGAAATCGCCAAGATCGTCCGCAAAGTGGTCAAGGAAGAGTTTCCCGAAAAAGGCGAGATTGAGATCGTCACCACCCCGACTGACGACATACGTTCGTATCATATCAATTCCGACAAGATTGCCCGCGTGATCGGTTTCCGACCGAAGTATACGATCGAGGACGCGGTTCGCGGCCTGTGCAAGGCATTCAAAGCGGGCAAGTTGCCGAACAGCTTGACCGACGACATTTATTTCAACGTCAAGCGTATGAAGCGGTTCGGCATCAAATGAGTAATAAGCCTGTAGCCGTCGTCACCGGAGGCGCAGGCTTCATCGGCAGTCACATGGCCGATAACCTCCTCGCACATGGCTACAAGGTCCGTGTCGTGGATAACCTGGTATGCGGACGCGAAAGCAATCTCGCTCACATCGCCGGCAATCCCGATTTCCGCTTCGAGCGCGCGGATGTGCGGGACCTCAACCCCGGTCATAAGTTGTTCGATGGGGCGAGCCATGTGTTCCATTTTGCCGGTATCGGCGATATCGTGCCCTCGATAGAGCAGCCGATGGAGTACATGTCAGCGAACGTGCAGGGCACGGTGCACGTGCTGGAATGTGCGCGGCATGCCAAAGTGGCCAAGCTGGTCTACGCGGCTTCTTCATCTTGTTATGGGCTTGCCGCGACCCCGACGCGCGAAGACCACCCGATCGCACCCCAGTATCCGTATGCACTCAGCAAGTATATGGGTGAGCAGGCCTGCTTTCATTGGCATAAGGTCTACGGTTTGCCAGTCAACTCCATCCGCATTTTCAATGCCTACGGTACCCGCGTGCGTACTACGGGGGCGTACGGCGCGGTGTTCGGCGTGTTCTTCAAGCAGAAACTGGCGGGCAAGCCGTACACGGTGGTGGGCGATGGTACGCAAAAGCGCGACTTTCTATATGTGACCGACGTAGCGGAAGCTTTTCGCCTTGCGGCCGAGACCGACAAGAGCGGCGAGATCTGGAATCTCGGCGCCGGTAGCCCGCAATCGGTCAACCGTTTGATCGAGCTGCTCGGCGGCGATAAAGTATACATTCCCAAGCGTCCCGGTGAGCCGGATTGCACGTGGGCGGATATCGCGAAAATCTCCCGGGATCTGAATTGGCGGTTGCGGGTTCCTTTCGAGGAAGGCGTGGCCCGGATGTTGAAGGACATTGAAGTATGGCGCGACGCGCCGTTATGGGATCCGGAGTCGATCGCCAAGGCGACCAGTACCTGGTTTCAATATCTAGGGAAGAGCTGAATAAAATGCTGTCTTCGCTGATGCAGAAGTACCGGCACAAGATCAAGACTGTCGACGAGCTGATCCAGATCATCGGTCTGCGCCCCCGCAAGAAGAAAGTCATCCTGTGTCATGGCGTGTTCGATGTGGTGCACCCCGGTCATTTGCGACATTTAATCTACGCCAAGAGCAAGGCGAAAATCCTGGTAACGAGCCTCACCGCCGATGTACATATTAGCAAGGGGCATCACCGCCCACACGTGCCGCAGAATTTGCGCGCCCTCAACCTGGCGGCGTTCGAAATAGTCGATTACGTGGTTATCGACACCGAAGCAACACCGCTTAAGAATCTCGCCAGCCTGCAGCCGGATTTCTTCGCCAAGGGCTATGAGTACACCTCGAACGGGGTACCGGCGAAGACCCAGGATGAGGCCGATATCTTGCGTTCCTATGGCGGTGAGATCATTTTTACCCCCGGTGACATCGTTTATTCGTCGAGCAAGCTGATCGAACTCGCTCCGCCCGCCATTAAGCCCGAGAAGCTCTTGACGGTGATGGATTCGGAGGAAATAACGTTTGACACTTTGCGTGACGCGCTGGAAAAACTGAGGGGCAAGCGGGTGCATGTCGTTGGTGACACCATCGTTGACAGCTATACCCAGACCACGATGATCGGCGGCCAAACCAAGACGCCGACCATGAGTGTGCTCTATGAGGGACGAAAGGACTACATTGGCGGGGCCGCGATCGTTGCCGAACATCTCCGTGCCGCCGGTGCGGAGGTCGTGTTCTCGACGGTGCTAGGTGACGATGCGCTCAGGGATTTCGTGCTGAACGGTTTGGCCAAGTCGGGTGTGGACTGCCGACCGGTTATTGATGCCACTCGCCCTACGACCAACAAGAACGCCTTCATCGCCGGCGGTTACCGGCTGCTCAAGCTGGATACGTTGGATAACCGTTCCATCTCCGACGAAATCGTTGCGAAACTGTGCGGCGCGATCGCCGAAATGCCAGCCGACGCTGTTGTCTTCAGCGATTTCCGTCACGGTGTTTTCAACCGCCGCACAATTCCCAAGCTAATTTCTGCGATCCCGCAAGGCGCATACAAGGTTGCTGACAGCCAGGTGGCGAGCCGTTGGGGTAACATCACGGACTTCAAGAAGTTTGATCTCATTACACCCAATGAGCGCGAGGCCAGGTTCGCGCTGGGCGATCAGGACACGGGCATTCGCCCACTCGCATCCGCGCTGTACGATGCGGCGCAATGCAAGACGCTGATCCTAAAACTCGGCGAGCGCGGAGTACTGACCTGCCGCGGCGGCGACCATCGTTCTCTTGATTCCTTCATTGTCATCGACAGCTTTGTCGAACAGGCGGTGGATGCAGTCGGAGCTGGGGACGCGTTGCTGGCGTATGCGACGCTGTCAAAGTTAGCGACCGGTTCCGACGCCGTGGCGACCATTCTCGGATCGATGGCGGCGGCGTGCGAGTGCGAACACGACGGCAACATACCGATCACACCCGACGACGTGCGTCGCAAGATTGATGTCGCCGAGCGCCAAGTGAATTACAATTGAACTGAGTGCACGATGCGCATCATCGTTGTCGGCCTCGGGATCCAGGGATATAAACGCCGCAATTACGCCGGGGAGGATTTCGTCGCGGCTGTGGATCCAGTGAACCCGGAAGCGCAGTACAAGAGGGTCGAGGATGTGCCGCTCACAAGCTACGACGCCGCCCTGGTGTGTATACCCGACGAACCCAAGATAGAGGTTCTCTTCTACCTCCTCGACAACGCCAAGCATGTGCTGGTCGAAAAGCCCCTGTGGGCCGCGAACGACTCGAAGATCGGGGAACTCGAAACTCTGGCCCGCGCCAAGCGGGTCGTTTGTTACACGGCGTACAACCATCGCTTTGAACCGCATTATGTACGCATGCGCGAGCTGATACGGTCTGGCAAACTCGGCCGGATCTACCGCTGTCGCATGTATTATGGCAATGGCACTGCGCGGCTCGTGCGTGATTCGGCGTGGCGCGACCAAGGGGCGGGCGTGCTGCCGGATCTCGGCTCGCACCTGCTGGACACGGTGAGGTTCTGGTTCGGCAATCTCGGCGACGATTTCGAGGTGATATCCTCGAATAGTTACGAAAACAGCGCCCCTGATCACGTGGTAATCATGTCACAACGCTGCGTGCCCTCGCTCGAATTCGAGATGACTCTGCTGTCGTGGCGCAATCATTTCACCTGCGACATATTTGCCGAGAAAGGCACAGCGCATATTAGCTCACTGTGCAAATGGGGACCGACGTCGTTCACCCATCGCTGGCGCATTCTGCCATCCGGCAGACCGCCGGAAGAGACGGTGACGTTGACGCAAGACGATCCGACCTGGGCGCTTGAATATGCTCACTTCAAGGATTTGTGTGAGAGCAGTCAACCGGCCGACTTGTCGAATGATTTGTGGCTCAATCGCCTGCTGCGCAGGCTAGGCGAGGCGGCGATGAAGGAAGCTGTGCGATGACCAAACCGGTGGTCGGGTTTGCCGGAATGACCCATCTCGGCATCAATTCTGCCGCTGCCTGCGCCGGCCGCGGTTTCCGCACGGTGTGCTATGACCCGGACCGACAACTCGTCGCTCAGCTTGAATCGGGGAAGTTGCCGGTGGTCGAGCTGGGCTTGCCTGAACTTATGAGGAAATGCTCTGGTTTACTTAGTTATTCCGCCGAGCTGGAAAGCTTGTCTGCATGTGACCAAGTCTATATTGCAGCCGATGTGCCCACTGATGATCGAGGCAGAAGCGATCTCGCGGGCATACAAAGATTGATTGATGACGTCATCAGCCACCTCGGAGAGCGCGCATCGCTGGTGGTGTTGTGCCAGGTTCCGCCTGGCTTCACGCGGACGCTGCCGTTGCCGAGGGACAGGCTGTATTATCAGGTCGAGACCTTGGTGTTCGGTCGCGCGGTCGAGCGCGCCCTGCATCCGGAACGTATCATCGTCGGCTGCGCCGACCCAGCAAGCGATCTACCTCTCTCGTATCGGGAATTTCTCTCGGCTTTCAATTGCCCGGTCTTGCCGATGCGCTACGAGAGCGCGGAGCTTGCCAAGATCGCGATCAATTGTTGTCTTGTGGCATCGGTGACGGTCGCCAACACACTGGCGGAATTGAGCGAACGCATCGGCGCCGATTGGCACGAGATTGCTCCGGCGTTACGGCTCGACAAGCGTATCGGGCAACACGCTTATCTCACGCCCGGTCTGGGTCTTGCCGGTGGCAACCTGGAGCGCGACCTCGCCACTGTAACAAGACTGGCAGAAGCGACCGGCAGCGAGATCGGGCTGATTCGTGCGTTTGTGCACAACAGCTCCCACCGCCGAGACTGGGTATTGCGGACCCTGCATCAGGAGGTGTTCTCGCAAGCGCCGGACGCGGTGCTTGCCGTGCTCGGCCTCGCTTATAAGGAGAACACACACTCCACCAAAAACTCTCCCTCGTTGGCATTGATCAAGCACCTTGCCGCATGGCCATTGCGGCTGTACGACCCGGTGGTGCCGGCAACTGCAGCCCTACACCGGCGGGTGACCGCTTGCGGCTCCGGGCTGGACGCGGCAAGCGGTGCGGATGCGCTGGTCATCATGACGCCGTGGCCTCAATTCCGTGAGCTGTCGGTAACGGCGTTGGCGCGCTCGATGAAAGGGCGTGCCGTGATCGATCCCTATCGTGTGTTGGAAGCCGCAGCGGTGACGGCTGCCGGCCTCGAGTATTTTACCATCGGTGTGCCACCATCACGTGGCACAACCGGTAACGACGCCCATGCTTGAACACTTGAACACCCATCCCGTCAAACCCACTCGCGCAGTAATCATCGGCGCGGGGGGATTTGTTGGTGGAGCGATCTATAAGAAGCTTGCTGCCAACGGGGCCAACACTTTGGCCTTGACCCGCAAACAGCTCGATCTCCTGAGCGACGGTGCGGTCGAAAAGTTGGCGAATTTTCTGCAGCCACAGGATAGTGTGGTGATGGTTTCGGCGATTGCGCCAGTCAAGACGGTGTCGATGCTGATGCAGAATTTGAGGATGGCGGAAGCAGTCTGTGCGGCACTGACTACCAATCCCATTTCGCATCTCGTTTATATCAGTTCCGACGCCGTGTATGCGGACGATGCCAATCCGGTCAACGAAAGCTCGTACACTGCTCCATCCACGCTGCACGGCATGATGCACGCAGCGCGTGAGCTGATGCTACGCGGCTCAACAGCGGCACCGGTTGCCATGCTGCGTCCGACACTGATCTACGGCGCGAACGATCCGCACAATGGTTATGGCCCCAACCGTTTCCGGCGGCAGGCCGAAAAGGGCGAGCCGGTTACCATCTTCGGTGAAGGCGAGGAGCGGCGCGATCACATACTGGTCGACGATGTCGCAGCTCTGGTCGAACTCATCCTTGCACATCGCAGCCGCGGCGCGCTGAATGCGGTTACCGGCGTATCGACTTCTTTCGGCGACATCGCGCACATGGTGGCCGCGCAGTTCGGCAACCGGGTTCCGGTGAAAAACGTACCTCGCCCGGGGCCGCGCCCGCACTTACTGCATCGTTTTTTCGACATCACCGATTCTCTGAAGGCTTTTCCAAACTTTCGCTACACGAGACTGGCGGACGGGCTCGAAATCGCCAAGCGCGGTAGCTGAAGAAAATACCGATGCCTGAAGTCAATTTACTAGCGCGACTGCCAAAGGCCAAGCGCAACATTCAGAAGCGCCATGAGGCCCAAACGGCCGAGAATGTTTCTATCGCTCGCCAGTATGGTGAGCAATACTTCGACGGTCCACGTGAGGTCGGTTACGGTGGTTATCGCTACGACGGGCGTTGGTTACTGATCGCCGAGGACATTATCCGGCATTTCAAGCTCAAGCCAGGGGACCGGGTGCTGGATGTTGGTTGTGCCAAGGGTTTTTTGGTGAAGGATTTGATGAAAGTGTGCCCTAGGCTCGAGGTATTTGGGCTGGACATCTCGGAGTACGCACTCATGCATTGCGAATCTGAAGTCGTGGGCCGCTTGCATCTGGGCAGCGCCGATAAGCTGCCCTTTCCGGACAACAGCTTCAGCGCGGTGATTTCGATCAATACCATACACAACTTCGACAGAGAAGGCGCAATTCGCGCGGTTCGGGAGGTTCAGCGCCTCGCGCCCGGTCGTGGTTTCATACAGGTCGATTCGTATTATACTCCCGAGCAGCGTGACCTGTTTTCGAAATGGGTGCTGACCGCCAAGTTTCATGATTATCCACCAGGATGGCTGCAGGTCTTCAAGGAGGCGCGATATACGGGAGACTGGTATTGGACTGTTCTGGAAGAATGACTGCTATGCACAATTAATCATGATATCTCACCTATATCGGGAGGCTTGATGAAAACCTATGCAATACTTGGCGCCGGCGGTTCCTTCGGGATTCACACCGCATTTTACCTGCTCGACCATGCTGATCCGAAGAAGGTGATTGGCATAGGACGTAATCCGTTACGCCCAGAACCGTTCTCGCTGAACGTTGAAAAACGCAAGAACTACAGGTATCACGCCTATCATATTACTTACGAGATGGATTCGGTTCTCGAGTTGCTCGACAAGGAGAAGCCGCAAGTCATCATCAATTATGCGGCGCAAGGTGAGGGCGCCGTGTCGTGGAAGAAGTCATGGCGTTTCTTTGAGACCAATTCGATGGCGCTAGCCAAATTGAGCGAGGAATTGATGTCGCGAGATTATCTGGAGCGCTTTATTCAGATAGGCACGTCCGAGCTCTACGGTTCTGTTGATGTCGCTGCAAAGGAAACGGCACCTATCCAGCCGACCAGCCCTTATGCTGCATCAAAAGCGGCGTTTGACATGTACTTGATCTCCGTTCACCGGTTTCAGAAATTCCCGATGAATATCATTCGTCCTTCCAATGCCTATTGCCCGGGACAGCTCCTGCACCGCGTGATACCAAAGTCGGTGATCTGCGGGCTGACTGGCCGTAAGTTGCCTTTGCAGGGTGGCGGCAAGGCGGAGAAATCGTTTATTCATGCGCGCGATTTGGCGCGGGCGATCCACTTGGTCGTGGAAAAGGCGCCACTGGGCACGGTTTACAATGCGGGGCCCAAAGAGCCAACCTCTATCCGCCGTGTGGTCGAGTTAACCGCCGACGCACTCGGCGTTCCATTCGAGCAGCTCTGCGCGATCACCGAGGACAGGCTGGGGCAGGATTCCCGTTATTGGATAGATTCCGCCGCGATCAAGCGCGATGTGGGTTGGGAAGCGCAAATCGGTTGGGAGGAGGGTTTGCGGGAGATGGTCGACTGGGGACGCAAGTATCTCGACCAATTGCGTGATTGGCCGATGGATTACGTGTTGCGCGCCTGATTCGTCTGCGGCGTAATAAGTTGGAATCCCCTCTATTCCTGACCGCAGTCGGGCGGTTGCAACCAGCCAACGCTGTCGCGGCTATCCTGATATTGGAGGACGGGCGCTACGTCATGCAGCTGCGAGACTCAGTGCCTCATATTTTCTTCCCGGACCATTGGGGTTGCTTCGGGGGCGCTGTTGATGACGGGGAAGAGCCACAGCAAACTTTACGCCGAGAGTTGCGTGAAGAACTCGAGTTTATGCTCACTGAAGCACGTGAGTTCACGCGCTTCGACTTCGATTTCGGATTTTTCGGTCAGAAGGCGGTGTTCCGCATCTATTATGAGGTGCTGGTCAGCGCCACGGCTTATTCTCGGTTCGTGCTGCACGAAGGAGCCCAGTTTCGCGCTTTTTCCGCGACCGAAATCCTGTCACAACCATACGTCACGCCCTACGATGCTTTTGCCATCTGGATACATTACAAACGAGAATTGTTCCAGCGGTGAAGTTTGCACAGCGATCTACTAGAAGAACAGTTGGCAATCCTTTGAATCCTTTGTAGTAATAGTCATGCCAGCACACGGCTAAAGGTACCATGAGAAATGGTTCGCAAGCGTTGATACTGATAACGTCTTCGTCAACTATTTAAGACGCCCTGTCTCTTCTACGCGAAGACCCATTTAATGAAGGAAAACGATTAGCCAATGCGAGCAGTAAAGCGATGGAGGCAGCAGGAGGCGGAGCTAGTCGGGCGGCGTCCGCAGCCCCTTCCGTTTTTCTCCGTCACGATCGTCAATTTCAACGGTGGCTCGCTGCTCACCGAGTCGGTGCGCTCGGTGCTGGCCTCGAGTGTCGCGGTGGAGCTCCTAGTTGCCGATAACGGTTCCACGGACGGCAGCCTTGAACTATTGCGGCGATCAGTTGGAAGTGATGCGCGTCTGCACATCATCGAGAACCACCGTAATCTCGGTTTCGCCCATGCCTGCAATCTCCTGCTCACGCAGGCGCGCGGCGATTATCTTCTGGTACTCAATCCGGATGCGCTAATTCAACCAGACACCTTGGAGCGTATGGCGAAGGCACTGCAGACGCGCCCCGATGCGGGCATGGCGGGTTGCCTCATCCGCAACCCCGATGGTTCCGAGCAGGCGGGTTGCCGGCGTGCGGTACCCACACCATGGCGAAGTCTTGTGCGCGTGCTGTACCTACATCGGCTCTTTCCACATCACCCGTATTTTCGTGGCTTCGTGCTCACGCGCAAGCCGCTGCCCTCCAGCCCGGTCCCGGTCGAGGCGATCTCCGGCGCATTCATGTTGGTGCGGCGGGAGGCACTGGAGCAGGTCGGGCCCTTGGATGAGGGTTACTTCATGCATTGCGAGGATCTCGACTGGTGCATGCGTTTTCGCCAAGCCGGTTGGCAGATTCTGTTTGTGCCGGATGTGGAAGTCGTGCACTACAAGGGGACATGCAGCCAGGGGCGGCCAATCTTCGTCGAGTGGCACAAACACAAAGGGATGGTGCGTTTTTATCGCAAGTTTTTTCGACATCAGTATCCGCTGCCGTTGATGGCGCTGGTCGCGGTCGCCGTGTGGACGCGCTTCGGGCTGCACGTTGCGCGTGCATTGATACAGCGTATGCTACCTGAGGTTGTGCGCGTGGAGACCGAGACGACGCTCGCTGCGAAGCTGGCGGCGGCCTCATACCGGCCGGTCCAGCTTCACACCCACCCACCCGTGCGGCCTGTTGATGCTGTCATACCGGTTACTGCTGGCACTGCACACAGTGATTGTGCCACTGCCACCTCCTACGGTCTGAGTTCTCCGCTTCCTAAAATTTCATCGCACGCGTCTGGTGAGACTGACCGACCCGCTGTGCTTGTCACGGGCGCAACGGGTTTCATCGGCCGGCGACTGGTCGAGGCGCTGCGCGAACGCAACAAGGTGGTGCATGCGCTCGTGCGCCATGGTTCGCGCGCCCGGCGTACCACATGGTCTGCGAACACAGTGATTGAGCGCCATGGTGATCTTGATCGGCCGCAGACTCTCGACGGTATGTGCGCAGGAGTGGATACGGTTTTTCATCTTGCTGGTTATAGCGGTCCCGAATCGGATGGCGCAACGGAGGACGGGCACTGGCAAGTGACAGTAGAGGGGACCCGCGTCTTGCTCGCGCAGGCGAGTAAGGCGGGTGTTCGGCGTTTTGTGTTCGTGAGCAGCGTCAAGGCGATGGGAGAAGTTGGTGAGTTCTGTCTGGACGAATCAAGCCCCACCGCGCCTGTATCTTCTTATGGCCGTGCCAAGCTGGAGGCTGAAAGGCTGGTGCTGGAAGCGGGCAAGCAGCATGGCATGCTCGTCTGCAACCTGCGTCTTCCTCTGGTGTATGGCCGTGATAACCGGGGCAATATATGGCGCATGATCGCAGCCATTGACCGCGGCCGGTTCCCGCCGTTGCCGGAGACCGGCAACAGGCGCTCCATGCTGCATGTCGATGATGTTATTCAAGCCCTACGGCTTGCCGCGGAGAATTCAGCCGCGCATGGGCAGACCTATATTGTCACCGACGATCAGGTCTATTCCACCTATCAAATTTATGTTGCTGTATGCAAGGCACTGGGACGCCCGGTACCACGATGGACCATCCCTATCGGTCTGCTGCGCACGATGGCAAAAATAGGCGATGTAATCGGAAAAATTCGCGGCGGGAGTTTCGTATTCGATTCCGGGGTCTTGGATAAATTAACAGGTTCGGCCTGCTACAGCTGCGAGAAAATCAAGATGGAACTTGGTTATCGGCCTACGCGGTCTTTGGAGGACGGGCTGCGCGAAATGGTGGATGAATATAAAAGGACTGAAAGGCCATGAGCATTTTGTTGGCAGCGGCGGCCTTTCTGATTTCATTGTTGCTGACGCAGCGCTTTTGTGATCCGACGTCGCGCTTTCATATCCTGGATCAGCCCAACGATCGTTCCTTGCACACGCATCCAACTCCACGCAGCGGCGGACTTGCGATCTTGTCGGCGGTCTATGTGTGCGGAATTGCCACTATTTATTGGCTTGGCCAGTCTCCGACTTTCGCCTATGGGTGGATAGGGGGGGCGAGCCTTCTTGTCGCAGGTGTTTCCTATATCGATGATCGCTTAACACTACCGTCGGGCTTGCGTTTTATCGTCCACACGTTAGCCGCGGTACTCATGGTATATGGCGGCTTTGTCATCAGCTACCTGGAATTTCCCGGGCTGGAGCTGTCCTTACCGTACTGGATCGGTGTCAGCTTCACGTTGCTGTTTATCGTGTGGATGCTGAATCTTTATAACTTCATGGACGGTATGGACGGGTTTGCCGGTGGCATGGCGGTGTTTGGATTTGGAACTTTTGCCGTCATGGGCTGGACAGCCGGGCAGGATGCATTTCTGGCCGTCAGCCTGATCATCGCGGCCGCTTCCGCGGGATTCCTTTTTTTCAATTTTCCACCGGCGCGCATCTTCATGGGCGATGTCGGCTCCTCCACGCTCGGCCTTCTGGCGGCGACGCTTTCCCTGTGGGGCGCCAGGGACGGCATCTTCCCTTTCTGGATCGCGCTTCTCGTGTTCTCGCCTTTCATCGTTGATGCCACGGTCACGCTTTTTCGGCGTCTTCTGCGGGGAGATAAAATCTGGCAGGCGCACAAGTCCCATTTTTACCAACGCCTGGTGCAGGCGGGGTGGGGTCATCGCAAAACAGTGTTGTTCGAATATGCCATTATGCTTGGGTGTGCCGTAACGTCTCTGTGGAGTTTGCGCGCGCCCGCTCAAATTCAGCTCGCCGCGTTTTCCGGCTGGGCCGTGGCGTATCTTCTGTTTTTTTTCTGGGTCGGACGGCTTGCAGTCCGGGGGAATAAGGCGGAAACTCTTTAGGGTTACTTGTCTATAATGAATATTGTTTCAAGGAACGGAAAATAGCGGAATGCAGCAAGGATGAAAGAAATTCTCTGGTACTTCCGCTCACGCGCCGCCGCCTTCGCGCATGACGTGGCGATGATTCCCATCGCCTGGTTCGGCGCCTACTGGCTGCGTTTCAATCTCGAACCGATTCCCGAAGGTTTTTTCAATCAGGCGCTGATATTACTCCCGGTAGTGTGGAGCGTGCAGGGCGGAATGTTCTGGTATTTCGGACTCTACCGGGGCATCTGGCGGTTTGCCTCGATCCCGGACCTGGTGCGCATTATCAAGGCCGTTGCGGCCGGGGTGGTCATGGCCGCGGCAGTCAGCTTCATTCTCACCCGCCTGCAAAGCGTTCCCCGTTCGGTTTTTATTCTGGATGGCATCCTGCTCGTGTTGTTGCTGGGAGGGCCCAGGTTTGTCTATCGCTGGTTCAAGGATCGACATCTGCACCGTTCGGCCCATGCCTCCAGTCTTTATGCGAATGACGAAATCAAGAACGCGCTGATAGTCGGTGCCGGCAAGGCCGGGGAAATGCTGGTGCGTGATCTGCTCCGCGAACAGAGCGGTCCTTACTATCCGGTCGCTTTTGTCGATGATAATACCGGCAAAACCGGCAAGGAAATCCATGGCATTCCCGTTACGGGAACCTGTGACGCGATTCCCGGCATCGTCACGAAACTGGGGATCGATCTGATTATTATCGCCCTGCCTTCGGCTACGTCACGTCAGATCCGGCGCATTGTCGAGATTTGCGAAACCACAAATCTGCCTTTCCGCATCCTGCCGCAGCTGCAGGACCTGGTCAGCGGCCGGGCGAGTCTCAAGGATTTGCGCGATGTAAAAATCGAGGACCTGCTGGGGAGGGAGCCGGTCAGCCTCGACTGGCGCTCCATCACCGACGCGACGCACGGCAAGACAATTCTCGTCACCGGCGGCGGCGGCTCCATCGGCGCCGAGCTTTGCCGTCAAATCGCCCGGCTCAAGCCGGGGAAACTCGTCATTTTGGAACGCAGTGAATTCAACCTGTACAACATTGATCTTGAGTTGCGGCGCGATATACCGGACCTGTCCCTCGTCAGCCTGCTGGGCGATACCAACGATATCGTGCAGGTGGAAAATATATTGCGCAATTATTCGCCTACCGTGATTTACCACGCTGCCGCCTACAAACATGTCCCGATTCTCGAGGACCAGATGCGCGCTGCCGTAACCAATAATATATTAGGCACGCGCGTGGTCGCCGATCTCGCTGATAAATATGGATGCGAGTCGTTCGTGATGGTGTCCACCGACAAGGCGGTCAATCCCGCCAATGTCATGGGCGCCAGCAAACGTGTCGCCGAAATGTACTGCCAGGGTTTGAATGCCAGATCCAAGACACGCTTCATCACCGTGCGGTTTGGCAATGTCCTCGGTTCTTCAGGAAGCGTTATCCCGTTGTTTCAGCAACAGATTGCGCAGGGAGGCCCTATCACGGTGACCCATCCCGATATTTCCCGCTACTTCATGACCATTCCCGAGGCCTGCCAGCTGATTCTGCAGGCGGGCGTTATCGGCAGAGGGGGTGAGATATTCGTGCTCGACATGGGCGAACCGGTTAAAATATCGTATCTGGCCGAGCAGCTGATACGGCTGTCAGGCAAAACCCCGGGGGAGGACATCGAGATTGTCTACACCGGGTTGCGCCCCGGTGAAAAGCTTTACGAAGAACTCTTCCATGACGCGGAAAAACTGGCGGAGACCAGTCATCCCAAGATCCTGCTGGCCCAGTGTCGTCAGATGGATAAGGAGCTTCTGGAGAAGACCTTTGATGCCATGCAGCGTGCGTGCAACCAGGGTGACGAGTCTGTATTAAGGAATATGCTGATTGAGCTGGTGCCGGAACATACCGGACTGGCGGTTTTGGCCACTGAAAAAGACAAGAGTGCGGTAATTTATCCCTGGAAACAGACAAAATCGCCGTGAGAGACAAATAACCGTTTCACACTAAATCATTTTCCTTTCTCTAGCGGGTAACAACATCCATGAAGTTGACGATTATCGGTACGGGCTATGTCGGCCTGGTAACGGGCGCATGTTTTGCGGAAATGGGCAATACCGTTACGTGCGTGGACATCGACAAGAACAAAATCGAAGGGCTCAAGAAAGGGATATTGCCTATCTACGAACCGGGCCTTGAATCCGTTGTCGCGAACAATTACAAAAACGGCCGATTGAGTTTTTGTACGTCGCTAACCGATCCCATCGCCGAATCCGACGTATATTTCATAGCCGTCGGTACGCCACCCGGCGAGGATGGCTCGGCCGATCTGCAATATGTATTGGCAGTGGCTCGAGACATTGGACGGCACATCAATGGTTATACCATCGTTGTCGATAAGTCCACGGTTCCGGTAGGCACGGCGGACAAGGTCAGGGAAGCCATTCGCGAGGAATTAGGCAAGCGTGCGGCGAACATCCCCTTTGATGTCGTGAGTAACCCGGAGTTTCTCAAGGAAGGCGCCGCGGTGGAGGATTTCATGCGCCCGGATCGCGTCGTGATCGGCACGGACAGCGAAAAGGTGCACAAGGTCATGCGTGATATTTATCTTCCGTTTATGCACGCTCACGAACGCCTGCTTTTCATGGGTGTGCGTGACGCCGAGATGACCAAGTATGCCGGCAACGCCATGCTGGCAACCAAGATTTCGTTCATGAATGAAATCGCGAACCTTTGCGAGCGCATGGACGTGGACGTGGAAAACGTCCGGCAAGGCATCGGTTCGGACTCACGCATCGGTTATTCATTTATCTATCCCGGTGCCGGATACGGCGGCTCGTGTTTCCCCAAGGACGTGAAAGCCTTGATCCGCATGGCCAAGGACCACGACTATGAACCAAAAGTAATGAACGCCGTGGAGGCCAGGAACGAGGCGCAGAAGCACGTGCTGTTCGCGAAAATCGGTCGCCGCTTCGGCGTCAATCTGAAGGGAATGACGTTCGGTCTCTGGGGATTGGCCTTCAAGCCCGGGACGGATGACATGCGCGAGGCGTCCTCGGTTGTCCTGTTAAGCGAACTTATCGGCGCGGGTGCCGCGATCAAGGCCTATGACCCGGTCGCCATGCCGGCCGCCAAGCGCGAATTTCCCCGCGCCTGGTTTGACAGCGGCCAGCTGAAATTGGCGGATGAGCAATACGGCGCGCTCGATGGCGCCGACGCTTTGATCCTGATCACGGAATGGAAACCTTTCCGTCACCCGGATTTCGGTCGCATCAAGAAAATCATGAAAAAGCCGATTATTTTCGACGGACGGAACCAGTACGATCCTGTATTCCTGCGCGAGGCCGGATTTGAATACAGCGGCATAGGGCGTTGAGCGACAGTCTGTATCGAGTACTATAATTAGCGGCATTCCATCCCGAAGTGGTGGCTGAAAACAATAAGGCAACACGGCGCGTGGCGCCATAATTTATTCACTGAATCCGGAATCATGAAATGAACCGAGTCACCAAGGCGGTATTCCCCGTTGCCGGTCTGGGCACGCGTTTTTTGCCGGTCACGAAAGCGAGCCCCAAGGAAATGCTGCCGATCGTCGACAAGCCCCTTATCCAGTACGCCGCGGAAGAAGCGATCGCGGCCGGCATTGATGAACTCATATTCGTGACCGGGCGCAACAAGCGTTCCATCGAGGACCACTTCGACAAGGCCTACGAGCTTGAGGCGGAACTCAAGGCCGACGGAAAGAAAGATCTGCTGGACATGGTGCAGAATGTATTGCCGAACAGGACATCTTGCGTGTACATCCGGCAAACCGAGGCGCTCGGTCTGGGGCATGCGGTGCTGTGCGCCAAGCAGGTGGTGGGAGACGACCCGTTCGCCGTCATACTCGCCGACGACCTCATTAGCGGCGAACCGGGCGTTCTCAGGCAAATGGTGGATCTGTATCGGTCGACTCAGTGTTCCGTCATTGGGGTGCAGAATGTCGCGCGTGAAGAGACGCATAGGTACGGAATCGTGAAAGCGAAATGTTCGGGACCGCGGATTCATACCGTAGAGGGCATTGTGGAAAAACCATCCCCGGAGCAAGCCCCGTCCACGCTGGCGGTTGTCGGCCGCTATATCCTGACACCGCGAATTTTCGATTTGCTTGAGAACGTCGTGCCTGGCGCGGGTGGTGAAATCCAGCTAACCGACGGCATTGCCGCGTTGTTATCCCATGAGAAAGTGCTGGCTTACGAGTTCATCGGAAAACGCTTCGATTGCGGCAGCAAATTCGGCTACCTGCAGGCGACCGTGGAATATGCGCTGACGCATCCCGAGCTTAAAGACAAGTTCTTAGCCTATCTTAAAGGCCTTAAACTTTGACATTTATCGAGTCTGCGTCAAGGCAATGACGTAGCTTCTCCCTTCCTGATTAGTGACAGCATCACAAGTAGCCTTGCATGACAAAGGGCAATATAATCCACGCAGGCAGGTGAATCGTTAACTCTGATTTTTGTCAGTGCTCAGGAGAACCGCATGCCCGACAAACTGATGATTGTGATGGTCAATACGGATCCATCGGATCCTTCCGAGCTGGGCGCGCCGTTCTTCCAGGCGACGGTCGCCGCGGCGATGGAATACGAGGTGGAAGTTATCCTGACCGGACGGGCCGGTGAACTGGCGATTCGGGGCGTGGCGGAAAAACTGCGGGTACAGGAGGGCAGCCCGAAGTCGGTTTACGATTTCATCAAGGACGCTCACGAAGCGGGCGTGAAATTCAAGGTGTGCACACCCACGCTCGAGCTGTGGGGCAACGAGCTCATCCCTGAAATCGAGGAGACCGTGGGTGGCGCCTACGTGATCAGCCAGGCGATGGATGAGGACGTTGTCACGTTCACTTATTAATCATTCGAAAAATAAAACGATCTAACGTTGAATCCGATCAGTGCGCAGCAGGCGTGGGAAGTTCTCCAGCAGGCGGATCGCCTGTACTCCCCTGAGCAGGTGGAGTCGGCGCTCGCCGGCATGGCTTCGCGCATTAGCCAGACGCTCGCCGGCACCGACCCATTGCTCGTGTGCGTCATGACCGGCGGAGTCGTTCCCTTCGGCCGGCTGCTGACCCAGCTCCAGTTCCCTCTCCAGATCGACTACATCCATGCCACGCGTTACGGCAAGCAATTGCAGGGCGGTCAGCTTCAGTGGCTGTCCGGACCGCATCAGGACCCGCGCGGTCGGGTGGTGCTGCTTGTCGATGACATTCTGGACGAGGGCACGACGCTGGCCGGTATCGAATCGCGCTATCGCGCCGACGGCGCGCGCGAGGTTTACAAGGCGGTCCTGGTGGTGAAAAAGCGCCAACGTTTGTATGACGTGAAGGTCGAATTTACCGGACTCGATGTGCCCAACCGTTATGTGTTCGGTTGCGGCATGGATTACAAAGGTTATCTGCGTAATGTCCCGGGAATCTACGCCGAGGCGGAAGTGTGATTAGGCAAGACGAACGAGCGCAGCGAGTAGGGCTACTAGTCATACATCAAGACGAACGAGCGGAGCGAGTAGGGCTACATTTATGACAACCGTGGCCATCATTGGCGGCAGCGGCCTGACCAACCTCAAAAACCTGCACATCACACGGCGCGAGGTGATCCGTACGCCCTTTGGCGAACCGTCCGCGCCCATGGTGTTCGGCCAACTGGGTGGGCGCGAGGCGGTGTTTCTGCCGCGTCATGGACCCGGTCACACGATTCCGCCGCACGAGGTCAATTACCGCGCCAACATCTGGGCTCTCAAGCAAACCGGCGTGACGAAAGTCATTGCCGTCAACGCCGTGGGCGGCATTTCCCCGGATTTCCTGGCGCCGGGGACTCTGGTCATTCCCGACCAGATCATCGATTACACGTATGGACGCGCCCATACTTTTTTCGGAAGCGAACACAAACAGGTCACGCACGTGGATTTTACCTATCCCTATTGCGATGAACTGCGGAAAGTCCTGATCGAGGCGGCAAAACGCGCCAAACTTCACGCCCGCGGGCATGGAACCTACGGCGCCACCCAGGGCCCTCGCTTTGAAACCACCGCGGAAATTCTGCGCATGGAACGCAATGGAGCGGATATCGTCGGCATGACCGGGATGCCGGAGGCCGGGCTCGCGCGCGAACTCGAACTCTGTTACGCCTCGATCAGCGTCGTGGTAAACCCCGCGGCGGGAAAGAGCAAAGCGACCATCAGTCTCAAGGAAATTGAAAAGAATTTGGAGACGGGCATGGCCAGCGTCCGTACCTTGCTGGAGCAGACCATTCCCCTGATTGTCAGGGCCTGATCAATTCGCCTTGACCGGAGAGACGCGCACCAGTGCGCCGAATTTCGGATGGTCGAAGTAATACGTTTCCGACGATTTAACGCGCCGCGCCTCGGTCAGCCGATACGCTGGCGTGATCTGTCCCGCCCCCCCTGACATTCCCCCGCTTACCGTTTCACGCAGCGTAAGATTGACATCCAGGAGCAGGAAGCGGCTCGAATAAAACCGCAGCGCCCCGTCCAGCGCGCCGTCGGCACTTCCGACCTTCACCGGCTTCGAAACCGATTTGGCCTCGGCGCTTTGTTGCCAGCGCAGATGCGCCAGGACATGGTGCCGGCCGGAGCTTTCTAGCGCGGCCGCCGTCGCCGACAGGGCGGAATCCGCGGCCGGCTTCTCCCCGATCCTGACCGCATCGTTCATGTCCGCGGTGGCGGATTTGTCCGGATCGCGCGCCCAGAGTTCGCCGCCTTCCAGGTCGGGGAGCCGGTTTTCAAACACAACCACTTCGATTTCATAGACATTGGTGGATGGCGCCGCGGCATACGCACGCATGCCCGGCACGGATATCAGTATAAAAATTAGGAGAAGCCGCTTCACATGTTTTCCTCGCGCTGAATTTTTAATAGTATCTCTTATTCCCTGGGCAATATCGAGGGTGGAAAATGGCCGTCCGGCGTGTTCTCAAGATGGGCGATCCGCTGTTGTACCGGAAAGCCGAACCGGTGAAGGGCTTCAATACCCCGGAACTCGACGCGCTGATCGCCGACATGTTCGACACCATGGCGGCTCTGAACGGCGCCGGTCTGGCCGCGCCGCAAATCGGCGTGTCGCAGCGCGTGGCCATCTTCAGTGTCGAATCGAATCCGCGCTATCCTGACGTTGAACCCGTGCCGACCACGGTGCTGATCAACCCGCTCCTGACACCAATCGGCGACGAGATGGAAGAGGGCTGGGAGGGTTGTCTCAGCGTTCCTGGCCTGCGCGGACTGGTAACGCGCCATAAAAGCTTGCGCTACACCGGCTTCGACCAGCACGGAACGCCCCTCGATCGCACGGTTTCCGGTTTCCATGCCCGCGTCGTGCAGCATGAATGCGATCACCTCGACGGCATTCTGTATCCCATGCGTCTGCGGGATATCCGCCTGCTGGGTTTCGAGGACGCGCTGTTTCAGGAACTCTAGGGAAGGTCTGAATAAGTCCTCCGTTCGTGGTGAGCCCGTCGAAACATGAACGGAGGATGGCGTTGAATCAATGCCTTGCGCCGTTCACCCTTCGACAAGCTCAGACCGAACGGCGAGTCGAAGGGCTCAGGGCGAACGGCACTTGTTCAGAGCTTCCCTAGAGAATCACTATGGAGTCAGCGGCGACTGGCGGCCTTTGCTTCGGGCGCAAGTGCTTCGAGAAACCGGCGGATCGCCGTGATCCGCGCTTCCACGTCCGGCATGTCCCCCAGTATCCGCAGGCGGTTCGGTCCGTCGAGCTTGTAGGTTTTCGGCGCGGACTGCAGCAGGCGCAGAATTATGCCGGGGTCGACATCCGGCTTGTCGATGAATTCGATGCGCATGCCACGCGGGCCGGCATCGATTTTCCTGATGCCCAGCGGCGTCGTCAGAATCTTGAGTTCGGTCGCCCGGAACAACAATTGCCCGGCTTCGGGCGGCACGCCGAAGCGGTCGATGATTTCCTCCTTGAGTTCCTGCAAAGCGTCGAGCGCTTTGACGGAGGAGATGCGCTTGTAAAGAATCAGGCGCATGTGCACGTCCGGGAGATAATTTTCGGGAAACAGCGCCGGCGCGTGCAAATTGATTTCCGTCCCGCTGTGCAGCGACGTGTCCGTCTCCGGCAACCGCCCCGCCTGCAGTGATTGTACCGCGCGGTTGAGCAGTTCCGAGTACAGCGTAAACCCCACCTCGTCGATCATCCCGCTCTGGGTTTCACCCAGCAGTTCACCCGCGCCGCGGATCTCGAGATCGTGCGAGGCGAGGGTGAAACCCGCCCCGAGTTCCTCCAGCGATTCGATCGCCTCCAATCGCTTGCGCGCGTCCTCGGTTAGCGCGCGCAAATCTGGCACCAGCAGATAGGCGTAGGCACGGTGATGCGAGCGCCCGACACGTCCGCGCAGCTGATGCAGCTGTGCCAGCCCGAACTTGTCGGCGCGCTCGATGATGATGGTATTGGCGCTCGGCACGTCGATCCCCGATTCGATGATGGTGGAACACACCAGGACGTTGAAGCGCTGGTGGTAGAAGTCGAGCATGATGCGTTCCAGTTCGCGCTCCGGCATCTGGCCATGCGCGATGCGAATGTCCGCTTCCGGCAGGAGTTCGTGGAGTTCGCGCGCGGCCCTGTCGATCGTCCGCACCTCGTTGTGCAGGTAATAAACCTGGCCGCCGCGGCGGATTTCGCGCAGGCAGGCCTCGCGAATCACCGAGCGGTTCACCTCGCTGATGAAGGTTTTGACCGACAGGCGCCCTTCCGGGGCGGTGGTGATCAGGGAGATGTCGCGCAGCCCGGACAGCGACAGGTTCAGGGTGCGCGGGATGGGGGTGGCGGTCATGGCCAGAATGTCCGCTTCGCTGCGCAGTTTTTTCAGACGCTCCTTCTGGCGCACGCCGAAGCGGTGTTCTTCGTCGATGATGACGAGCCCGAGACGCTTGAAGCGTACGTCTTCCTGCAGCAGGCGATGGGTGCCGATGATGACATCCACCGATCCGTCGGCGAGCGCCGTCAGCACCTTGCGCTGATCGGCCGGGCTTCGAAAGCGCGACAACAGCTCGATGCGGAACGGCAGGCCGGCGAAGCGGTCCTGGAAGTTCTGGAAATGCTGCTGTGCGAGCAGGGTGGTCGGGACCAGCACCACGACCTGCGCCTTGCCCATGACCGCGAGAAAGGTCGCGCGTATCGCTACTTCCGTCTTGCCGAAACCCACGTCACCGCACACCAACCGGTCCATGGGCTTGGTGGATTGCATGTCAAGCAAGACCTCTTGAATGGCCCGCTCCTGATCGGGAGTTTCCTCGAAGGGAAAGGCACCGGCGAAGGATTGATAATGTTCGTCCGGAAGCGGGAAGGCATGTCCCTGACGCGCCGCGCGCAGCGCGTAGATCTCGAGCAATTCCGCGGCCGCGTCGTGTGCCTTGGCGAGCGCGCGGCGTTTGGCTTTTTCCCAGGCCTCGCCGCCGAGCTTGTGCAGTGGCGCCTGTTCCGGGTCGGTGCCGGTGTAGCGGCTGATGAGGTGCAGCGACAACACCGGGATATAGAGCTTGTCGCCGTCGGCGTATTCGAGCGCGAGAAACTCCGCCGGGCCATCGCCGATATCCAGCGTCTGTAAGCCGAGATAACGCCCCACGCCATGGTCCTCGTGCACCACCGGATCGCCGATCTTGAGTTCCGCGAGACTGCGGATGATCGCTGCCGGCTCGCGTTCTCCGCGCACGCGGCGGCGGCGTTGCGCGGCGCGCTCGCCGTAGAGTTGCGCCTCGGTGATGACCGCGATGCCGGGTTCCTTGAGGAGCAGGCCTTTTTCCAGATCGGCTACCGTCAGCCCGAGTTTTGTGTCGCCCTGGAGAAAGGCATGCCAGCCGGAGACATCCTCCGGGGGGTGACGATGTTCCTGCAACAGACCCCTCAGCGTCTCGCGCCGGCCGGCGGATTCCGCGACAACCAGGATGCGTCCTGGAAAATCACGCAGGTACTGGAACAGCGTGTCATAAGGCGCGTCGGATTTGTGATCGACGGGTAGGCTGGCCGGCGGGCGCGTGCCATAGGCGATCGTTTTCTTGTTTTCCCGTTCCCGTTCCTGCTCCGTGGACGAAATTTCTTCCGTGGTGAATTCCAGCAACTCCACCTGCGGCCATGCCTTCAGGCCTGAAACGAATTCATCCTTCGTGATGAAAATTTCCGAGGGTTCCAGCAGCGGACGTTCGATGTCGTGGCGCATCTCGCTGTAGCGTTGCATAGTTTCCTGCTGAAATTTTCCGGCGGTTTCGCTAACGCCGGCCTCCATGAGGCACAGCGTGTCGGCCGGGAGATAGTCGAAGATCGTCGCCATGCCTGAGAAAAACAGCGGCAGATAATATTCGGCCCCGGACGGGCTGATGCCCTTGCTGATGTCGCGGTAGAGCGGGACCTTTTGCGGGTCGCCTTCGAAGCGTGCGCGGAAGGTCTGACGGAATTTCTGGATGGCCTCTTCGGTCATCGGAAACTCGCGCGCCGGCAGCAGCTGGATGACCTTCATGGTTTTGCCGGAACGCTGTGTCGCGGGGTCGAATTCGCGGATAGAATCCACCTGATCGCCGAAGAGGTCGATGCGGTAGGGTTGATGACTGCCTGCCGGGAACAAATCAATGAGTCCGCCGCGGACGGCGAACTCGCCGGCCTCCATGACCTGTGACACGTTGTGGTAATTGGCGTGAATCAATTGCTCGCGCAACTGCTGAATGTCGAGCCGGTCGCCGAGCTTGAGCAGGAAACTGTGCCCGGTCACGAAATCCCTCGGCGGCAGGCGGTGGAGCAGCGTGGACACGGAAGCCAGTACCACGCCTTGCGTCAGGCCCGGAAGACGGTAGAGCGTCTCCAGACGCTGGGAAATGATGTCCTGGTGTGGCGAGAACACATCGTAGGGCAGGCTCTCCCAGTCCGGCAGGGGCAGGATGGGCAGGTCGCTGGAGTAGAAACGGATCTCGTCTTCCAGTCGCTGGGCGGAGAAGCTGCTGACGGTAATAATCAGCAGCGGCCCGTGGCGGTCTGCGGCGGCCGACGCGATGGCCAGACCGCGCCCGCTGCCGGCCAGTCCACTCCAGGCGTAGCTCTCCCCGGGATGCGTGGGCAGAATCGGCTTAAGTGGCGAATCCAAATGTGTTTCTGATGCTATGGGTCCATGGCTCCTGCCGGCCAGGCGGCAAGGCTGGTTATTCTATCCTATGTCGCCGCCGGGGTGCCCCCACATGTAATTCCAAAAAGTCTTGTCATAGGAGGGAGTTACAGGCATAATCTAATCCATATCAATAATAGTTGGCTCTAAGTTAACATAAATCATTGCTACACAACCCAGGAGAATGGCTGAATGGCGACGAAACGTCCGCGCTTTAAGGTTGGTGATACGGTTTTTTATCCTTCCGCAGGTGTTGGCGTAATTCTGGCCGTCGAAGATATCTACCATTCCGGCCAGGTCGAGTCCTGTTTCGTCATCCGCATCCAGGATACCCAGATGACCGTCAAGGTGCCGCGCTCCAATCTGGAGCGCAGCGGCATCCGTCCGCTGCTCGACGGCAAGAAACTCAAGGAACTGTTCAAGATCCTGTCCGCCAAGAGCAAGCGGCGCGTCACCGGCGGCAACTGGGCTGAGCGCTGCAAGGACATCGAGCGCCGCATCAACTCCGGCTCGTGCCTGGAACTGGGCGAAGTGGTGCGCGATCTGACACGCTGGAAAAAACAGTCCGGGCTTTCCTTCGAGGAGTCCATGCTGCTCGAGACGGCGAACAGCTATCTCGCGCGCGAAGTCGCCGCGATACAGGGTATCGCCACGGAAGCCGCCAAGGACCGCATCCTCAGTTACATCCAAGAACACGCCTGATCCTTCAGGCCGTAATTCGCATTACGTCCAGACGAACGCAGTAGGGCGACGCTTATTATGACCAGACGAACGAAGTAGGGCGACATTCGTGACCGGCGCTGACGGAATCTGGGCTCTCGTACCGGCGGGCGGTCGGGGCCTGCGCATGCAGGCGCCATTACCCAAGCAATATCTTCCCCTTCTCGGTCGTCCCGTCATCCTGCACACGCTCGAACGCCTGTGTACGCATCCGCGCGTGCGCGGCGTCGTGGTGGGTATCTCCGATCAGGACCGTCACTGGCAGGCGCTGATCCCCATGCTCGCGGATCTCCCGAAGTTCCTCGGAAAATACTCTGGAGGCGAGACCCGCGCGCATACCGTGCTAAACGGCCTCAAGGCATTGAGCAAGCACGCCAGGTCCGAAGATTGGGTACTGGTGCATGATGCCGTACGGCCATGCCTGCGTCATGAAGACGTCGACCAACTGATTTCCATTGTGACGGGCGGACAATCAAAGAAATCCCCTCTCCCCCTGAAAGGGGGAGAGGGTAAGGGTGAGGGGGTCGAAGGTGGCCTCCTCGCATTCCCGGTTTCCGATACGGTCAAGCGTGTGGATAATGAAAGCCGCGTGGTTGAAACAATCCGGCGCGAAGGGTTATGGCGCGCTGCCACGCCGCAGATGTTTCGCATTGGCGCATTGGTGAGCGCTTTGGAAAGCGCCCAGAAACTGAGGCGTGAAATCACGGACGAAGCCTCGGCTATCGAAGGTGCCGGAGGACATCCGCGCGTGGTCGCCTGTCACGCGGACAACATCAAGGTCACGTTGCCGGAGGACTTGGCGCTGGCCGAGTTATATTTGAAGCAACAGCAGGGGAAGGCATGATACGCATCGGTCATGGTTACGACGTGCATCCGTTGGTCGCCGGGCGCGATCTGATTCTTGGTGGCGTAAAAATTCCGCATAGCAAGGGACTGCACGGCCATTCCGACGCCGACGTTCTCATTCATGCTATCTGCGATGCCTGCCTCGGCGCCGCCGGGCTCGGCGACATCGGCCGGCATTTTCCCGACACCGACGCGCAGTACAAGAACATCGACAGCCGCAAGCTGCTGCGCAAAGTCAAAGAAGCCATAGCCGAGCGCGGCTGGAAAATATCGAATGTCGACAGCACCATCGTTGCCCAGGCCCCGCGTATCGCTCCACATCTGCCGCAGATGATTCAAAATATTTCTGCTGATCTCGGCATTTCTCAGGAGAGCGTGAACATCAAGGCCACGACCACGGAAAAGCTGGGTTTTGCCGGGCGGGAAGAGGGCATTGCCGCACACGCGGTGGTTCTATTAGAGGGCTAGAAAATAAGGCTTGGGCATGGGATATTTTAGAAAATATTGTTCTCTGAACCCGGTTTTTCCAAAATGAGTTTTGTAATGTGATAAGAGCCATTCAGATTACAACCAGTGCAATCTTATGCTCGTGCATTTATGGTTGTGTTGTTGCTACTACGAATCTTGTTAGCAGCGCCAGCATCGAGATAAGTCAAGCCAGCATAAGCAAGGTTGGCAAACTAAAAATTGCCGGCATTGTAATCATTATTCGGCCCGCAAACGCAATCTTTACCGGGATGAAACAAGGAATAATTATTCCTACCTTTACTACCGAAAGGTTCGACCCAAAGAATTACCGTTTTCCCTCTTTTTATTATAAAAACAGCTCCTTAGATACTCGTGATCCTTTCATCGTAGAAATATTGTTCTCAACCGGTGACCATGAAGCGATGTTTAGCCCAATAGGGTTAATGCTTCAAGATGAGAAAGGCCATAAGAGTAACCCAGTGAGTTTCTACAGTCTTCGGCCACGATATTCCACCACCGTGGGGCTTAATCCGGTAACACCTCTCTGTAAACTTCCAGATATACATCCAGGTATACAATCGATGCATATAGATTATCCGTCGTTGTCGTCATACGAGAGTAAGTCGTCTAATCCGGTGCATCTCGCAAAGGATAAGCTCTATTGCTTTGAGGTAAAGTTTGACATCCCTCCGGTAGACCCACGTTCAGTTTTCACAATCGCGGTAAATGACTTCAATGTTGATGGACAGAAGATCTCTGTGCCACTTATTACATATGCGCCCGATACTTATACGGAAAAACTGCATTAAGCTAAGTGGAAGTATACTGGGTTAAGCTCAATCCCACGGGCAACTGGTCAAGCTAGGTACGTAGGTTTCTTACCTTGGCAGGTAATAAATCAAGCCCGCTTCAACAACACATACACTGCCCCCGTCCCACCGTCGTTGGGACGGGCGGAGCAGAAGGCGAGCACTTCGCCTTTCTGGCGCAGCCAGGAATTGACCTTTCCCTTCAGCACCGGCAGTTTGCCTTCCGAGCTATTTCCCTTGCCGTGAATGATGCGCACCACGCGCTTGTCCTGGTCGCGGGCGTTCTTGAGAAAACTATTCACCGCCTCACGCGCCTGGACGACCGTGGCGCCGTGCAGGTCGAGCTCGGCTTCGATGGCGTATTGGCCGCGGCGTAATTTTCGGATGACGCTGTGTTGCAGGCCAGGGCGGGTGTAGAGCAGTTCGTCGCCGGTCTCGATATCGGCAGGTTCGTATTCGTCGGACAGCAGGCTGTCCATGACTTCGCGCTGATCGCGCAG
>NZ_JBGQKW010000031.1:0-27394 GCF_041499725.1 Sulfuricaulis sp.
GTCGCAGGGCAAGGCCGTCGATCAGCGCACCGATCTCTACGCGTTGGGCCTCATTCTGTACGAATGCCTGACCGGCCGCCGGGCGTTCGCCGGCGCCACGCCGGTGGAAGTCGCGCTCAAGCAGATCAAGGAACGTCCGGTTCCGCCGCGCCAGTTGCTGTCGGCCACGCCGCCGCATCTTGAAGCGATCGTGATGCGTTGCCTGGAGAAGGAACCGTCACGGCGCTTCGCCAGCGCCGCCGAACTGCAGCGTGCGCTGACGCCGCCGAGCGAGTCATCCCGAAGAAGTGCGCCACGCTGGCAAAAGCTGGCGGCGATTTCGGTCGTCGCCCTGTTGGCGGTCGTAGTGGTGCACAAGACCGTGAAGCAGGCAAGCTCCTCGCCACAACCGGCGGCGCCGTTTCAGACGGAGTCGGCGTCCACGGATTTTCAAGATCAGCGTCAGGTCCCGGAGGAATTGGTCAAGTTGTTCCAGGCCGCGAAGCAGGGCGATGCGGCGGCGCAGGAGCGCGTCGGCCGCTTGTACCTCGATGGCCCCGAACGCGCGCGCGACGAACGCAAGGCGTTTTTCTGGACCCGCCGGGCGGCCCTCAGCGGAGATCACAACGCGCAACTCACCATCGCGCGGATGTATGAAAGCGGTCGCGGCGTTACGCAAAATCGAATCGGTGCTTATGTCTGGTACAGCGTGGCGGCCGCTTCCGGCAGCGAGCCGGCGCGCGAGTCGCTCGGTCGCCTGAAGGGCGATCTTTCCGGCGACGAGATTACCGCCGCGGAACAGCGCCTGCGTCTGCTGCGGGGCGGCCAGGAAAATTAGCGGCCACAAATCGAGCGATTGTCCCCCCAACAAAAAACCCGCGTCAGCGGGATTTTTGTTGGGGTTGCATCTTTCGCTAATGGCTGCGCACGAGATTGCGGCCCTCCTGTTTGGCGGCATATAGCGCTTCGTCGGCGGCCTTGACGAGTCCGGGGCCGGTGTCGCCATCCTGAGGAAAGGCGGCAAAGCCGATACTGACCGTGACCTGGATCTCGACTCCCTGAGGGGTAATGGTGAGTGACTCGGCGACGCTGGCGCGGATGCGCTCGGCCAAGATAGCGGCGCCGCTGGCATCCGTCTCGGGCAGGATCACGGCCAGTTCCTCGCCGCCGTAGCGACACACCGCGTCCATGGGGCGGGCGCTCAGACGGATCAGGTCCGCGACGGCGATCAGCGTTTCATCGCCGGCCTGATGTCCATAGCGATCGTTGACGTTCTTGAAGTGGTCGATGTCCAGAATTATCACGGACAAGGACTTGCCGTAACGCCGTGCTCGCTGCGTCTCTTCGCGCAATCGGTCTTCGAATTCCCGGCGGTTGTATAGACCGGTCAGCCCGTCACGGCTGGACAATTCTTCCAGCTGGGTCTTGTGCTCCATCAGGCTCTCGGCCATGGTGTTGAAGTCGCGCGCCAGCCGGCCGATTTCATCGTTGTGATTCAGATCCAGCCGGTAGGTGAGATTGTCGTTCGTGAAATGCGTCATGCCTTTTTCGAATTCGCGCAGCGGCACCAGCACCGAACGCGCGAGCCACATCGCCCCCGCCACGGCACTGACCAGCCCGAAGCCGATCGCGGCGGCAATTATCAGCAGAAAACGGCTTTCCGCTTCGTTGATTTGCGAGCGTTGTGCGCTGATCTCGCTGTAGTAGGCATCGTAAATCTGATCCAGGGTGAACATGATCTGATTCACGCTCTGGTCCATCTGGTAAAGCGCCGCTTTGGGCGCGGTTGAGGTAAAGATGCGGTTAGCGAGCACAACGCTGTCCTGCCATTCCCGCCGGGCATTGGCCAGCAGCGTGTATTCCTGTGGCCCGAGGAAAGGTTTTGCCAGAATCTCGACAAAGGCATTTTCCGTGGCCTGCGCTTCGGATTTGAACTGCTCGCGTAGAACGTATCTCTGCGTGCTCGCGTAATTATTTACCAGCGCGTGGGCGCTGCGGATCTGGTTTTGCAGCCGCGAGGTTGTCTGGAGTTTATAGACGGGTTGCTCCGTCAGCCGGTTGAACTGCTCGGCCGCGTGTTGCAGAAAAATGCCCGAACCGATCGCTACCACGACGAGTGGGATGAAAACGACGCCCATGGTGACCAGAAGACGGGTTCGCAGCGACAGATTTTTGAAGGAAAACAGATTCACCCGATATGGTCCCTCGCCGTTGTCCGCGATTGTTGCGGCGGCATGAATCTGCTTGAACATTCCCGATGGGTTGTTATTTTCCCGGTCCTGTCATTTGAATGCAGCGTGTAGGGCTTCATTATCCGGAAATCCTTATGTGCCGCACATCATGCCACCCCTGCCGTTTCTTTGTATAGACCCATGATGTTGCGCGTTGTTTCGCCGCCCGGTTCGGATGGAAAAATATCCGCCGGTATAACATTCTGTTAATGAAAAACAATTCAGGTTCTGAGGCTTGTCATTGACAGACCTGGACGACGGGAGTAGGTGTATAGGTGCCGATAATGATGCAGTTCTGCATGGTTTGTTTATTTTATTTCAAGTAAAGGAGCACGCTATGCGTATTTCGACAACCGATCCCATTTCCGGGGCCGACATCAACAATCCCGAGGGCCGCCCGTTCGTCATCGAGGGAAAAGGGGAGGGAGCGCTCAAAATCTATTTTGAGAACGAGGACAACAAGAAAGCGTACCTTGAGATCCAGACCGAGCATCCGGGCGAGGATTTCACCACCAACCTGGATAACCCGGCGAGGATGGGCACCGAGAAGTGACGTGCGGTTTGCCTGCGCTCCGGATCCGTCCGATGCCTGTGACACGAAGTGACGCGTGATAGGCACGACGGAAAGGGCTGTTACGTTGCCGGTTCGGGGATGCTGCGCTTGCTCTCGAGCCACTTGAGCAGCGGTTCCCACTGCTCGGTATCGCGCGTGACCTGCGAGCGGTGGAGGTCGAAGATTCCCAGCCCGCGCGCGTCCGCCACCAGATAGTTCTGGCTCTCGCGCAGGGTGGCGATAAACGGAATCCGCAGGCGCGAGAGAAACCGCTCGAGGTTGTGATAGATCTGGGTGTTGAGCGTGCTGTAGGAAATGCTCATGCGGTTCAGCACGCTTTCCATGGTGTTCTGGATCGAGGTGTTTTCGTGCACGCGGTTGGCGACCACCGCCAGGCGCGTCTCGTTCCGCACGATTTTCCCGACCAGCAAAGCCTCGTGAATGAAATGCGCGGCGGCGCGGATGTCGGTCGGCGAGGGCAGCACCGGGATGATTACCGTCTGCGCGCGGCGCACCAGCGCCGTCAGGTCCGGGCCGTGGGCTCCAGCCGGTACATCCATGATGACGTAATCCGTGGAACGCGGCACGCGCAGGGGCTCGCGCCACGCGGCGATGCCGCGAATCGGCGGACGGTCCTGCGGACGCGCCTCGAGCCATTCCATGCTCGATCCCTGCCGGTCGAAGTCCGCGATCACCACCGATTTTCCCTGTGCCGCGTAATAACTCGCGAGATTGGTCGCGAGCGTGCTCTTCCCGCAGCCGCCTTTGGCGTTAAGCAGCATGATCTTGCGCATGGTCTCTCCTTGAGGGTGGGGTCACGGGTGGCGCGTATTCAAGGAAGCTCTGATTAATTCTCCCGTTCGCCCTGAGCCTGTCGAAGGGTGAACGGGAAGCGATTGGACGGATTGGGGTTTCGCCCGTTCGTGGTTCGACAAGCTCACCACGAACGGAATTAATCAGAGCTTCCTTAATTTCGACCTGCTTCGCTCGTCTTGTCATTTGATGAGCTGTGCTTGTTTGTGTTCTTGATCTTTCCATCCTTCGGTCTGTAGACGCGGCATCCATGCCGCACTTCTCCGGCTACAGAGCGCCATAAGTCTATTCCAGCGCGCCGGAAACCTCTACCGGCTCAGCGCGCGCCGCGGCCGTTCTTTCCGCGGCGGCGGGGCGGCTTTTTCGGTCCGGGTGGATGGTCCGGCTGGCGGTGGGGCGGTTCGTCCTCGTCCATCAGTATCCGGTGTGCCGGTCCTTCCAGGTCGTCGAACTGCCCGGAGCGGATGGACCACAGAAACGCCCAGACGATCACCCCGGCCAGGAGCACGGCCAGCGGCACGAGCAGATAAAGAATCTCCATGGGTCTAACCCGGAACCGCCGCCACGGGCACCGCCAACTCCCGGTGGGAGTGACGGGTGAGACGCAGGGCATTGGCCACCACCAGCAGCGAGCTGGCCGACATCCCGAGCGCCGCCATCCACGGCGTGACATAGCCGGCCGCGGCGGCGGGAATGGCCAGCAGGTTGTAAACCACCGCCCACACCAGATTCTGGCGGATGATGGCGAGCGTGCGGCGCGCCACGGCCAGGCCGTCGGCCAGGTGCGGTAATTTCTGCGACAGCAGAATCATGTCGGCGCTCGCGGCCGCCACCGCCGTGCCGCCGCCCATGGCGATGGAGACCTGGGCCGCGGCCAATACCGGAGCGTCGTTCACGCCGTCACCGACCATGGCGACTATGGCGCCCTGTTGTTGCAAGGCCCTGACCCGCTCGAGCTTGTCGCCGGGCCGCAGATCCCAGGCCAGATCTTCAATGCCCAGACTGTTCGCCACGCGCCGCGCGGCAGTTTCATGATCGCCGGTGAGCAGCATGACCGTCTTGCCCTGGCGTTTGAGTTCAGCGATCAGCTCACGCGCGCCGGGCCGCAGCTCGTCGCTGAGCACAAAGGCGGCGTGCAGGGCCTCGCGCCCGGCAAGCAGCACCACGGTATCGCCGCGCCGCCGGAGTTCCCGCAGCATTCCGGGGTCTGCGGCGAGGCCGGCCTGTTCCTGGATGTAGGCGGGGGTACCGAGAAAAAATATCTGGCCATCGACCACGCCGCGCATGCCGGCGCCGGGGGTGTTGACCACGTCCGTGGCCCCGGGCCCGCCGGGCTCGGTTGCCTCGATTAGCGCGCGCGCGATCGGATGCTCGGAGTGGTATTCGAGGGCGCTCGCGCGGCGCAGACATTCCGCGCCGGTCAGTTGCGAAAGCGTCCGGGTTTCCAGCAGCCGCAGCCGTCCGCGCGTAAGCGTGCCGGTCTTGTCGAAAATGAAATGGGTGGCGCGGGCGAGCGTCTCCAGCGCGTGACCGCGCGTCACCAGCAGGCCCAGGCGCGTGAGCTGTCCGGTGGCGGCGGTGATGGCGGCGGGGGTGGCGAGCGACAGCGCGCAGGGGCAGGTGATCACCAGCACGGCGATGGTGGCGGACAGCCACAGCGGTGAATCCTGTTGCCACCAGTAAAGCGCCACGAGGCCCGCGAGCAGTAGCACCGCGACCACGAACCCGCCGGCGACGCGGTCGGCCAGTTGCGCCATGCGCGGTTTTTCCGCGACGGCGCGGTCCAGCAGCCGCAGGATGGACGAGAGCACCGTGTCCGGTCCGGTTTTTTCAACCCGCGCCACCAGCGGGCTTTCGATGTTGATCGACCCGCCGATCAGTGTTTGCCCCGGTGATTTGTTGACCGGCAGGCTTTCGCCGGTGAGCAGCGACTCGTTCACGCTCGATTGGCCCTCCAGCACGACGCCGTCGGCCGGAATGTGCTCGCCGGGACGGATGCGCACCCGGTCGCCCGGCCGCAATTCCGCGGCGGCCACGGTTTCCTCGGTCACAATATATTTTACCCTCTCCCCGCTTGCGGGGAGAGGGTAAGGGAGAGGGGTGGCGGGGGAGAGGGAGTAGATAAGACGCGTGGCCGAAGCGGGCGTGGCCCGCACCAGCGCCTCGGAGGCTTCCGTGGCGCGCTTGCGCGCCGCGGCTTCGAAATACCTTCCGCTCAGCAGAAAAAACACGAACATCGTGACCGAGTCGTAATAGACCGCACCCTGACCGGTAATGGTGGCCCAGACGCTGGCCACGAAGGCGGTGAGTATGCCGAACGAAACCGGCACGTCCATTCCCGCCTGTGCGTGCGTCAGATCGCGCCACGCCGAAGCGAAAAAAGGCAGCGCCGAATACAGCAGCACCGGCAGCGTCAGCAGCAGGCTGATCCAGTGAAAAAAAACGCGGTACTGCGTTTCGGTTTCCACCCACCCGCCGACGTACAGCGCCTCGGCCAGGATCATCACCTGCATGCTCATGACGCCGGCCACGCCCAGCCGGCGCAGCAGCTGCTTGCGCTCGTGTTCCAGCCGTTGTTGATGACGCCCGGGATCGAACGGGTGCGCGAGATACCCGATGCGGCTCACCGCCTGCAGGATATCGCTCAGGTGAATGCGGCGCTCATCCCATTGCACGCGCGCACGCTGCGTGGCGTAGTTGATGTGCACCGCGAGCACGCCGGGCAGGCGCGCGAGGTGCCGTTCATTGAGCCACACGCAGGCGGCGCAGGTGATGCCCTCGAGAATCAGCGCGGCCTCGCGCACGTGTTCGCCTTCGACGCGCACGAAACTTTTCTGCACTTCCGGGTGATCGTAGACGGCGGTCTGGCGCAGGAATTCCGGCACGATCTCGCGCGCCGTGGGCGCTTGCGCGGTGCGGAACTTGTAATAATTACCCAGGCCGCCGTCGATGATTGCCCGTGCCACGGCCTCGCAACCACGGCAGCACATCGGCCGGTGCACGCCGTCGATTTCCACGGCGATGTCCAGGCTCTCCGGCACTGGCAGGCCGCAGTGGAAACAGACTGCCGTGGCGGCTTTTTCGGCGGACGACGACAGGGCGACAGGGATGGACATGGCGGTCGACGAAATGCCCGATTCAGGCAGAATCATTCTAACCGATTCCCGCGGCGGCGCGATGCGTGTTCACCACGACGCCAAACGATTATCCGGATCAAGGGGTATCCGGCTTGGATTCTTTTGGCTTAACGGAATACTGGGCCTTTTAGGGAAGCTCTGATTAATTCCGTTCGTGGTGAGCCTGTCGAACCATGAACGGACGAATCACCTTTTATTTACGGCATTTCCCGTTTACCCTTCGACAAGCTCAGGGCGAACGGGAGACTTAATCAGAGCTTCCTTAGCTTTCCTCATCGTTGACGTAGGTGACGGTTTGCAGGAAACTTGGCCGCGCGATCCATATCGGAAGGTGGGAGAAAAAGCATGATCCTGAGTCACGTCTGGGGAATGTTGTTCCATCCGGAAGCAGAATGGAAAACGATACGCAAGGAAAACTGCACGGTCGGCAAATGCTTCTGTTCCCACGTACTGTTGCTGGCCGCCATTCCTCCCATCGCCGGTTACATCGGCACCACCCAGGTCGGCTGGCAGGTGGTTTCGCGCGAAGTACATAAGCTCACGCCCGAGAGCGCGATCTCGATAGCCATCCTGTCTTACCTCACGATCCTGGTGGCGGTGTTCACCATCGGCAAGCTGATCCACTGGATGGGCCGGACCTACGGCAGCAAACAGACCTTGCCCCAGTGCATCGCGCTGGCGGCGTATACCGCGACACCGCTTTATCTCTCCGGCATCATGCTGCTGTATCCAATGCTATGGCTGAACCTGCTGATCGGCCTGCCGGTGCTGGGCTACACCGTGTACCTGCTTTATACCGGCGTGCCGATCATCATGGGAATTCCGGAGGAGCGCGGTTTTCTGTTTTCCACCGCCGTGCTCGCGGTCGGGCTGGTGACGCTGGTGGCGGTGCTGGCGGCGACGGTGATTCTTTGGGATATCGGCGCCGGGCCGGTCTTCGCCGGTTAGCAGCCGGCGCCGGTTTGATCTGTGTCAACGTGGCACGCGACGTGACTATAGTAGCTTTCCCGCGTTGCCCCGGGAGTCGAGCGCGGAACAACGGCATTTAGATAGCGTTAATTAATCACAAGGAAAAACGTAAGAATCATGGCCGCGCAGGAAACTTATAATTACAAGGTCGTACGGCAGTTCGCCATTATGACCATCGTCTGGGGCATTGTCGGCATGCTGGTCGGCGTGTGGATCGCCGCCGAGATGGCTTGGCCGGCGCTCAACATGGACATCCCGTGGCTGACTTTTTCGCGCCTGCGTCCGTTGCACACCAACGCGGTGATCTTCGCCTTCGGCGGTTCGGCGCTGTTCGCCACGTCGTATTACGTCGCGCAGCGCACCTGTCATGTACGCCTGTTCAGCGACAGACTCGCGGCCTTCACCTTCTGGGGCTGGCAGGCGGTGATCGTCGCGGCGGCCATCTCGTTCCCGCTCGGGATCACGCAGAGCAAGGAGTACGCCGAACTCGAATGGCCGGTCGACATCCTGATCACGCTGGTCTGGGTCGCTTACGCCGTCGTGTTTTTCGGCACGCTCGTCAAGCGCAAGGTGAGCCACATCTACGTCGCCAACTGGTTCTATGGCGCGTTCATCCTCACCATCGCTGTGTTGCATGTGTTCAACAATCTTGCGGTCCCGGTGTCGTGGACCAAGTCCTACTCGATCTACGCCGGCGTGCAGGACGCGATGGTGCAGTGGTGGTACGGCCACAACGCGGTGGGCTTTTTCCTCACCGCCGGATTCCTCGGCATGATGTATTACTTCATTCCGAAACAGGCGGAACGGCCGGTGTATTCGTATCGCCTGTCGGTAGTGCATTTCTGGGCGCTGGCGTTCACCTACATCTGGGCCGGCCCGCACCACCTGCACTACACCGCGCTGCCCGACTGGACCCAGTCGCTCGGCATGGTGTTCTCGCTGATCCTGCTGGCACCAAGCTGGGGCGGCATGATCAACGGCATCATGACGCTGTCCGGCGCGTGGCAGAAGTTGCGCACCGATCCGATCCTGAAATTCCTGATCGTGTCGGTATCGTTCTACGGCATGTCCACGTTCGAGGGTCCGATGATGTCGATCAAGACGGTGAATGCGCTGTCGCACTACACCGACTGGACCATCGGCCACGTGCACTCGGGCGCGCTCGGCTGGGTCGGCATGATCTCGATCGGCGCGATGTATTTCCTGATACCGCGCCTGTTCGGCCGCCAGATCTACAGCCTGAAGCTCATCGAGACGCATTTCTGGATCGCGACGATCGGCATCGTGCTGTATATCTCGTCGATGTGGATCGCGGGCGTGATGCAGGGTCTCATGTGGCGCGCGGTCAACACCGACGGGACATTGACCTATTCATTCGTCGAATCCGTGCAGGCGATGCATCCGTTCTACATCGTGCGCACCCTGGGCGGTCTGTTCTTCCTGGTCGGCATGTTGCTGATGGCCTTCAACCTGTGGAAGACCATTGCCGGCGCCAAACCCGTCGAGGCGTTCATCCCCGCCCCGGCCGCGGCGATGCACTGAGGAGACCTGCCCATGGCAACCGGACATGACAAAGTCGAAACCAGCGTCGCGCTGCTGGTGATCCTCACGGTACTGGTAGTGGCGGTCGGCGGACTGGTGGAGATCGTGCCGCTGTTCTTCCAGAAATCCACGACCGAACCCGTCGAGGGCCTCAAGCCCTATAACGCCTTGCAGATCGAAGGGCGCGACATTTACGTGCGCGAGGGATGTTACCTGTGCCATTCGCAGATGATCCGTCCGTTCCGCGCCGAGACCGAGCGTTACGGCCACTATTCCGTGGCGGGAGAGTTTGTGTACGACCATCCGTTCCAGTGGGGCAGCAAGCGCACCGGCCCGGACCTGGCGCGCGTCGGGGGACGTTACTCGGATGACTGGCTGCGCGTGCATTTCATGAACCCGCGCGACGTGGTGCCCGAGTCGATAATGCCGGGCTATCCGTGGCTGGCGAAGAACCAGCTCGATCCCAGCCTGATCCAGCGCAAGATGCGGCTGTTCAACAAGTTCGGACCGGGCACGCCCTATTCCGCGGAGGACATCAAGAACGCGCCCGCGGATCTGGAAGGCAAGACCGAGATGGATGCGCTGATCGCCTATCTGCAGGGCATGGGCACGGCGATCAAGGTGCGGCGATGAACTTCGGCCTCATACATTCGGTGTGGACGGTGCTGATGTTCGTGCTGTTTATCGGCATCATCGTGTGGGCCTGGAGCGCGAAGCGCAAGCGCGGATTCGACGAGGCCGCGCGCCTGCCCTTAGAAGATGAGGATTCTCACTTACTCCCCCTCTCCCCTCGGGGGAGAGGGCAAGGGGAGAGGGGAGAACCCCTCATCCCCACCCTCTCCCCGACCCCTCTCCCGCCTGCGGGAGAGGGGAGTTCTGTAAGATCGGAGCCGGGCGCGCTACGCGCGACTTCTTCTACGCGCGGAGGGAAGCAGCATGGCTGATTTCACGAGCGGCTTCTGGAACTGGTTCATTATTATCCCGGTCGTTATCGGGATCATTGGGATGTTCGCGCTCAACCGCTGGATGACCGGCCCCAAGCGCAAAGAAGGCGAAAAACCCAAGACTCATGGCCATGTGTGGGACGAGGACCTGCAAGAGCTGAACAACCCGCTGCCCAAGTGGTGGCTGAATATGTTCTACATCACGCTCGTGTTCGGCATAGGTTACCTGGCGCTGTTTCCGGGCTTGGGAACCTTCGGTGGCATCCTCGGCTGGACCGAGAAGGGCCAGTATGAGAAGGAAATCGCGACCGCGGACAAGCAGTTCAATCCGTTGTATGAAAAATATCTCAAGGAAGACCTCAAGCTGCTCTCCGCGAACCGCGAGGCGCTCAAGACCGGCGAACGCCTGTTCGTGAACTACTGCACCGGCTGCCACGGATCGGACGCGGGCGGCGGCCCGGGTTTCCCCAATTTGCGCGACGAAGACTGGTTGTACGGCGGCGATCCGCAGATCATCAAGGCCTCGATCATGAACGGCCGCACCGGCGCCATGCCGGCCTGGGGTGCGGTGCTGGGGCCCGACGGCACGGCGAACGTGGCGGAATACGTTCTGTCCCTCAGCGGGCGGAGCGTGAATGACACCATCGCCGCGGCCGGCAAGGAAAAATTCATGCAACTGTGTGTCGCGTGCCATGGGCCGGAGGGCAAGGGCAACCCGGCCATGGGGGCGCCCAACCTGACCGACAACATCTGGCTCTACGGCGGTTCGAAGAAGACCATCATGGAAACCATCGACAAGGGCCGCGCCGGCCGCATGCCGGCACATGCCGAGTTCCTGGGCGAGGCCAAGGTGCATTTGTTGGCCGCCTACGTCTACAGCCTGTCGCATCCCGTCGAGGGGGATAGAGCGGAGAAACATTGAGCGTGAAACCGCATACCGATGAACCGGAGCGGGAGGAGAAAAACAAGAGCGGCGAAAACGAAAAACAGCGAATACCCTCTTTAGCCGAATCGCAGGAGGAGGTCGCGCGCCGCGTGGCGGAAAAAAAGGCGCGCCAGCCGGCGACCGAACCCCGGCGCCAGACTTCATCCGTGCAGGGCCGCGTCATCCCCATCGCCGAGGCGGATGCGGTTAGCGAGGGGCTGTACGCCAAGCGCCAACGCATCTTTCCCCGCGAGGTGCACGGCTATTTCGCCACGATGCGCGTGGCCATGGCGGGACTCACCCTCGGTATCTATTATTTTCTTCCGTGGTTCAACTGGGGCGAGGGCCGGCAGGCGTTCCTGATCGATCTCCCCAACCGCAAGTTCAATCTGTTCGCCTGGACGTTCTGGCCGCAGGACCTGTTTTTCCTCACCGCCATCCTCGTCATCTCCGCGCTATCGCTGTTCCTGTTTACCGCCATCGCCGGGCGCGTGTGGTGCGGCTTCACCTGTCCGCAGACGGTGTGGACCGAGGTGTTCCTGTGGATCGAGCGCCAGATCGAGGGCGACCGTCCGAAACAGATGAAGCTCGCGCAGTTGCCCTGGAACCATCGCGAGAAACTCCTGAAAAAGACCACGAAGCACTTCGTCTGGGTTCTGTTTGCGGCCTGGACCGGCTTCACCTTCGTCGGTTACGTCACGCCCATCCGCGAGCTCAGCTTCTCGGTCGCGCATCTGGCGCTCGGGCCGTGGGAAACGTTCTGGATCCTGTTCTACAGCGGCACGACCTACGGCAACGCCGGCTGGCTGCGCGAGCAGGTGTGCCTGTACATGTGTCCGTATGCGCGTTTCCAGGGCGCGATGTTCGACCGCAACACGCTGATTATTTCCTACGACAAGGCGCGCGGTGAGCAGCGCGGCGCGCGCAAACGCGGCGCGGATCTGAAACTGGCGGGGCTCGGCGATTGCATCGACTGCACCCTGTGCGTGCAGGTCTGCCCCACCGGCATCGATATCCGCAACGGGCTCCAGGTCGGCTGCATCGCCTGCGCCGCGTGCGTGGACGTGTGCGATTCGGTCATGGGCAAAATGGGATACCCGAAGGGGCTTATCCGCTACACCAGTGAAAACGCGCTGGAAGGCAAGCCGGTAAAAATGTTGCGCCCGCGCGTGCTGATTTATACCGGCCTGCTGACGGCGATTGGCGCCGCGCTGGTCATTGCCGTATTGTTGCGCGTGCCGCTCAAGCTCGACGTGATCCACGATCGCAACGCGCTGTATCGCGAGACTTTCGACGAAAAGATCGAGAATGCCTATACGCTGAGAGTCATGAACATGGACAACGAGGCGCACCGTTATACCCTCTCGGCGCACGGAATCGAAGGACTGCAGCTGCACCCCGACCACGCCGACATCGCGGTGGCCGCGGGCGAGGTGGTGGAAGCGCCGGTGAGCCTGCTGGCCGATCCGCACCACCTGTCGCAGCGCAGCACGCCGGTCTATTTCCGCGTGCAAGCGAGTGATGAGAATGGACTGGCCACGGAACAGACGGCGCGTTTCCTCGGTCCAGTGGAGCGCGAGCACGAAGAAGAGCATGATGGAAAGCATGAAAAAAATCATGAAAGAAAGCATGACAAAGACTAACCGCTGGTATCAGGTGCCGTTCGTGTGGCTGCTGATCGCGATTCCGCTCACGGCCGTGATCGTCGGCTTCGTAGGCCTGACGCTGGCGATCCGCTCCGACGACGGGATGGTGGAAGACGATTACTACAAGCAGGGCATGGCCATCAATCGCATGCTGGATCGGGACAAGGCCGCCGCCGCGGAGGGCCTTACCGGCACCGTGGAGCTGGATGCCACGCATCACGAGTTGCTGATTCGGATGACCGCACGCCAGGCGAAAACGTTGCCCGACAATATTCAGCTCAAGTTGATGCACGCCACACGCGCCGGTTTTGATCGCAGCCTGGTTCTGCCGCGTCACGCCGACGGCACTTACCGCGCGCCGTTGCCCGAATTCGTGCCGGGCCACTGGGACGTGCAGCTCACCGCTCAGGACTGGCGTCTTACCGGATCGCTGTTCATGCCTGGCGATAACCGCCTCGTCATGCGCCCGACGCTTCCTTAAGAGTGCATAACGAAAATATCGACGGGATTTACAAGACTATTGAGGTTTTCTAGATTGGTTGACAGTTTTCCCCTCTCCCTAACCCTCTCCCCGCTTGCGGGGAGAGGAGATTCTTTCCCTCTCCCGCCAGGGCGGGAGGTGAGGCGGAAACAGAGAAAGGTCCGGTGGACCTTTCTCCCGCCAAACGGGCGCAGATGTAGTAACTGCGCCCCGGCGGGAATAGTGGGGGAGAGGGTGGGACGGCAGCAGCGTCGCCACTGATGCCAACGGAAATCACTCTCGTCTCGGCATTCCTCGTCGGCCTGTTGGGTTCGACGCATTGCCTCGGCATGTGCGGCGGCATCGTGGGCGCGCTCACGCTCGGATTGCACGATGACATCCGTCGCTCTCCCGTCCGGCTTTTCCCTTATCTTGCCGCCTACAACATCGGACGCATCGCGAGCTACGCCATCGCCGGCGCATTGCTGGGCGCCTTGAGCGCCAAGGCATTGAGCCTCGCTCCGCCGGCGCAAGTTCGTTGGATCGTCAAACTCGTCACCGGCGGTTTCATGATCGCGCTCGGGCTTTACCTCGCCGGCTGGTGGCCGGGCCTCACGGCGCTGGAACGCCTCGGCGGAAAATTGTGGACGCGCATCGAACCCTTCGGCCGGCGGTTTCTGCCGGTGAATCACCCGCTCAAGGCGCTCGCGCTCGGGCTGGTGTGGGGCTGGCTGCCGTGCGGGTTGGTGTATTCGGCGCTCGCCTGGTCGCTGGCTTCGGGTGACGCCGTACAAGGCGCCGCGCTGATGCTCGCCTTCGGTCTGGGCACCTTGCCCATGCTGCTCGCCATGGGCGCCGCCGCGCGCTGGCTCGGCCAGGTCGCGCGCCTTGTCTGGGTGCGACGCGGCGCGGGAGTTTTGATCCTGCTCTTTGGCGTGTATACACTGGCGGCACCGGGCGGGCATGCCGGCCATGATCACGCGGCGCATCAGCCCATGCCACAGGAGAATCAAGAATGAGGCGCTATCTCAAAATGACTCCCTCCCGCCCCTCTCCCCTTGTGGGAGAGGGCAGCCGCCGCAAAGCGGCGGCGGGAGAGGGGAAATTCATATTCAATTCATTTTTGAGGTAGCTTCATAATGTCATCGCGAAAAATAAAAATGACCATCGGTTCGGTGACGCTCGAAGCCGAACTCTTGAAGACGCCGACCGCGGACGCCATCTGGAACGCGCTGCCGTTCACTTCCAAGGCGAATACCTGGGGCGACGAGGTTTATTTTTCGACGCCGGTGCACCTGAAACGGGAAGCCGACGCGCGCGACGTGGTGCAAGCCGGCGAGCTGGCGTTCTGGACCGAGGGCGATTCCATCGCCATTGGTTTCGGCCGCACGCCGGTTTCACGCGGCGATGAAATCCGCCTCGCGTCACCGACCAACATCTGGGGCAAGGCGCTGGGAGACGTTAAACAGCTCAAATCAGTCAAAGCAGGAGCGCCGATCAAGGTGGAGAAGATAGATTAGGTTCCGCCGTTGTGTCTCGGGTTGAATGTAGGCTTTCGACTGTGGGTTCAACCGATCGATGCAACACATGCGTTAAACCGTCACATAGCAGTTCAATAGGCTTATCCTGTAGGTTTGCAGTATATTGCTGCGAAACACATTCGAGGTATTCAGCCGAAATGACTGACCTCAAACGGTTTTCAGGTATTTTCAGCCCACGGTATATTGAATATCCCGTACTTGGGCCGTTTAATCATCGTTATGCCTTAAAAAATGAGAGAAACGAATGGCCTTTGATCTGAAAACCCCAGAACTGATAACCATGATAGGTTGGCCTGTCACGTTTGCTCTAGGCGTTGCCGCAACTGTTCTAGCGCAAAAATTTACCAAGCAGCGAAAACGCATCAGTTGGTCGCTGGTTAATGAAAGTAGCTTGCTATCAGAAGAATCTCTTCAAGAGCTTTCGGAAGGTTTTCATGTGCCTTTAAAGATACTAGTTAATGGTAATGAAGAAACAAATCTCAGTACACTGCGAGTAAAAGTTGCGAATACTGGGAACATCGAGCTAGAAAACATTAAACTGCATTTTTCATTTGGCACAAATGCAGTAGCGCACGTCGGTAGATATATCGGAGATCTTGGTGTCTATAGGCAGTCATTGCATCTAGAGAAAAATCGCAATGTCGCAACCCTTGATATTGCGCATATAAATAATGGTCAGTCATTTGAGGTCGAATTTCTTGTTGCTGGTTATAGAACGGGCGAATTCTCTGTAGATATGGCAGCACCAGGTGTAACGCTTAAGCAAACCGATCAGCTATCACTTGAGGCAGGCATCGGAAAGGCTGCGGGCCATGCTGTCAGTGTCGGGCTATTTGGCGTGAAATATGAACCAACCGCCACACAAACGTCACTTCTTGTGAATGAAGTACTTCAGCTACGTAAAGTTATTGAGCGAACTATTAATAAGCAATGAATACTGTCGGTATAACAATCAATTCCAACCGACCCAAAAACCGCTACGCGCTTTTCGGGCGGCCGAATTGAGGCTTAAGGAAAAATAAGGAAAAATGGGGTCAGAGAACAATTACCGCTAATATTAGAAATAATTGTTCTCTGACCCCGATTTCCACGCCAGGTTAGACGTCACGGGGCCAGGTTATACATCAGAATGTGACGTATAAATTACGTTAGGTCACAGGCTTGGTTAGAGAAGAAATACCATGGCAGAAAACAAATCTGAGAAGCCAGTATTCGATCCACTACCGTCACCACAGGAATTCTGTCTGACGGTACCACTCTATGAAGGATTTCGATACAACAAGGATGCATCCAATCCGTTCTTCGGATTGGAGCATTTCAAGGGTTCCTTGGACTGCTATTGCCATGGCTGTGGGCGACACACTGTATTCAACCGAATGGGCGAACCGAAATATCAGGAGCACCACCATAGGAGCAACTACATCTTTGTGCTCTGGTTCTCGTGTTCAAGGGATCGGAATCATCAGGCTTGTTTCATCTTCCACTCGCATGAGGGCGTCATTCAAAAGATTGGGCAGAACCCCTCGCTGGCGGATCTCGCAATTCCGGACCTTGAGAAGTATCGCCCAGTACTGGGAGACGAGGGCTTTCGAGAATTAACGCGGGCGGTCGGCCTTGCTTCTCATGGAGTCGGGGTTGGCGCATTTGTTTACTTGCGCCGCATCTTCGAAGCTCTAATAGAGAAAGCACGACAACAAGCGGCTACGGAGCAAGACTGGGATGAGCGGGCTTTCGAAAATGCTCGGATGGACGAGAAGATAGCAATGCTGAAGCAGCACTTACCAAAATTTCTTGTTGAGAATCGATCTCTCTACGGCATTATGAGCGTAGGAGTACATACGCTTTCAGAGGCGAAATGTCTCGATGCCTTTCCAGTAGTTCGTGTCGGCATCGAGCTCATACTTGACGAACATTTGGAGCGGCACGCCCGCGAAAAGAAGATTGCCGCCGCAACGAAGGGAATTTCTGCGTTGGGAGCTGCGTTAAAGGAGAAATGACGCGACCTAACTACCGCATCAACACCGACCCTCGCCAGCATCGCTCCGCTCGCGGTTCAAGCGCGGCGTTAAGTTTTCTCAACGAGGAGCAATGCCATGGAATTTGAATACGCCTACAACTATTGGAAAAAGAGTTTCGTTGATTCTTCAGATGGACATTTCACCAAGCAAGACTTTGATAAGTGGTTTCGCAATGGCGCCAGACATGCGACGGATGCACTTGGATTTTTCCCAACAGTTGATAGTCCTGGATCAAAGGAGCACTTTGATATCTTGATGCGCCAAGGCTTTATCTCGATGCTTGAGGCATGTGCCGACGGAAGATTCGGAAAATAGTTCGTTGCATTCCCATGGCTTCGGAATATGAATGTCATCCATACTTAACACTTCATTGTATCTTGGCCATGTTATACGGACCGAATAGGAACAATTCCTTAACCAATCAGGTGATTAGATTGTCCAGACAGACACTATCTGTTCCGAGGATATACTGACAGAATTGTCCGTATATCATCTGTTATGGCGCATAACCACGAATCGCAATGTAGTTCTGCTGCTCAAAACAATCGTCAGCGACTCTAATCGATCAGCAGCGGATTAACGAAGCATTTTCGTCCTGACACATGCAAAGGAAGTCACTAATGAAAACTATTTTTCATATACCTATTTTCGCGCTACTCCTTATTAGTAGCCCTGTAACTGCAAGTGAGCCTATTAAGTGTTACGAGAAAGCATGGGAGAGCCGAGAGAAAGGGGGGCTGGGCTTAACAGCAGGGCAAGCTGTCACATTATGCAGCGGAGCGACGGATGCTAATAAAGTAATTCAGTGTTGTGCGAAAGCGTGGGCGCATCCCGAAAACGGTGGGCTCGGGCTGACTGCTGGCCAAGCCGTTATGCTATGCAAAACAAATTCGCTGCAATAAACATGCGCAGGGTTAGATGCGGCGCCATAACAAGTCACTCCAGCCGACCGGCTACGCCGGCGGCTGAGTTCCATCGTTAGGCACTTATGGCAATCCCACGAACCTTTGTATTTGTTGATGGCGAGAACCTCGTTATGAGGTATCAAGCAATGGTTGCCGCTGGCGCCAAGCCAAAAAAGAATGTAATACATATTCCTGATGTTTTCGTCTGGCACCAAGAAATCACAACTTGGTCATGTATGGACATCGGTCGGGTCACTTACTACACAAGTACGATAGGTGATCAGCAACGTTTATTTAAACTCAGATCACAGATTGCAGATACAACGTTCAATTACAACTACGATCCAAGTGATGATGTGCAGCCAGGTTTGGCGCAGCTATTACCAAAGATTTTCCACAAATCATCCAAGAGTCAAAAAACAAGAAACGTCGATATAAATATTGTTATAGATGTAATGCGAGCCGCGCATTTAGATAGCGCGAGCCTGCTCTATATTCTGAGCGGCGATGGAGACTATTTACCCCTTGTCGAGGAAGTGGGCCGCCACGGCAAGGAGATCTGGATGTCAGCCTTTAGCTCCGGACTGAACGAGCAACTCTGTTCAAGCGTGGACTTATTTCAAGGCCTAGATGATTTTTTTTTCAGCCATGTGCCAAAACCTTAACCCCAATATTGTGCGCCTAACATCTAGTTCGTGCGGACGCGGTGAAACGACGACGCGTTTTCTGAAGTATCGTTCCCCGCGCCGCTCAACACGGCGTTAGGTTTTCTGTAAGCCGAGAGAGTTCACGAAATGCAGTGGCTGACCGATCTCATAAAGCACATAACAATATCCAAGATATTGGCAGGCGCGCTGTTCATAACGTCTTCCATCCTGCTCTGGGGCTCGAAAATTCTTCCTGCAATAATCGACCCAACTCCTCAAGAATGGCGCTGGTTCATCCTATGTATCTTCATTTTTAGTCTTTCATTACTAGTACTCTGGTCAGTAATACCTGTGTATCGCTTTTTTCGTGGTATTGGTATATGGGTGGTTCGCCATCCACTATTCAATACACCATCACAGATCGAAGAAATTATGCTTGACCTAATAGGTAGAAAATTCGCAAACGATTGGCTAGACCTTAACAATCCCGCAAGCCAGGACAGTGACGGTATTTCTAAACTTGAGCTACTCGCCTTATCAAAAAGTCTTGAGAAAAAAGGCTTACTTGAAATCTATCGCTTCGACGAGGATAGGGTCAGGCTGACACCGCGCGGCAGAAATCTAGCGCTCACTTTGATTCAGAAACAGAAAACCTAACTATCGGTTCTGATCAAAAGGGCCAAGCTCGATTATTCCCCGACTTGATTCACTGAACTATAGACAGAGTCCATGATTGACATGGTTGCGAGCAGGAGCGGTGCATAAGTGTGTATTACGATAAATAAATGATCCTGGCCCCATTGATTCCACCTCGGTGCACGAAACGGCGCTGAACCAGGACCTGTATTCTTGACATCGTTCGGTCCAGGCGCATGATAGACGCGTTCCATCTCACTCATCCTCCGGGCGACCCTGATGAAATACAAAGACTACTACGGCATTTTAGGCATTGAAAAAAATGCCGGCGGGCCGGAGATCAAGAAAGCCTATCGCAAACTCGCGCACAAGTATCACCCTGACGTCTCCAAAGAACCGAACGCCGAGGAAAAATTCAAGGAAGTCGCCGAGGCTTACGAAACGCTTAAGAACCCGGAGAAGCGTGCCGCCTACGATCAGCTCGGCAGCTATCAGCCGGGACAGGACTTCCGACCGCCCCCGGACTGGCAGAAACAGTACAGCGATACGCACTTCTCGGCCGACGATATCGATCTGTCGGACCTGTTCGCCGGCCTGCGCGGCGGCAGGTTTCACGCGCGCCAAGACCACGGCAAAATTTCGATGCCCGGGGAAGACTACGAAGTCGCTGTACACATCACGATCGAGGAGGCGTATCGCGGCACCGAGGTGCAACTCGACCTGAGCATGCCGGAATTCGATGAGCAGGGCTTGTTGCATCGCGCGCCGCATGTATTCAAGACGCGCATCCCCAAAGGCGTCACGGACGGGCAAAGGCTGCGCATTCCGGGCAAGGGCGGCAAGGGATTCAACGGCGGGCGCAACGGTGATCTGTATCTCAATATCGTGCTGCACCCGCATTCGCTGTTCCGGGTGAGCGGTCACGACCTGTACTTCGATTTGCCCCTGGCCCCGTGGGAGGCCGTGCTTGGCACCAGCGTGGATGTACCGACGCCGGGTGGCCCGGTCCGGCTCAAGGTACCGCCGGGAACGCACGCCGGACAAAAGCTGCGGCTCGGTAAACGCGGACTGCCCAAGCCGCGCGCGGGCGAAGGCGATCTTTTCGCGATCGTGCAAATCGCCGTCCCTGGCGTGGTCAGCGAGCGCGATCGCGCGCTGTACCAACAACTCGCGGAAGGCTCGACGTTCAATCCGCGCGGACATTTCGAACAGGAGCTTAAAAATGAAAGTCGAACTCACTGAAGTGCTGTGGCTCGATGAGCAGGAGCAATTGTCGCTGACGGAACTCGCCGGGCTGTCGGGTCTTTCGGAAGCGGAACTTCACGAGCTGGTGGATTTCGGCGCCATCATACCGGTTGACCCCGGCGCCGAGCCGCTTGGCTTTCGCGCGGACTGCGTCGTGACCGCCAGAACCGCGTGCCGCTTGCGAACCGACTTCGAGCTGGACGCCCAGGGGCTGGCCTTGGCCCTGACTCTCCTCAATCGCATTCATGACCTCGAAGCGCAGCTACGCGACCTCAGCGCGCAACTGCCGCGCCGGCCATGACCACTCAACGGCAGAACAGAAAAGGGTCAGTACCCTTTGTTACTCAGGCTAAAGGGGCCAGGCTGAGGCATAACTGATTTCAGCCTGCGAAAGACGAAGAATTGGGGTCAGATCACAGTTTTCGCTAATATTCGAAACCAGATCAACGGGGCCAGGCTCGATTCTTCCTTCGTGGGCCAGGCGCAAATTGACTGATAAATAATCGAAAAGGAGTGTACCCATGGCGGAGAACACACGCGATTTGGTGGTTGTCATCACGCACGGCATCGATCACGAACTTTCCTCGGCGGGCCTGACCATCGCCTGCGGCGGCATCACCGCCGGGCTCAAAGTATCCATATTCCTGACCAGTTCAGGGGTCGATATCGCACGCAAGCGCGCGGCCGACCTGACGCAGGTGAAACCGCTCGATCCGTTGTCAGACATGATCCGCGACTTCATGGCGCGTGGCGGGAATTTGTGGGCCTGCACGCCGTGCGTGAAAAGCCGCGGTTATACCGAGCAGGATCTGGTGGAGGGCGTGGTCATTACCGGCTCGAGCAAGATGCATGAGCTTATCAAGGCGGGCGCGGCGACGCTGAGTTTCTGAAACTGTGCCCGCGGTTTTAACAATGAAGGAGGTCACACATGTTTATGCTTGAATATCGCGCCTTGAGTTGGTGGTACTGGTTGGTGACGGTCGGCTTTCTGACCGCCGGTGTGTCTGGGTGGCCAACGGGATTCCAATTCGCTATCGGCCTCACAGTGTTTCAGCTAATACACTTCAGCATTCGTGAACGCAGTATCACCGCGTTTCCCATTCAGGTGCGACTCGGATATTTGTTACTGCTCCTTATCGCGTTGCCCGAGAAACTCCAGTTGATTTACTGGATTCCAACGATTGGAACCTGGGCACAGATTCTGTTTGGCTACTGCACGATGGCCCGGATGGTGTCGCTCCTGCCATGGAACCGCAAAGAAGCATTCTCATTCGATCTTCTTAAACGGACCTTCTTTTCCGTTCCAGTCAGGGGGAACATCTTGCAGGGATTGCCATCGGCATAGTCGACACAAGCCCTGGAGCCGACGCAATGAGACAGCGCACCATAGAAATTGAGCCTGGCCCCTTTAATTAGTCCGGCCCGCCGCCTAGCGTGCGCTGCATGCACAGCAGGCTCATGGGCCCGACCGCCGCCGCGACCGCGATGCCGGCGGATATCGATTTAAGCAGCAGCCACGGGTCGATCATGCGGGGCCTATGATACCGGAGCCCGCGACTGGTATTGGTCGCCAAACCGGTCTGCTGAATCAGGTAGTAAATGTATTCCGACGGGATCGAACGAACCGCTGGCCCTGAAATTTCCCTCATCCCACATTATTCCCCCGCGCCCGGGTTGCGGCCCCGCCCGGCCGGGGCTATTTATAAGTATGGTGCCCAGCGATCCGCTTTCAGCAAGAACTATGCAGACCCGCGTCAAGACCAAAAATAATGCCTTGCCGGTCGGCTACCAGTTAGGCGAATACACGATCAAGTCGGTGCTGGGCCAGGGAGGCTTCGGCATTACCTACCTTGCCCAGGACACCCACCTGGGATCGCTCGTGGCCATCAAGGAATATTACCCCGAGGACTATGCCGAGCGCGGGGAAAACTCCACGATATACCCGCGCCCCGACGGAAATGCTTCCGACGCTGAAATATATAGCTGGGGTCTGAACGAATTCCTGAAGGAGGCGCAGGCGCTGGCCAAATTCAAACACAATTATATCGTGCGCGTACTGCGCTACCTCGAGGCCAACGGCACGGCCTACATGAGCATGGAGTACGAAGAGGGCGAAAGCCTGACGAGCTATCTGAAAAAGCACGGAGGCTTTTTGAGCGAGCCCGACCTGCTGCGCATATTCCTGCCGATTCTCACGGGTTTGCATGCCGTGCATGACGCCGGACTGCTGCACCTCGACATCAAGCCCGACAACATTTACCTGCGCCGCAGCGGCCAGCCCATGCTCATCGATTTCGGTTCGGCGCGTCAGCGCCAAGGCAAGGCCGAGACCGGCCGGATCGCGCTCACGCGCGGTTACTCGGCGCTGGAACAGTATCCCGGCAACGGCGGCGTGATGGGCCCGGGCACCGATGTCTATTCGGTCGGCGCCACGCTTTACCGTTGTGTCACCGGCCGCGAGCCGCTGGATTCCCTGGAACGTCACAAGACCATCGGCCTGGGAAAAATCGATCCCATGACGCCGGCGACCAAGTTTGACCGGCCGCTGTTCGCGCCGCATATCCGTCAATGCGTGGATCTCGCGCTGCGTTTGCAGGCGGCGGATCGTCCCGCCTCGGCCCTGGCCTTGCAAAACGGGCTGATGGGCAAGGAGGCCAAGGAAGAAAAATCCACCCCGATGTCGGTTCTGGGACACGGCTCCGGCTTTATCGGCGTGAGCGATGCCATTATCAAACCGCGGCGCAAGTCCAGTACCCGCGGTTTTCTGGAATCAGCCTTTTTATTCTTGTTGGCCATCGTCGCCATGGCCATCGCCTCCGTGAAAATCATGATCGACACCGGCCGTCTGGACGAAACCGAGCTGTACGCCTATTTCGATCAGATTCAGGCCCTGCCTTACGACGCCGGGCGCGAGATTAATCGGTTCATCGACGTGCAGCTGGGAATCAAGCTGGCGGTCAACGCCCCGGTCAGTTCGGCAACGCCGCCACGCGCAGTCAGGCCGAAACGTCTTCCGGAAAAGCCCATACCGGTATTCGATCCTGCCAAGACGATTGCGCTCACGCTCGCGGCGCATGCGCCGGTGACGGCGCTGGCGTTTCTGCGCGACAACGCGGTGCTGGCGGCGGCCTACGACGATGGCGTGGTGAATCTGTGGAATACCGAAACCGGCGCGCTGATATCGACCATGGCCTCCAGCAAGGAGTCGTTGGGCACGATGGCGGCGTCGCCCGACGGGCACTGGCTGGCCTTTTCCGTTGACCCGAACGCCGTGCAGATCTGGGACGCCAAGGAAAATAAAGCGGTTACGAAACTGTCCGGCCATACGGCGCCGGTGATGCGGCTCGCCTTCTCCGCGGATGGCAAGCAGCTGGTGTCGGTCGATCGGGAATCGGACGTTATCCTGTGGGACATGGCGGAGCACAAAAAAATCTTTGACCTCCCCAAGGCCAAACATGAAATTCTGGCACTGGCCGTCGCGCCCAACGGACGCGTATTGGCCGGGGCCGACATCGAAGGTGGCATCCAGTATTGGGACCTCGCGGGCGGCAAGGAACTGGCGTACGTGCCGGTGTACAAAGTCCCGGTCAGCACCATCGCCTACTCCCCGGACGGCAAATGGCTCGCTTCCGGGGGGCAAGAACACAACCTGAAATTATGGGATGGCGGGCTGGGGCGCGATGACCGCGTGCTGGCCGACGCTCCGGATGAAGTGAATACCGTGCAATTTACTCCCGACAGTCGCTGGTTGTTGCTGGGAGGAAAGAATCAGCCGGTGCAAATCTGGGATGTGGAGCAAGGCCGGGTCGCCCACCGGCTCGCCGGTCACGATCTCGGCGTTTCAGTGCTCATGCTTTCATCCGATGGCGCGCGGCTTGCCACGTCCGGCGATGACGGAAAAATCCTGATCTGGAAGTAACGAAATCGGCCTCTCTGCCCGGCCCACCTCAGTTCGGCCGAAGCCAGGGGCCGACAAGCCGCGCGCGGTGCGCTAGACTGGCGGATTCACCCTGTATTGCCGTACCGGCTATGACCGACCCGATCAACAATCTCAATGTCCTCTCGCAGGACCTGTTGCCCACGCCGCAGCAGGTCAAGACCGCGCTGCCGCTGACCGAGGACGCGCAGCGGACGGTGTTGCGCGGGCGCGAAACGGTGCGCTGCATTCTCGATCGTCAGGATCACCGCCTGTTCGTGGTGATCGGCCCATGCTCGATTCACGACATCAAGGCCGCCAAGGAATACGCCGCGCGCCTGAAGCAGTTGGTGCAGGAGGTGGGCGACACGCTGTATCTCATCATGCGCGTCTATTTCGAGAAGCCGCGCACCACGGTCGGGTGGAAGGGGCTCATCAACGATCCGTTCATGGACGATTCCTTTCATATCGAAAAGGGCCTGCACATGGCGCGCGAGCTGCTGTTGTACCTGGCCGAGATGGGCCTGCCGGCCGCGACCGAGGCGCTCGACCCGATCACGCCGCAATATATTTCCGACCTGATCACCTGGACCGCGATCGGCGCGCGCACCACCGAATCGCAGACGCATCGCGAAATGGCCAGCGGCCTGTCCTCGCCGCTCGGCTTCAAGAACGGCACCGACGGCAGCCTCACGGTGGCGATCAACGCGCTGCAGTCGTCAGCGCGTGCGCACCATTTTTTAGGCATCAACCAGGAGGGCCAGTGCGCCGTGTTCCGCACCCGCGGCAACCGCTATGGGCATATGGTGTTGCGCGGCGGCGGCGGGCGTCCGAATTACGATTCGGTTTCGGTCGCCCTGGCCGAGAAGGAACTGGTCGCGGCCGGGCTGCCGGTCAACATCGCGGTGGACTGCTCGCACGGCAATTCCAACAAGGACCCGGCGTTGCAGTCGCTGGTGGCAGAGAACTGCGTTAATCAAATCCTGGAAGGCAACCGGTCGATCGTGGCGTTGATGCTGGAGAGTAATCTGCATGCGGGCAGTCAGCCGATCCCGGCGGATCTGTCGAAACTCAAGTACGGCGTGTCCGTGACCGATCCGTGCATCGACTGGGCGACCACGGAAAAGTTGTTGCGCGGCGCGCGCGAGAAACTAAAGAACGTCCTGCCGGCGCGGCGCGCCGCCGGCAAGCAATGCTAGGGAAGCTCTGAACAAGTGGCAAATAAACTGACCCCCTCTCCCTTCAGGGAGAGGGCCGGGGAGAGGGTGAGTGAAATCAAGATATTGTCCAACCCCCTCACCCTAGCCCTCTCCCCCTGAAAGGGGGAGAGGGGACTTAATCAGAGGTTCCCTAGGGAACCTCTGATTAATGCTCAGAACCGCCAAGGACGCCAAGAAAAAAAAGAATATTGAAGATCAAAGGGAAAAACTTGGCGTTCTTGGCGTCCTTGGCGGTTCAAAATTAATTAGTCAGAACTTCCCTAGTCCACGTTAAGAACGACTTTCCCCATCGTCTTGCCGGAGGCGACCAGGGCATGGGCCTCGGCGGCGCGTTCCAGCGGAAAAGTCGCGTCCACGTGCACGCGCAGTTCACCGGCTTCGAACAGCCCGGCGCCGCGGCGCAGGATCTCGCCCTGGTGCGTCATTGCCTCGTCCATGCCGAAGAACACCGGTACCAGCATCAGCTCGAAGCTCACGCGCTGGTTGCGCGCGCGCGGGACGCTCCAGTCCATTTCGGGTCCGGGCGCGAGCAGCGTGATAACGTCACCGTAATAGCGCACCGCGGAAAAGGTTTCGGCGAGGGTCTTGCCACCGACGGTATCGAAGGCGATGTCCACGCCCTTGCCGCTGGTCCAGTCGAGCACCGCCGCCACGAAATTTTCTTGCTTGTAATTGATCGTGTGGTTGGCGCCGAAGGACCGGGCGAACTCAGCCTTGTCCGCCGAACCGACGGTAGTGCAGACCTCGGCGCCCGTGATCCGCGCCAGTTGGATCGCCACATGCCCCACGCCGCCCGCGCCCGCGTGCACCAGCAGCTTGTCCCAGAACTTGATATCGACGCGGTCGTGCAGCGCCTCCCACGCGGTGATCAGCACCAGCGGCGCGGCCGCGGCTTCGGCGAAGCTCAGGCGCTTTGGTTTCTTCGCCACCAGCCGGTGATCCACCAGCGCAAGCTGCGCGTAACTCCCGAGCCGATCGTGATGCGGCGCCTGGCAGTAATACACCTGATCGCCCGGCTTGAAATCCTTCACGGCCTTGCCGACCGCTTCGATCACGCCGGCGCCATCGCAGCCCAGCACCGGCGGCAGGGGAGCGGGATAGACCGTCGGCTTGGCGCGCATCTTGGTGTCCACCGGATTTATCCCCGCCGCCTTCACGCGCACGAGGATGTCGGTGTCCTGACTCAACACCGGGTCGGGCAGGTCCTGAAACTTCAATACTTCCGGACCGCCGGGGGCCGTCATGACAATGGCTTTCATGGCGGGAATAATGACGCTGGCTAGTGGAGATGTCTATCTAATCGCCTGTCAGAACGACGAGCCGGGGCCTTTCAGGAATTCCAGCTCCTCCGGCGTGGAATCACGGCCGAGCAAGGTGTTGCGATGCGGGAAGCGCTTGAAGCCGTCGACGATTTCCTTATGTTTCTTCGCGAAATCGAGAAAATTCTGGAACGGTTGTTTCAGGGTTGCCGGAACTTCCTCCAGCAGGGCCTCGAAGAGCCGGACACCGGTGGCCTGGTCCTGCGTATCCTCGGAATGTTCAAACGGGAGATAGATAAATACGCGTTCCACCGGCCGCAGCATTCTGTCCACTCCCTGTTCCAGGGCCTCGCGTGCCAGCCGCCGTGCCCGTTCGTCGTAGGCGAAGGCGCGCGCAGTGCCGCGGTACATGTTGCGTGGAAACTGATCGAGCAGCAGAATTCTGGCGAGCTGTCCACGCGGGCTGTTGCCCCACGAGGTAAGCTCTCCTTTGATCTCCGATTCCAGCATCGGCTCGAAGCGGCGACGTATTTCATCGTCCACGTCGGGATTTTTTTTCCACCACAGGCCGGATTTCTCGCGGATGACCTCGGCTTCATCGACGCTGTTGCCGAACCAGTAGCGTAATACGGAATCAATACTTTCCATGCCGGTCAGGCGATGACCGCAGAGCGCTGCGCGATGCCGAGAATGCCCGCGGCCGCGCCCACCGGCGAGAACACCAGCCCGACCAGCAGGCCCGATGCCACGGGTAGCCACGGCGGAACGGCAATAGCGGAGAGAGCGAATGGCATGTGCGTCGATTCTA
>NZ_JBGQKW010000032.1:0-26980 GCF_041499725.1 Sulfuricaulis sp.
CAATGCCTTGTCGGGCCTGTGTGGACATGGCCGGAGAGTATGGCCGCGCTTTACGCCTCAGGCAACAAGCGTTACCGTGCGCTGGTAAACCGGAGCTTCAGCCGCATGCCGCAGAATAATTCATTCGTGTCCCGTGGCGGAATATGGGTATTGGCCCAGGTACCGATGATGCTGCTCGCGTTCATGATTCCGGTGTTACATGGCCGCGGACATCTTACCCCTGCCGGTTTGGTGCCAATGGGAGGCGTGGCGGTCACCCTGCTGGGCGCGCTGCTGGCCGTGTGGGGGTTTGCGAGCCTGGGCAAGGCCCTCACGCCTTTCCCCAAGCCGCTCGCCGACGCCACGCTGCAGCGGCAAGGCGCCTACCGGTTTATGCGTCACCCGATGTATACGGCAGTGATGTTGGTGAGCCTGGGCTGGGCCTTGTGGTGGTTGTGTGAGATCGGTGTTTTGTATGTGCTGGGTCTTGGGTTCTACTTCGATCGCAAGGCAGCGTACGAAGAGAGATGGTTGCGGCAGAAGTACAGTGAGTATGTGGACTACGCGCGGGCGGTGAAAAAATTCATCCCCGGGCTGTACTGACCCGGGGATGATGGGCACCCCCCGCAAAATGAAATCGCTGACTACTAAAAACTCCTGTTTTACGCGGGCCGTTTCCGGCGCCGCGCCGTGACTCCCAACACCGCCAAACCGGAACCCAGTAGCCAGGAGGCACCGGGAAGCGATACCGCCACGGGAGCCGGCATTATGCCGTCGTATTTGCTACCCCTGATTTTAAGCAGCGCATGCGCGTCCACGAGACCGTCGAGATTCAGGTCCCAATTCAGGGTCAAGTTCTGGTAGTAGGATTCCGTCACCACCGGATGGCGCGACCTGGCGGGATCGATGGCTGCAAAATAATGCTGCGAAGCATATCCGGCGCTGTCGGAGAGACGATAGATCAGGTCATCGTCAGTGCCGAACAAACCGTCACTGCCCTTGTTGCGCAGCGCAAAATCGACGATGGAACCGCCCGCGAACGTGTAATCGCCCGGTTTGCGTGATTTACCGGTAATGGGGAGAAAACCGTCGTTACGGATGAAACCGAAATCAAACGCCGAACGGTTCGGCGTGTCGAGCCGGACCCGAATCGAAACATTGGAATGGCGGTCTTTGCCGTCAACCATTAAGACTTGGGCCGGGTCGTTAACGAACAATTCGGATGGCGAAACCGAGGAGGCCTGGACGTCGTGGATTGAAAATCCACCGCTGATGGCAACGGTGAAGATAAGTGACGGAATAACTTTCCTGTTACGCATTTACTGCACCTCATGGCATTAGCTTGCCTGCACCTCCTTATGAATCTCTTGCTGGATTTCTGTTTGCCAAAATAAAAGCGGGATGCAAATTTTGCATCCCGCTTTCCCTGCTGTCCCTTCCCTCACTGCTACTTTTAAGTATAGTGGGGAATTTCCGGTTATCCATGCATCGGATAAGCCTGTTTTCCAGGGATTTTGTGTACGTATGGACGTTACTTCACGCGCATGCCCGGTTGCGCGCCTGCATCCGGCGAGAGAATCCACAAATCCTTCTTGCCGGGACCCGCGGCGAGCACCATGCCCTCGGACAATCCGAACTTCATCTTGCGCGGCGCGAGGTTGGCCACGACGACCGTGAGCCGCCCTTCGAGGTCTTCCGGTTTATAGGCTTCCTTGATGCCGGCGAACACGGTGCGCGTGACGCCATCGAGGTCGACGGTCAATTCCAGCAACTTGTCCGCGCCTTCCACGTGGCTGGCCTTCACGATGCGGGCGATGCGCAAATCTACCTTGGCGAAGTCGTCGTAACTGATTTCGGGCAGGATCGGATGCCGCGCGAGGTCGCTGGTCTGGGTGATGGTTTCGGAAGTTTTTTCAGCCATGGTCTTCATGTCCTTCTGGGATTCATCGAGCAGCGCGGGAATGCTCTTCGGGTCCACGCGCGTGGCCAGATGCTGGTACGGGTTGATGGTGTGATCGGTAAGCAGCGTTTTGGCATCCGCCCAAGTGAGCGGCGGGATATTAAGGAATGTGGCGACATCCTCCGCGATTTTCGGGAGGATCGGTTTGAGGTAAATCGTCAGCAGACGGAACAGGTTGAGGCTGGTCGTGCAGACCTGCTGCAGATGCTCTTGCTGCGCCGGGTCCTTGGCCATGAGCCATGGCTTGCGGTCGTCCACGAAGGCATTGGCTTTGTCCGCGAGCCCCATGATCAGACGCACGGCCTCGGCGTAATCGCGGTTTTCGTAGTGTTCCGCGATAGTTTCCGCCGCCTTCTGGGTTTCACGCAGCAATTCCTTGTTGACGGGCTCTTTGCTTAATTTCCCGCCGAGGCGCTCGGTGACGAAACCGGCGGCGCGCGAGGCGATATTGACGTACTTGCCGATCAGGTTGCTGTTGATGCGCGCCGTGAAGTCGTCGAAATTGAGATCGATGTCCTCCACCCGGCCGTTAAGCTTGGCCGCGAAGTAATAACGCAGGTAGCGCGGATGAAGGTGGTTGAGGTACGAGCGCGCGGTGATGAAGGTGCCGCGCGATTTGGACATCTTGGTGCCGTTGACGGTGAGGAAGCCGTGCGCGAACACGGACGTCGGCTTGCGGAAGCCCGCACCTTCCAGTATTGCCGGCCAGAACAGCGTATGGAAATAAAGGATGTCCTTGCCGATGAAATGATAAAGCTCGGCTTGGCTGTCCTTACCCCAGAAGTCGTCGAACTTGAGGCCTTGCTTCGCGCACAGGTTTTTGAAGCTGGCCATGTAACCGACCGGCGCGTCGAGCCACACATAGAAGTATTTGCCCGGCGCGTCCGGAATCTCGAAACCGAAGTAGGGCGCATCGCGCGATATATCCCAGTCCTTTAGTCCTGCGTCGAACCACTCGTCGAGTTTATTGGCAACCTCGGCTTGTACGTGAATGTCTTGATCGTTTTTGTGTTCACGAGGAAACAACCACGTCCGCAGGAAGTCCTTGAAATCACCGAGTTTGAAAAAGTAATGTTCCGAGTCCTTTTCCACCGGTGGCACGCCGGAAAGGGCCGACACTGGGTTTTTCAATTCCGTCGGTGAATAGGTCGCGCCGCAGTTCTCGCAGGAATCGCCGTACTGATCCGGCGTGTTGCAGCGCGGACAGGTGCCCTTGATGAAGCGGTCGGGCAGGAACATGTTCTTGACCGGATCGTAGGCCTGCTTGATCGTGCGCTTGGTGATGTGCCCGGCCTTGGACAGCCGCCGGTATATTTCCGTCACCAGCTCGCGGTTCTCGTCCGAGTGCGTGGAATAGTAGTTGTCGAAACCGATGCCGAAGTCGGCGAAGTCGCGTTGATGCTCCGCGCTCATGCGGGCGATGAGGCTTTCCGGGCTGATGCCTTCCTGCTGGGCGCGCAGCATCACCGGCGTGCCGTGGGTGTCGTCGGCGCAGACGTACCAGCATTCGTGTCCGCGCATTTTCTGGAAGCGCACCCAGATGTCGGTCTGGATGTATTCCACGAGATGCCCGAGGTGCAACGGGCCGTTGGCGTAGGGCAGGGCGCTGGTGACGAGGATTTTGCGTTTCTTCTCGGGCATAAAATCGCCGCCACGATAACACGGCGGAAGCTTCTCTCGGGTTTGACCCCGATATCATAAGGGAATTCGCGCCTTTGCGCCGCCCCCGGCCATGACTTTTTTCGGTCCGCGGTGTAGCATGTGCGCCCCTTGACAGACCGAATACTGGAGTGAGCTTCATGGCGGACGTTTCCCAGCAGCAAGTTGAAACAGCGCTCAAAGAGGTGATCGATCCCTACCTCGAGCAGGACATGGTCGCGGCCAAGGCGGTGAAAAAAATCACCGTTGACGGCGGCAAGGTGACCGTGGATGTCGTTCTCGGTTATCCGGCCAAGGGGTATGTGGCGACTCTTGCCTCCAAGCTGAAGGAGAAGGTGTCCGCCATTGCCGGCGTCAAGGATGCCACGGTTAATGTTTCATTCAGCATTGCCGCACATGGCGTGCAGAAGGGCGTAAAGCCCATTGAAGGCGTGAAAAACATCATCGCCATAGCCTCCGGCAAGGGCGGCGTGGGCAAATCCACCGTGGCCGTGAACCTGGCGCTCGCGTTGTCCGCGGAAGGCGCCACCGTCGGTATTCTCGATGCGGACATTTACGGCCCGAGCCAGCCGACCATGCTCGGCGCGAAGATGAAGCCCGAATCTAAAGACGGCAAGTCGCTCGAGCCCATCATGAGTTATCACCTGCAGTCCATGTCCATCGGTTATCTCGTTGACGAAGAAACGCCGATGATCTGGCGCGGTCCGATGGTAACGCAGGCGCTGGAGCAACTGCTGCGCGACACCAACTGGAAAGACCTTGATTACCTGATCGTGGATCTGCCGCCGGGCACCGGCGACGTGCAACTCACGCTGGCGCAGAAGGTTCCGGTCACCGGCGCCGTTATCGTTACGACGCCGCAGGACATCGCGCTGCTGGATGCGCGCAAGGGCCTCAAGATGTTCGAAAAGGTGGACATCCCCGTGATCGGCGTGATCGAGAACATGAGCACGCACATCTGCAGCAAGTGCGGGCACGAGGAACACATTTTCGGCCAAGGCGGCGGCGAGCGGATGTCCGAGCAAAATGACGTCGATTTTCTCGGCGCGCTCCCGCTCGACATTCGTATCCGCGTGGAAACCGATTCCGGCAAGCCCACCGTGGTGGCCGACCCCGAGTGCCGCATCTCGCAGATTTACCGCGACATCGCCCGGCGCGTGGCTGCCAAGTTGTCGCTGCGCAAGAAGGACTTTTCGGCCAAGTTCCCGAGCATTGTCATTCAGAATACTTGATATAAATAATCTCGAACCGCCAAGAACGCCAAGAGGACCTGTTTTTTCTGGTACAATTCTTGGCGACCTTGGCGGTTTAACTTCTTATGGGAATAAAATCAGACAAATGGATCCGCCGCATGGCGGCGAGCCACGGCATGATCGAGCCGTTCGAGCCGAACCAGGTCAAGCGCGCGAATAATGGCCCCATCGTTTCCTACGGCACCTCGAGCTACGGTTACGACGTCCGCTGTTCGGACGAGTTCAAGATCTTCACCAACATCAATTCCACCATCGTCGATCCCAAGAAGTTCGACCCGAGCAGCTTCGTCGACTTCAAGGGCGACGTGTGCATCATCCCGCCGAATTCTTTTGCACTTGCGCGCACCGTCGAATTCTTCCGCATTCCCAGGAATGTACTGACCATTTGCTTGGGCAAGTCGACCTATGCCCGTTGCGGCATTATCGTCAACGTGACGCCGCTGGAGCCGGAATGGGAAGGGCATGTGACGTTGGAGTTCTCCAACACCACACCGCTCCCCGCCAAAATCTACGCCAACGAAGGCGTGGCGCAGGTGATTTTCATCGAGGGTGACGAGGTCTGCGAGACTTCGTATAAGGATCGCGGCGGGAAGTATCAGGGTCAGCAGGGCGTGACGCTGCCGAAGATTTGACGTCCCCGGCCTGTGCCGCCTCCCACGCGAGCAGGGCTTTCTTTCGAGTTTCTCCCCAACGATAACCGCCCAACGCCCCGCTTTTGCGGATCACGCGATGGCAGGGAATCAGCCACGCCACCGGGTTGTGCGCCACGGCATTGGCCACGGCCCGCACCGCGCGCGGCGCATGGATATGCCGCGCCAAATCTTCATAAGACACCACCCCTCCCGGTGGAATATGCAACAGCGCCTCCCATACCTTGATCTGGAAATTTGTCCCGCGCACATGCAGATCGATGCCGGGTGAATCGCCATTGACGCGCGCGAACAACCGGCGGGCGAGCGGGGCGGTCACGCGCGGTGCTTCCTCGAGGCGCGCACGCGACCATTCGGCTGCCAACTCCGCGAGCGCAGCGCGGCGATCCTCCTTCGACAAGAAACTTAGATGACAAACGCCTCGTGAGGTCGCGCCGATCAAACACTCTCCGAACGAGCTCGGGTGAAAACCATATTGAATCGTCAGTCCCGCGCCGGCGCGCTTGAGTTCGCCGGGCGTCACCGCGTGAAAATTTACCAGCAGATCGTGCAGGCGCCCGCCGCCGGAAAGCCCTGAGTCGTAGGCCGCTTCGAGATTCGTGCGCGACTCGCGCAGCATCCGGACGGCATGCCCGGCGGTGAGATATTGCACAAAGCGCTTGGGACTGATGCCGGCCCAGCGCCGGAACAGCCGCTGAAAATGAAATTCGCTCAGACCCGCCTCGCGCGCCAGTGCCATCAGGTTCGGCTGCTGCCGATAGTTCTCTTCCAGGTAACGGATCGCGCGCTCGATGCGCTCGTAATCCGTGGAGCGCCGTGAATGACCGTCAATCTTGTCCATGGGCGCAGGATAAGCAGGCTGGCCGCCGATGACAACCCGATTCTTGCGGTACATCGTTCTAGGCACGGGATCTTGTTTCTGCGGGGTTTCACGAACCGCATCGGTGGTATATCGTTAAAGGCCACCAAGGAGGAACCAATGATTTACAAAGGTAGCTGCCACTGCGGGCAGATTGCATTCGAAGCCGAGGGCAATCTTGAAAAAGTCATGGAGTGCAATTGTTCAATTTGTAGCAAGCGTGGTTCGCTTCATTGGTTTGTTCCTCGAGAGAATTTTCGTTTACTCACGTCCGAACACGACTTTTCCACCTACACGTTCAACAAGCATCGAATTAAACATCGCTTCTGCCCCAAGTGCGGGTGCGCGCCCTTTGGTGAAGGCATAGCGCCTTCTGGTAACGACATGGTTGCCATCAACGCTCGCTGTCTGGATGGTGTCGACTTGTCACTTCTGAAGGTGGGGCACTTTGATGGTCGCAGCCTTTGAGTACCCGAAGCCCAAGCTATTATTTCACCGGACCTGCGCGAAAAGCTGCGCTGGTCCGGTGAATTCAAACATTAGGTTGGCAGCCCCCGTAGCCCTCGTAGGGCGCAATAGCGTAGCGTACTGCGCCGTATGCACGGTGGCCTCCTTACAGGCGCCGTACCAGCGTCTTGCGCAATTCTTCGAACAGCAGCATGGCAAACGCGAACGGTACGACATAGAGCCAAACGTCCAGTGCGATGGGCGCGGTGCCGAACAGCCTGTTTCCCCAGGGCGTATAGTCGATGAGAAGAATAAGCGCGATCTCGACCGCGATGCCCAGCAGGATCATTCGATTGAGAAAAAGCCCTCGGGTAAATGTCGAACTGCGCTCGCTGCGACAAAGAAATATGTTTACGACCTGCATCACGATGATGGCGGAGAGGCAGGCGGTGGTCGCCTGGAGATAAACCGGGTTATTGTCGGCGAGTGTCTCGCCGTAATTCCATCCCGCGGCACGCAGCACGAAGAAAAACGCCGCCATCGCCGCGGCCGCTTCCAGCAGGCCGAGCCACAGGTAAGCGCGCGCGAGCAAGGGCCAGCTCAGGAGACGTTCCTTGGGAGAGCGCGGCGGGCGTTGCATGACTTCCGGCTCCGGCAATTCGGCGCCAAGGGCAAGCGCCGGAAGCACGTCAGTGCCGAGGTCGACCGCAAGTATTTGAATCACGGTAAGTGGCAGGGGGATCCGGAACAGCGCGAAGGCGAGGTAGGGCACCAGCTCCGCCACGTTGTGGGTGAGGATGTAGGTCAGGAACTTGCGCATGTTGTCGTACACCGCGCGGCCTTCTTCGATGGCCGCCACGATGCTGGCGAAGTTGTCATCCATGAGCACCATATGGGCGGATTCGCGCGCCACGTCGGTACCGCTCACGCCCATGGCAATGCCGATATCCGCGTGCTTGAGGGCCGGCGCGTCGTTGACGCCATCGCCGGTGGCGGCCACGGTTTCGCCTTTCTGCTTTAGCGCCCGCACAATGCGCAGCTTCTGATCGGCGCCCACGCGCGCGAAGATAATCTCCGGCGCATCCAGCGCCAGCTGCAATTCGGCTTCCGACAGCCGCCGCAGTTGCTCGCCAGTGATTACCGCGGCGTGGGATGCAAGCACGAGTCCGATCTCGCGTGCGATGGCAACCGCCGTTTGTGGATGATCGCCGGTGACCATGATGACTTTGATGCCGGCCTCGTGACATTGGCGGATGGCGACCGGCACTTCCGGGCGCGGCGGGTCACGGAAGCCCACAAGCCCGACCAGAATCAGTTGCTCTTCAAGGTGCTCCTGAGACACATCCGGCGGCAGAGACCGGTAGGCCAGTGCCAGTACCCGCAGGCCCTGTTCCGCCATGGTTTCCTGGGCGCTTTGAAATATTCGTGCGGTTTCGGGTTGAAGCGGCTCGACCTCGGCACCGAGTTGCGCGCGGTCGCACAACGGCAACACGGATTCGAGCGCGCCCTTGGTGTAAAACACATCGCCCGCGGGCGAACGGTGGCGCGTGGACAGGCGCCTTCGTTCCGAATCGAAAGGGATTTCATCCGTGCGCGGGAACACGGCGGCACCGGGCAGCGCGTTGCGTGCCAGGCGCACCAGCGCCACTTCCATCGGATCGCCGAGAAGCACCTCCGTGCCGCCGGGTCCGGTGTTCAGATTGTGGCAATGGAGTGCCGCCTCGAAGAAGCGCGAATGAGTTGTCGCCAGCGATGTCGAATCGCCCGGATCGTGGAATTCGTTCCCCAGGAAAATACGCTTCACCTCCATACGGTTCTGGGTGAGCGTGCCGGTCTTGTCGGTGCAGATGACCGTGGTGCATCCCAGCGTTTCCACCGAAGGCAGATGGCGGATCAGCACGTTGCGCCGCGCCATGCGCTGGCTGGCCATAGCGAGCGCCAGGGTTACCGTCGGCAGCAGGCCCTCGGGAACGTTGGCGACGATGATGCCAATGGCGAAAATCAGGCTGGCCCAGAACGAAAGCCCCAGACTGTAGCCGATGAAATAGAACAGCACGCCGAGCGCCGCGGCGATGGCCGCGATCACGCGCGAGAGCCGGATGATCTCTTGCTGCAACGGCGACAACGACACGCCCGCCGTCTGGGTGAGGTGCGCAATTTTACCGAACTCGGTGCGCATGCCGGTGGCGAAGACCGCCACCTTCGCTTCGCCAGAGACGAGCGAAGTGCCGGCCAGAAGAATATTGCGGCTGTGCAGGATATCTTCGGTTTCGGAAGGCAACGCGTCGCGTGGCAGCGGAACCGATTCCCCGGTGATGGTGGCGTTGTTCACCCGCACGGCGTAGGCCTCGATCACGCGACAGTCGGCGGGAACGTCATCGCCGCCTTCAAGCAGCACGATATCGCCGGGGACAAGCTCGACGGCGGGTAGCGTGGCGAGCGAACCGCCGCGCATTACCTTGACCTGATGCGGTAGCAGGCGCGTGAGCGCCTCCAGCGCCTGTTCCGCGCGGTGTTCCTGCCAGAAGGAAAACAGCCCGTTGATCAGGATCACGCCGAGTATCGCCACGCCCAGTATCGCCATGCCGTGACCGGGGTCCTGGAATTCGGCGAAGAAAGCGAGCGCGGCGGCGATCCAGAGAATGAGCGCGAGGAAATGCGTGAACCCCTTGAGAAAGCGCGCGATCCGTCTTTCCCCGCGCACGCGCTCCACCCGGTTGGGACCGAACTCAGCGAGCCGCCGCGCGGCTTCACCGCTTGCGAGTCCCCGCGCAGTTGTGTGGAGGCTTTTCAACGCCTCTTCAACCGTGAGGTGGTGAATTTTCATGGCCACATTCTACGCCAGCTTCCCGTTCTAGACGGATCAGGCGCAGGACTCGCCAATAAAAAAAGGGCGCCCCATGGCGCCCTTTGTTGTCGCTACTCTTGAGCAGAGTTTACGGCTTGATATAGGCCCACCCTTCTCTTTGCTTGTTCATGATCTCGATCACGCCGGCGGGAACGACTTTAATATGCTCGTCCAGGTCTTTTTCGGTCAGTTTCTGTTTTCTCATGGTGGTGCCGCAAGCGATCAGTGCGACGCCGAATGGCTGACCGATCTGTCGCTACCCGCGATCATGCATGAGCCATTCCCGATGGACCAGGTGCTTCAAGACTCACTCTATTACCCATCGTCCGGTTTTGATGGCGACCCAGTCAGGCATCTTGCAGGCAACATTCTGAGTTTCATCTATGTGGACTATGGCTACAGTCACGACGAATTCATGTGCGGTTTAGCCTGCTATATCTCTGTGCTGACGGGGTTGCTGCATTTCAGGCGCTCTATGTCGCAAACTCCGCCGCGCCAAAAGCCGTTGCCGTAATTCAGCCCGGTCATGCGTTCGGTGGAAACTGGACGGATTACACGAACCCCGAGCAAATATTTGCAAGGACTGTTCTTGGTAACCCAAGCGGACAGCCTGAGATCTTGCTATATGGAGGCATCGGAAGGCGCGACTTTTATCGAAAGCCATGCTGGCCAAACTATCGAGAGCATGTCTGTATTGTTGACCAGTTGAACTCACAGCCAAATGCGGACATTCGCGAGCCACACTTGGAACTGGCGAAAAACGGGTGGAGAATAGGCATTTAACACAAGCGAAATATGACAATGCCTTGTTATCCCACACGGCTATGTTATCCCAACAGGGGCCTTGTTAAGGAGAAAAAACCATGCAAAAGTCCTCCCGTTGCGCCGTAATCGCCGTTTTGCTTGGAGTAGCCACGCTGCTTGGTGCGTCCGCATTTGCCGGCGAGCAGTCCACGTTCATGCTTACCTCGGAGGAAATGCGATGGGAGCCCTATGGTCTGACCGTGCAGAGGGTAAGATTGGTAGGCGACCCAAAAAAACCGAACTGTCCCAGCGTGACCCTGACCAAGTGGGCGGCCGGCAGCCGGGTGCCGGAGCATCCCACGCTTCATGACACGACCTTCACAGTGCTGAAAGGAAACGTGTATGTGGGCATCGGCGACAAATGGGACGACGCCAAGCTCAAGAAGATGGGGCCGGGCAGTGTCTGGAGCATCCCCGCCGGGGTGAGCAATTTCAAAAAGAACGACGAGGAAGTGATCTACTTAGTGACCGTGACCGGCCCGCTCACTGAAGACTGCGTCTCCAAGAAGAAATAACTCGCTGCCTAACATCAAAAATAAAACGACGGTTGCGATGCGGGTTAATGACGAGACGATAGACATACCATTCTCCTTGCTGAATATTATTTGGAATAAATCTGCCGGCCATTTCCTGCCCGGTTTCCTGTTTGGTCGAAATCGGGTGCGAAAGTTGCACACAGCATAAACCAAAGCAGTTTAAGTCGGCAGCAGGCGCGCGAAGAACGCTTTGAGGTACCCGGTTTCCGGAATCGCCGGGTGCATGGGGTGATCCGGCCCCTGATGGCCTTCCTCGATGATTTCGAGAAAACGATCGATATGCCGGCTGCCCTTGAGCAGGATGTCGCGCAGGACATCGCGGTGCAGGTGATACGAGCAGGAACAGGAGACCAGGATGCCGTCCTTGGACAGCACCTGCATCGCCATCTGGTTGAGCCGCTGGTAGGCCTGGGTTCCTTCCTTGATGTCTTTCTTGCGTTTGATGAAGGCGGGCGGGTCGAGCACCACGACGTCAAAACGCTCACGCGCCGCGCGCAACCGCCGCAGGATATCGAAGGCATCTTCGCGTTCTACCGTGACTTTCGCGCTCACGCCGTTCAATTCGGCGTTGTGGCCTATGCCTTCGACGGCCTTGGGCGAACTGTCCACGCACAGCACCGTCTCGGCGCCGGCCACCGCCGCCTGCACGCCCCAGGCACCGAGGTAGCTGAATACATCCAGCACGCGCAGCCCTTTGACGTAGTGACGGAAGCGCGCGCGGTTCGGCCGCTGGTCGTAGAACCATCCGGTTTTCTGGCCGGTGTGCAGCGGCACGGCGAATTTTACGCCGTTTTCCTCGAGCGGGATGGATTCCGGAACCTCGCCCAGCGCGGTTTCGACGTAGCTCGTCAGGCCTTCCAGTTCACGGCCGGAGCTGTCGTTGCGAAACAGGATGGCGCCCGGGTGAATGGTTTTTTGCAGCGCCGCGACGATCTCGGCCTTGAGCTTTTCCATGCCGGCGGTGGTGATCTGGGCCACGAGTATGTCGCCGTAACGGTCCACCACCAGCCCCGGCAGGCCATCGCTGTCGCCGAAGGCGAGCCGGTAGTAAGGAGTATCGAACAAGCGTTCGCGCAGCGACAGCGCGATATTGAGCCGGTGAGTAAGCAGCGACTGGTCGAGCGTGTATTTCGGATCGCGCGACACCAGACGCGCGCAGATGAGCGCATGCGGGTTCACATAGCCCGAGCCGAGCACGTGACCCGCCGCGTCTTCGATCAGCACCGGCTGGCCGGGTTCGAACTGCGTGAGCGGAGTGAGCTTGGTATCCACTTCGTTGCTGAAGACCCAGACGTGGCCCGCGCGCAGACGACGTTCTTCGTTTTTGTTAAGACGCAATGGGGCGAGAGTCATGGTGGCAATCCTTTTGGGGCGGCAAGCATAGGGGAATTCCCGGCAAATGGGAATTGCGCAAGCGTGTTGGCAGAGGCGCAAGCTGCACAAAGGCGGCGGTTTTGTTATGATGCCGCCCGCTTAGATCATCCGACAACCATGGATTCGCTGGCCTCGTTCATTTCCGCCTACTGGAATTATATCGCCGACCTCACGGTCTTTCTGCTGTGCGTGGTTATCCTTGGGACTTATCAGTTCAGGTTAGTGCGGCGCAGCCGTTTAAGCCCCACGCGCACGGTGCAGGGCTTGAATGCGCTGGCACGCAACGCCTGGGTCGAGCGCGTCATGACCGAAGACCGCGATATCATGGCGGTGCAGACCTTGCGCAACGCTACCATGGCCGCGACCCTCATGGCCTCCACGGCGGTCATTCTGATCCTCGGCATCATGAACATGCTGGCGAGCGCCGACAAGATCGGACCGACGCTGCATATCCTGAACCTGTCCGGTTCGCACGAGCCCGGCATGTGGATCTTCAAGCTGATGCTGATCCTGGTGGACTTCTTCGTGGCGTTTTTCAGCTTCTCGCTCGCGGTGCGCGGCTACAACCACGTCGGATTTCTGATCAATGTGCCCATGGGCAGCGGGAGCCACGGTGTTACGCCGGCCAAGGTGGCGCTGCATCTCAACCGCGCGTCGGCTTATTACGGCATCGGCATGCGCACTTATTATTTTTCCGTGCCGCTGCTGCTGTGGCTGTTCGGTCTGGTCGGGATGCTTCTTTCCACGATCGGGGTGCTGATGGTTCTCAGGCACCTGGATCACTTGCCGCAGCAGGACTAGAGCCTGCCTCAGAAATAAAAAAGGATATCCGGGATCCGCTGTTGAAGGCAGCCGGGGAATGGTAACGGGGACCGGCATCGGCCAGGAGCGGCCGTCGCATTATCCCGACGTTCAACGCTCGCCATAACCGGCAGTAAAAAGCGGTGCGACGAAGGCGCGTCGCTTTTTACAGTCCGCGTTGATGGCGTTGTTGGGCATTACTCGATTAGCCCTCGTTCTCTGGCTTCCTCTTCACTTGGCGTGATTGCCATAGCAGTGGTCATTTTTCGAAATCCGAATTTCTCGTAAAAAGCCTCCTTACCCGGCACCGCATAGAGCATAATGACATCGACTTTTGCGGACTCGATAAGGTGACGAATAATTGTGCTTCCGATACCTCTGCCTTGGTACTCAGGCAAGACTGCCACATCATAAATTGCTGCACGCCACACACCATCAGAAAGCGCCCGACCGGCACCAACAAGTTTTGTACCGTGGAAGGCAAAGACCTTCAGTAAGCTGTTTCGAAACGCCATTTCTAATTTTTCGGGATCACGCCTCTTGCCCAGTGGAGCTAACTCGAAAACACGAGCCAGATCCTCCCATGAAATATTATTGATGTCCGTTGAGAGATTAATTTCCATAACCGATCCAATGGCGTTTTATCGATGCCCAACAGTTTTGTATGGGAGTTATCGTCAGTATATCCTCGGAGTCACGGGTGACTGCCAGAGTGATGTAAATTCCTGTTTCAGCATGATAGGCTGCCGGTCGTTATTTCGCGCGCTCGCGCCACGTGGCGGCGAGCTTCGGATCCGGTTTCACGCCCAGCAATCCATTCTCGTAGATATCCGCCAGGCTGTGCATCGCCGGTTTGTAACCTTTCTCCGCCGACTTGTTGAACCAGTAGAGCGCCTGGTCGGAATGCTGGCGCACGCCCCAGGCCCCGGTCTCGTAGCGGATGGCAAGCTGGTACTGCGCTTCCACGTCACCCTGATCCGCGCGTTTTTTGAGTTGCTCGCGCGATGATTCATAGCCGCCCATGGTGTCTTCGCCGACGTCGGTGAAAAAGTGCAACAGCATGATCGCGTCGGAATGACCCTGGGCGGCGGCGCGGGTGAGCCAATGTTTGCCGCGCTCCAGGTCCTGCGGCACGCCATGGCCCTGTTGGTACATTTTCCCCAGCAGATACTGCGCCTGCGCCACGCCCTGATCGGCGGCCTTGGCGAGCCAGCGCTCCGCCTCGCGGTAATCCTGTTTGGTTTCTTTTCCGTAAAGATATGCCTCGCCCAGCGCCAGCTGAGCCTGGGCCTGGTTCTGCGCCGCTGATTTTTGCCACCAGTCGAGCGCCTGCTTCGTATCGCGCGCAGTGCCTTCTCCCGTGGCATACATCTGACCAAGCACAAACTGGGAGTAGGGCTGACGCTCATGAGCCGATTTGTCGATCCAATAAAAAGCCTTGTGTGCATCGTGCGGTACGCCGCGACCTTCGCGGTAGATGAGTCCGAGCAGAAGCTGCGCCCCCTGGTTGCCGCGCTCCGCGGCGTTGGTGATCGCGGCGATTTCCGCGGGGGATTCCGCCAGCGCGGCAGGGATGCTGGTCAGCAGGACAAGCGGCAGAGTAATAATAATGAAGCAAGAGCGTAGCGACATAAGTTCCTTCGTGTGGTTTATCAATAATACATCTAAGGTAAGCTCTGATTAAGTCATTCCGTTCGCCCTGAGCTTGTCGAAGGGTGAACGGCAAACACTGAAATTACAGGGTCGCCATCCGTTCGTGGTTCGACAGGCCTGTCCTGAGCCCATTCGTGCTTCGACAAGCTCAGCACGAACGGGTCGAAGATCTCACCACGAACGGGAGACTTGATCAGAGGTTCCCAAGGTTCAATTCCTGGGGCTGCTATTTGGCGGTTTGATTTGCACCCAGTGCCAGAATCCGGCTGTGGCCAGAAAAGCCAGCCCGCTGGAAACCAGAAACGCGGTTTTGACGCCGTAGACGGACCAGAGCCCTCCCAGCAGCAGACCGGCCGGAATCGCCGCGGTTCCCACGAGCATGTGAAACCAGCCGAACGCGGTGCCGCGCTCGGCGGGCACGGCGAGGTCGCGCACCAGCGCGCGCTCCGCGCCCTCGGTCAGCCCGAAGTAGAAACCGAGCGCCAGGCTCCAGGCCCAAAGCATCAGCGGTTGGGTCACGAAGGCCAGCGCCAGTAAAGTGGTGCCATAGACCATCCAGCCGGTCAGGATCAGCGGCCGGCGCCCGATGCGGTCGGTCTGCTGGCCGGCCTGTCCGGACACGGTGGCCTTCACCACGTGCATCGCCGCCCACAGCAGCAGCAGCTCGACCACCGGCATGCCCAGTTCGTGGCCGCGCAGCAGCAGGAAGGTTTCGGGAATTTTTCCGAGCGTGAAAAACGCCAACACCGCGAGATATCGCCGCGTGACCGGGCTCAAGCGCGACCAGCTCAGCGGCGCGCGCTCGGCGTTGACGCCGTCCGGGCGCACCGACTCCTTGATGCCGAAGACGACGAGACTCACGGCCAGTAGCCCGGGAATGGCGGACAGCGCGATCACGACGTCGAGCCGCGGCGTGCCCCAGTACACGATGGCCGCGGCCGCCAGTGCTCCGAGCACCGCGCCCGCGTGATCGAGCGCGCGTGTGAAGCCGTAGGCACGACCCGCAATGCCGTCGTGAATCGCATCCGAGACCAATGCATCGCGCGGCGCGGTGCGTATGCCCTTGCCGATACGGTCGGTGACGCGGACCGTGAGCACGGTGAGCCAGCTGCCGGAGATGCCGATCAGCGGACGCGCGATGTTCGACAGCAAATAGCCGAACACGACATAGGGTTTGCGCCGGCGACTGTAGAGATCGGAATGCCGTCCGGCCCAGAGCTTGAGCAGATTGGAAACGGTATCGGCCACGCCTTCGATCAGTCCGAGCGCCACCGGGCCGGCGGCCAGCATCGTGGCGAGCAGCAGCGGAATGAGCGGCACCACCATTTCGCTGGCGAAATCGTTGAGCAGACTGACCAGGCCGATGATGACGACGGTGCGGGGCAGTTTGCTTCGGTGGTTTCCGGGTGTCGTTGGATTCAAGTGGGTCGCTTAGGCATGGCGGGTGTCTACTTTAACGGACCTGTTCCCGACAGGCAAAAAAATGGCGCGGTTTATACCGCGCCGACCTTCATGGAAGGAGATAAGAGGAAATTAAGCTACTTTATCCAGCCGATAGCTACTCAGCAACCGTAAATGTATTTTTTTGAAAATGGTTCTGAAGGGCGTTACATCATTTTACGGATGAAATATTTTTCGATCACGATTTTGGCAACTTTCGCAGATGCTTGCTCACCAGGGCCATGAAGCGGAGTGCATCCTGCGTGTCCGGGTCCTTGCCCATTTGCCACAAACCGACCAACCCACCTTTGGATGGGGGCAATTGGGCGGCCTCGGCCTTGGCGGCGCACGTTGCTTCAGCCATGTCGTCCAGAGCGCATTGCACGTGTTCGCGTCCGAGAATGTCGATCAGCCGCAAGAACCCCTCGGTGCGCGCGAGCTTGTCGACGAGCGATGCCAATTCGGTGGCAACGAGCGCCAGTCGACTCACAACGTCGTCGGACATCGAATCTTCTATCGCCGCCACCAAGCGCGCGAGACTGATGAGCCGGTCGAGGTCCCCGTTCTCCACAAGCTGTGTGATCGCCGGCAGCGCCCGGAGGATGCCGCTGCGGTTGACGCGGTCGAGGAGGTCGAGTCCGCCCACCGCCGTCTCGGAGAGGCGTTTCACAATGTCGTCCGACATCGAGTCCTCTGCCGAGCCGATTAGCCGGGCTATATCCGCCACGCGCTCCAAATCGCCGTTCTTGACCATGGCCGCGATCGTCGGCAATGCATCGCTCACCCCGCTGCGGTTGACGCGATCGAGCAGTTCAAGTCCGTCACTGACGGTTGAACTCAGACGCGTGACCATATCATCGGTCATCGCGTCCTGGGCGCTGGCGACCAGGCGCCCGAGCTCGGTGTTGATTGAGGACTCCGCGGCGCCGGTTCCGCCCTGTTTTTCCTGAGTCATCGCTTGCCTCCTTAGAGCAACCCGCGCGCGCTTGCCCAGTAGAGCTGGTTATACGCCATCTTGAACCAGTGAACTGACTTGGTCGGCGGCTTGGGATCCGGCGGGTTGTTGTAGTTGAACATGGCATAGGTGGCCCGGTCTTTGCCTGCTTCGATGAAGCAGAAGACCTTGCCGTCGTAGTCCCGTACCGGCGAGCCGATCTTGACCAGGGAAGCGATGTTCTCCGCGAGCACTTCTGCCTCGAAGTGCGCGGTGGAGCCGGCCTTGCTGATCGGGATATTCGTGGTGTCGCCGAGCGCGAAGGCGTTCTTGTAGCCATCGATGGTGAGGCGGTAACGATCGACCGGGATCCAACCGCCCTTGCCCAGATTGTTCTTTTCGACGACCGCCATGCCCTTGTGCGCGGGCACCGCCACCAGCAGGTCGTACTTGGTTTCGGAACCCTCTTCGCTGCGCACCACCTTCTTGGCGCCGTCGACCTCCTTCATGTTGAACAGCGTCTCCGTGGTGATGCCGCGCTGATTGAACTCGCCCTGCATCCACTTGCTCACGGGCTCGAGGCTGTGCAGCCGCCCGATCGGATAGGTGTAGTGGAACTGCACCTTGTCGAGCATGCCGCGATCCTTGAAGTAGTCATACAGACAGAACGTTACCTCGGGCGGAACCATCGGGCATTTGTGCGGCACGCCGACCGCGATCACCACGCGCCCGCCCTGGAATTGGCTGATCGTCTTGAAGAACTTCAGCGCCGCCTCTTCCGTGTAGACATTGATCGAGTTCTCGGCGAGTCCGGGTATTTCCTCGGTCACGGGCCGCGAACCGGTGGCAATCGCAATCAGATCGTAGTCGTACGTCTTGCCGCTCTTGGTCTTGACCTGGTTCTTGGCGAGCAGGAACTCCTCGACCGGATCGACATGGAATTCAATCTCGGGCTCGAGCAGGCTCGCTTGGTCGCGATACAGCTCGTCTGGTGACATGCGGCCGAGCGCCACGTAGAGCAGCCCTGGCTGGTACATGTGTTTTTCCGATGCCGACAGTAACGTGAGCCGCGCCTTGTTCGTCTTGAGCTCGTTCTTCAGACGCCGCGCCAGATTGTTGGCCAGAATCGTGCCGCCCATCCCACCGCCAACGATTAATATTCGCATATTCCTCCTCCTTTCCTGAATCGGGATTCTTGAATCACTTTGCCTTGCGCACCACGACGTGCCACACGCCATTCTCTTCGCGCGATGAAACCATTTGATGCCCAACTTTGTTAACCCACTCGGGGATATCGCTCGCGGACCCTTTGTCGGTTGAGAGCACCTCCAGTTCGTCGCCAACATTTATGAGTTTCATGTTGGCAATAAGTTCCATGAGTGGACCCGGGCAAAAGGTACCGCGCGCATCAACCACTTTCTTTTCTGCCATAAGTACTCCGAATCAGAACGTCAATATCTGTCCGCCTTCCGCGTTGGTCAAGAACTTGGTCAGCCCGATCGGCTCCGCGAGATACGGCTCCAGGTCCTCGCTCTTGGCACTGAGCACGTCCATGGCCATTGAACAAGGATAAATCTTGGCATCACCATACTCGGTGGACTTTTGAAAGAGCTCCTTGAAGGGAGGCACGTTCTTGCCCTCCATCGTGCGCCCGAATTCGCCTTCCGCCGGTGCCTTCGCCGACTTACCTTTAATAAAGTACGACAGCGCGTTCATCGACAGGAACACGGTGACTTCGTCTCCGCTGACGGCCCCGATCGAGGCCACCATCGCCGCCATCTGAAGTCTTTCGAGCGAACCGGAAACCACCATGATGCTGATTTTTGATGAACTCATCGTCGCACTTCTCCTCAGCAAACAAATCTACAATATTTCAATCATCATAACAGCAGGCACAGTGAATGTGCCAAACGACCGCGGCGCAACCACAGGACCCATCACTCGTTGTCTTGGTAACGGCGTGTTCTCCGATCCAAGCTTTCTTATTTACAGCCTCGATCAATGACTGTTTTTTACCGTTGTCCCGCTGGAATTGCCATGATCTACATCAGAAAATTCGGGTGGCCGTTTGCCGTCCTGCCTGACATCTTAACCAGACCCTTACCCGGCTGGATTAAAGCCTCCTTTTCACTTCATGGCGCTGCAGCGTTGCGTGATTTAGTCTGTATTGCCTCTGTGGTATGGTAGAGATGCTCATGTCCCATGCCGCGTCGCGCGGCGACTTAAGGAGGAGATCATAATGAATCGCCGACACTTTCTGTCTTCCCTGCTTTCCGTGGTTCTCGCTTTTATTATTTTCCCGGTAGCCACCCACGCCAAGGATATCGTCGTGGGAACCTCCGTGGCGCTTACCGGCAAGTACGCGCGCACCGGACAGGAACAATTGCAAGGTTTCCAGATGTGGGTCGAAGAGGTCAACGCCCGCGGTGGGCTGCTCGGCCAGCAGGTGAAGCTCATTCATTACGACGATGAGTCCAAACCGGAAACCGCCGCCAAGCTTTACGAAAAACTCATTACCGATGACAAGGTTGATTTGCTGATCGGGCCGTATTCCTCCGACGTCGCCATGGCCGCCAGTACCATCGCCGAGAAGCACAACTTCCCCATGGTGTCCGCAGGCGCTTCGGCGACCGAGATCTGGGAGCGCGGGTACAAAAATATGTTCGGCCTGTATACGTTGGCCGAGCTCTACATGGACCAGATTCTCGAGCTCGGCAAGTCCAAGGGGCTCAAGAAGATCGCGCTGGTTTACGAGAACACGGCGTTCCCGCGCGGGGTGGCCAGCGGCGTCAAGTCCAAGGCGCAGCAGCTCGGCATGCAGGTCGTGTTCGAGGAGGAGTATGGCAAGGCCTCGACCGACTTCGCTTCCATGATCATCAAGATCAAGTCCAAGAAACCCGACATGGTGATCGGCGGCTCCTACCTGCCCGACTCCACGGCTTTCATGCGCCAGGCCAAGGAGAACCGTCTATACGCCAAGATCTTCGCCTTTGCCGTGGGTCCCGGTCTGCCTGACTTCGGCCAGAACCTGGGCCTCGACGCCGAGGGTGTCATGGGCAATACCCAGTGGGAGCCGACGCTCAAGCTTCCCGGCGCGAGTGAGTTTTCCGAGAAATACAAGGCCAAGTACGGCCATGAACCCGGTTACCACGCGGGCGGCGGTTATGGTACGGGTCAAGTGCTCGAGGCGGCGGTCAAAAAGGCCGGCACGACGGACCGGGACAAGGTGCGCGCGGCGCTTTTCGCGCTCGACACCGTCACCGCCTTCGGCCGCTTCAAGGTGGACGCGACCGGCAAGCAGATCGGCAAGCCGGCTTACGCCGTGCAATGGCTCGGCGGCGAGCGCCATATTGTTTTGCCGGCCGATGCCGCGACCGCCAAGGTAGCCTATCCGTTCAAGGATTGGGGCAAGCGTTGAAGGATTGATGTCCACGGGTTGGCGGGCGGCACGTAAACCTCGCGACTGATACGAATTCCATCCGTGGAACTGCTCGAACCCGACATCCTGCTGCAGTTGCTGATCGGCGGACTGCTGGCGGGCATGCTCTACGCGCTGCTCGCCTGCGGGCTGAACCTCGTCTTCGGGGTCATGCGCGTCATCAACCTGGCGCACGCCGAGCTGATGCTGGTGGGCGCTTTCGGCGCCTACGTGCTTTTCACCGTTTTCGGCCTGCATCCGCTGCTTTCCCTGCTGATCATCGTGCCGGTGCTCTTCATCGCGGGCTACTATCTCCAGAGCGTGCTGATCGAGCGCGTCGTGGGACGCCCGATGCTCAGCTCGCTGCTCGCGACCTATGGGGTGTCGATCATTCTGATCAACGTCGGGCTGCTGTTGTTCAGCGCCGACTTCAAGTCGATACCGGCGCTCCAGGGCTCGTTCCTGATCGGCGAATTTTCCATCTCGAAGCCGCGCGCCACGGCCGGCGCGATCTCGCTGCTGCTGACCGTGGGGGTGTATCTGTTTCTCGAGCGCTCGCGTCTCGGCAAGGCGATCCGCGCGGTGTCGGAGCATGCCCAGGTGGCCGCGATCTGCGGCATCGACGTCCGCAAAATCCGCATGCTCACCTTCGGCATGGCCGCGGGCATGGCCGGGGCCGCGGGCGTGATGCTTTCCGTGATCTACTCGTTCTGGCCCGGATCGGGCGTGGACTTCATCCAGAAGTGCTTCGCCATCATTATCATCGGCGGCATGGGTAACTTCCTCGGCGCGCTCTATGGCGGCATCCTGCTGGGAGTGGTCGAAGCCTTCGTCGGCGGCTTCGCCTCGACCCAATGGGCCGAGGCGGTGGCCTACCTGCTGCTGGTGACCGTGTTGCTGATCCGGCCAACCGGGCTCAAGGGGATGGCGCGTGTTTAATGGCCTCCGACGTTTGAACGGCCGCTGGGTGGGCGCGGTGCTGGTGACGTTCGTGCTGCTGGCGCCGCTCGTGATCAACGATTACCACCAGTCATTCCTGCTCCAGGTGTTCATGGTTATCGCGCTGGCGCAGGCCTGGAACCTGATCTCGGGCATGACCGGCTACGTGTCCTTCGGACACGCGGCGTTCTTCGGCGTCGGCGCTTATGCCGGCGCGCTGTTCCTGACCTGGGGCTTCCCCTGGTGGCTCGCGGTGATCAAGGGCGCCGGCATCGCCGCGCTGCTCGCCGTGCCCCTCGGTTTCCTGACGCTGCGCTTGCGCGGTCCGTACTTCGCGATCGCCATGCTCGGCCTGAATGAAGTCGGGCGTATCGTCGCCACGCTCTGGGTGAATGTCACTCACGGCGGATCCGGTCTTACGCTCTCACCCGAGCTGCTGCCGTCGCTCGACGTCAAATACTTCACGATGTTCGGACTGGCGCTGGCGGCGACCCTGCTCGTGGCCTGGGTGCATCGCAGCCGCTTTGGCCTGGAACTGCGCGCCATCCGCGAGGACGAGGAGGCGGCGGAGATGGTGGGCGTCAATACCACGCGCGACAAGGTAATCGCGTTCGTGCTTTCGGCGGTGATTCCGGGGGCGGTCGGCGCGGTTTATGTCATGTACACCAGTTATCTCAACCCGGCTTCCGCGTTCGACAATGCGCGCAATATCGAAATGATCGTCGTGGTGCTGTTCGGCGGCAGCGGTACGGTCTGGGGGCCGATCCTTGGCGCCGGGACCGTGATGATCCTGCGCGAACTGCTGTGGGCGCAGTTCCCGTCGGCGCACCTCGCGGCGCTCGGTGTGTTGCTGCTGGTCGTGGTGCTGTATCTGCCCGGAGGCCTGATTTCCATCCTGCGTGTCAGGCAGCAGAAGCGACCCGATGCCCGCCCCGGGGAGTCGCCATGATCGAACGCGTCTGCGCTCCGGACCATATCCTGTGCGCGTGGGGGCTCACGCGCGAATTCGGCGGCGTGCAGGCGCTGCGCGGCGTGGACCTGCACGTGGCGCGCGGGACCATCACCGGGCTCATCGGTCCCAACGGCTCGGGCAAGACCACCCTGTTTCAGGTCATCTCGGGCATGGACCGGGGCGCCACCGGTACGATCTCTTTCGATAGTGAGTCGATTCTGGGATGGCGGCCGTCGGAAATATACCGCCGCGGGCTGGCGCGCACCTTCCAGCTTTCGCGCGTCTTCCCGGAGCTGACGGTGCTGGAAAATCTCGTCGTGGCCGGCCACCGTCGCGATCGCAGCGCCGCCGAGCGCGCGCTCGGGTTGCTCGAGCGCGTGCATCTGCGCGAATATGCCGCGGTGCTGGGGAAAAATCTTTCCTACGGCCAGCAGAAACTGGTGGAGTTCCTGCGCGTGCTGATGAGCGATCCGGCGCTTATCTTGCTCGACGAGCCGGCGGCCGGCGTCAATCCAACGCTGCGCCAGACGTTGTGGGAGATGGTACGCCACCTGAACGGTCTGGGCACGACGTTCCTCGTCATCGAGCACAATATGGAAGTGATCGCCGATCTGTGTTCGGACGTTTACGTGTTGAGCGATGGCGAAATCATCGCGCAAGGCGACTTCGCTTCGATTCGCAACAATGAGCGGGTTCTGGAAGCCTACTTCGGTAAATCCCGGAAACACGGTGCCGCATGACAGCGCCCTTGCTGAGCATTCATGACCTGGAAGTTTCCTACGGGGCGGTGCAGGTTCTGTTTGGCGTGAATCTGGAAGTGCACGCGGGTGAGATTGTGTCGATTATCGGACCCAACGGCGCCGGCAAGTCCACGGTCATCAAGGCGGTCATCGGCCTGGTGGAAGTGCAGCGGGGCAGCGTCGAGTTTGACGGGCGTGACATCACCAATCTGCCGGCGCACGTCATCCCGTCGCTGGGCGTCACTTACGTGCCGCAAGGTCGCATCGTATTTGCCCAGATGACCGTGACCGACAATTTGGAAATGGGCGCGTTTCTGCAGCACGATTCCCGTAAACGTCGTGAAGCCGTGGACTCGGTGTTCGAGCAGTTTCCGCGGCTGTATGAACGGCGCAGCCAGCCGGCCGGCAAGCTCTCGGGCGGCGAGCAACAGATGCTCGCCATCGGGCGCGCGCTCATGCTGAACCCGCGGCTGGTGATTCTCGACGAGCCCTCGCTCGGGCTTTCCCCCAAATATGTCGATCTGATCTTCGAGCATTTGCTGACGCTCAAAAGCCAGGGCCGCACCTTGCTCATGGTGGAACAGAACGCCGCCCGCGCGCTCGAGCTTTCCGACCGCGGCTATGCGTTGGAGCTTGGCTACAATCGTTTTGTCGACACCGGCAAGAAACTGCTGGCCAACGATGATGTGCGGCGCATGTATCTGGGCGGCGCTTAGGGCCGCTCCCGGTGGCGCGAATCCTTGTCCCCTGCGTTAAAAAATTGCGTTTGGGAAGCTCTGATCAAGTCACCCCGTTCGCCCTGAGCCCTTCGACTGCGCTCAGGACAGGCTTGTCGAAGGGTGAACGGGAAACATTGTCATTACAGGGCCACCATCCGTTCGTGGTTCGACAGGCTCACCACGAACGGGCTTAATCGAGGCTTCCTTAGCGAGCGCTGGGATAATAACGAATACCTCATTTTTCCCCTTATTCAGCAGTGCTAACGCCCCACCCAGACCCACGGGGTGGCTGGTTTTGCGGTTTTTTTCATAATAAATCAGAGCTTAGACGGGATTTGGCACAACCTATGCATTTCCTACGGCTGTCAGGCTTTCAAGGAGATGGCCATGGAAACCCAAGCAGGAAACCGGCGAAAGACGCCCCGGCTCCGGATATTGACCGGTGGAAGGCGTCATGGCGGTGACGCCGATGCCTTGCAGTACAACGACGCGGATATCGTCTGCCAGTATGGCGTGGAGGTGCAGCGCACCTCCGTGGCGGGACTGGAACTCGTGGAGTTTGAGTTTCTTCCGGATGCCGCCTGAGAGTCAGGGTACGCGTGGTAGAGGTTGTCGTAACTGAAAAAATCTCCGACAGAGAATTGCCGATGACCCAGTCGAAATATAACGCAGTGCCGGCATTACCGGAGCGGACGCAATGAAGTTCCGACTCACCCGCGTCTATTCGGTGGCCAGCTTCTTTGGCATTGCGTTGGTCGCCATTGCCCTCAGCATGTTTTATCGCACGATCGCCGTGCGCTCCCTGGTCGAACACGAAACGCAGACAAACGTTTCCATCAGCCAGGCGCTGGCCAACACCCTTTGGCCGAAATACGCAAATTTTGTTGCCCACGCCGCCAGCATTCCCTCCGCAGAACTCTCCGCGCAGCCGGAGGTAGCGAGCCTGCGGGGCGAGGTTCTCGAGAAGATCCGTGGGTTGCGGGTGGTCAAAATAAAGATCTACAACCTCGATGGCCTCACGGTCTATTCGACGGAACCGGGGCAGATCGGCGAGAGGAAAACCGGCAACATCGGCTTTCTTCAGGCGAAGGCCGGAGAGGTAAAGAGTGAACTCGTTTTCCGCGATCATTTTTCCGCCACCGAGCAGGTGATTGAAAACCGCAATCTCCTTTCATCGTATATCCCGGTACGCAAGACGCCGAGGTCGCCGGTAGAGGGAGTTTTTGAAATCTACTCCGATGTCACCTCGCTGGTAGCGGACATAAGGGATACCGAACACACCGTCGTGGGCGGCATCACGGGCATGCTGCTGCTCCTGTATTTTTTTCTGTTCACGATCGTTCGCCGTGCCGACCGGATTATCCATGTGCATGAGAACGAGGAACGCAAGGCACAGGCGGAACAGATCCATTACATGGCCTATCATGACCCCCTGACCGGTCTGGCGAATCGTGCGCTTTTCAAAGACAGGTTTCAGCACGCCGTGGCGGTTGCCGCGCGCACCCAGTCTCCGGTGGGAATCATGTTCATCGACATCGATCGTTTCAAGGTTATCAACGACAGCTTGGGGCATGAAGGCGGAGACGCCGTGCTGATCGAGGCCGCGAAACGCATTCGCGCCTGCCTGCGCGCTTCGGACACGGCCTGCCGGATCGGTGGCGACGAGTTTACGGTGATTCTCGAACGCCTGCCCACGAGCGAGGATGCCGCGCAGGCGGCCATGCGATTGATACAGAAGTTCTCCGAGCCGTTAAGAGTCGGCAGTCGCGAGATCATCGTCACCGCCAGTATCGGCATTTCGATCTATCCCGGTGCCACGCAGGATGTCCAGCGGCTACTGAAGGATGCGAATGCCGCGATGCACGAGGCCAAGGAATCCGGGCGCAACCGGCATGTCTTTTACACCCAGGAAATGGATGCCCGCGCCCAGGAGAGTCTTGAATACGAAATGGGATTGCGCAAGGCGCTGCAAAACGGTGAATTCCTTATTTACTACCAGCCACGGGTGAACACGGCCACGGGTAAAGTGGTTGGGGCGGAGGCGCTGCTGCGCTGGCAACATCCGAGCCGCGGCATCATCATGCCGGACAATTTTATTCCGTTGCTGGAGGACACCGGTCTGGTGATCCCCGTGGGCGAATGGGTGTTGCTGCGGGCCTGTCAGCAATGCCAGGACTGGCACGATGCCGGTTACACCTCCCTGAACGTATCCGTGAATCTTTCCATGAAACAGTTCCGCTCCGGATCGCTGCTTGCCGGCGTGCGGCGCGCGCTCGCGGAGAGCGGATTGCCACCGCGTTTTCTCGAACTGGAACTCACTGAAACCGTGCTGGTGGACGATGCCGAGCAGGCGCTCGATCTGATGCGCGAACTCAAGGACATCGGCGTATCGCTTTCGATTGACGATTTCGGAACGGGCTACTCCTCGCTCAATTATTTGCGGCGATTCCCGATCGATCTTCTCAAGATCGACAGCTCGTTCATTCGCGACGTGGTGCATAATCGCGGCGATGCCGCGATCACCACCACGATCGCCGTCATGGCGAAGAGCCTGCGTCTCGGTATCCTCGCGGAAGGGGTCGAAACCCGCGAACAGGCGCGGTTTCTCAAAACCATCGGCTGCCACGATATGCAGGGACATCTTTTCGGCCCGGCGATCCCGGCCGAGGATTTTGCCGCGCAGCTCGAGACGCTCGACGTCCCGAAGCTGGCGGGGTTTGAACCGAAATCCGTCCCCCATGCCCCCGGCAACTCGGCGGTCGCCTGACCACCGCCGCGTGCCTGGGGTCGATTCGATCGGTATCTCAGTCCACCCCGTCAAACGGCGAGTAGCGCACCTTCAGGATCGTGTAGAGAGTCCGACCCCGTGGCAGGACGAGGGTTACCTCATCATCGGTGGTTTTTTTGAGAAGCGCGCGGGCCAGCGGCGAGTCGATGCTGATCAGGCCTTTTTCGAGATCGAATTCATCCGGGCCGACAATGCGGTATTCCACGGTTTCGCCGCGATCGGTCTCC
>NZ_JBGQKW010000033.1:0-26352 GCF_041499725.1 Sulfuricaulis sp.
CATTCAGCTTGGTCGGAAGCGGGGCAGGGGTCGCCATCGACCACCTTGCGCAGATCGGCCACGATCGGCTCGGCGGCGTCCCGCCCCCAGTTCACATTAATAAGGTGTTTGCCGTTGACGTTCGCGCCGCAGACAAAATCGCCCAGGCGTGTGGCGGACTCATCGGCGATGACGGGGATCTTCATGCCCACCGGTCCGATCGAGCCGGGCTCGCAGCCGGCCGCGAGTTCCACTTCACCCGGCGTGACGAAAACCAGCGGTTTGACGACTTGCGGGAGTTTCACCGCCTTCACTTCATTCAGCTCATGATCGCCGCGCAACACCAGAGCGATCACTCCACCCGTGCCTTTCACGAGCAAGGTTTTGATCGTTTGTTTCGGGTCGACTTTAAGGAATTGGCTGACTTCCTCGATGCTGTGTTTTCCGGGCGTGTCCACGGTCTGCAGCGCCTTGCCGGGCGCCGGGCGCTTGCCCATTGGCGGCAGCGCCTGGGCCATCTCCACGTTGGCGGCGTAATCGCACTTCGGGCAGATGGCAATGGCGTCCTCGCCGGAATCGGCGAGCACGTGGAATTCGTGCGAATTGCTGCCGCCGATGGCGCCGGTGTCGGCCGCGACCGGGCGGAACTCCAGCCCCACGCGGCGGAAGATGCGCGAGTAGGTTTCGTGCATCGCCCGGTAGGTTTCCGCGAGCGAGGCCTCGCTGACATGAAATGAGTATGCGTCCTTCATGAGAAATTCGCGCGCGCGCATGACGCCGAAGCGCGGACGGATCTCGTCGCGGAACTTCATCTGGATCTGGTAGAAATTCGCCGGCAGTTGTCGGTAGCTCTTGATCTCGCGCCGGATCAGGTCCGTGATGACCTCCTCGTGGGTCGGTCCGAGACAGAAGTCGCGCTTATGCCGGTCGGTCAGGCGCAGCAATTCCGGGCCGTACTGATCCCAGCGTCCGGATTCCTGCCACAGTTCCGCCGGCTGCATCGCGGGCATCAGTACCTCCTGGGCGCCGGCGCGGTTCATTTCCTCGCGCACGATGTTCTCGACCTTGCGCAACGCGCGCAGACCGAGCGGCAGCCAGGTGTAGATGCCGGCGGCGAGTTTGCGGATCATGCCGGCGCGCAGCATCAGTTGATGGCTGATGGTTTCGGCCTCGGCTGGGGTTTCGCGGATGGTGGAAAGCAGGAATCGGGAAACGCGCATGGATGTCGTTGTTCTCATTGATCGGAAACGGAGGTGGAGTATAAGTCAGGACGGCGGCGCTCCAAAGTGCCGCGCGTGACGGGAAGTGGCGCCGGCCTTACTTGATATTCAGTGCCTCTTTCACGATCCCGTCGAGCAGATCTTCCACCGCCTTCAACGAGGCCTTCGACGCCTCGGTGCCGACCGGCAGGGGACGGCGATAGCCGACGTACACCGTCTTCGGGTCCAGGGGCAGGGTGTACAGCACGATGATATAAGGACAGAAGACGATGTTGGTCGGGTCGGCCTCCATCATGCGCCGCGAGACCGTGGCCGAACAGAACTGCAGCGACTCGGCCTTACCGTAAACCGTTTTCGTCGTTCCCAGGTCCTTGCCGGTGCGATCCAGCATGGCGCTGATGTGGGAGATATGATCCACTACGAAACCGCGGCCGGTGATCGCGATATTCAGGTCGTCCTTGACGGTGTCGAAGTCGCCCATGGTGGTGTAGAGCTTGAGGTGCGTTGTCTCGGCGGCCACGACCGGCATCGACGTCCCGGCGAGCAGTCCCAGGGAAAGCATCAGTGCAACAATTCGTGTCATTCGTTCTCCGCGACACCATTGAATCGGACGACCCAGTATATCGCAGACACAGACTTCTCCCCCTGTCCAGCTGATCGGGGGAAGAAGTCAAAGCTCCTCGACTAGTTAACGGCGCGATCCGCTGCCCATGCCACCGCCGCCGGAGCCCATGCCACCGCCGCCGGAGCCCATGCCACCGCCGCCAGAGCCCATGCCACCGCCGCCAGAGCCCATGCCACCGCCGCCAGAGCCCATGCCACCGCCCATTCCGCGTGCCGGCGGCTCATCCGGCAGAGTGACGCCTTTTTCCTTGGCACGCGCCTTCATCTGCTCGTGATGTTCCTTGCGGATCTGCTCGCGTTCCTCAGCGGTTTTCGCAGCGCGCATGCGCGTGCCGTACGCGCTGCGCTCCTGCTGGGTCATCAGTTGCGAGCCGTAGATCGGGGTGTCGCGGGCCTGATCCTGCGTCTGCCGGCGATCCTGGTCGCGGGTTTGGTCCTTGTCCGCGGCGATCGCAACCGACGCCATGGCGGGCAGCAGCGCCGCGACCACGGCGGTGTAAATCAATGTGCGTTTCATGACTGTTCTCCTTAACGATTGAATGGAACGGATTCCTTTAGATTCTGCCCATATTAAATACCTATGGGCCGGTAAGTCACTTTGATGCTCGTCAAAATTCCGAATGAACCTGAAGGTAGCTGTCATAACGCATGAGCGTAGGTATGGTGCACAGACTGCGCCGCGACCGATTGCCACGCGCCGGAGACGCGTTGACTTGGGCAACCGCCTGTTCCGCGGCTAGCTGTTTTCCGCCGGCCAGAGCTGAGCCGCGCCGCGCACGCCGGAGCTGTCGCCGTGGACGTGAGGCAGAATTCTCGTGCGCAGTTCATCGTTGGTCGCTCTCGACATCCTGTCTCCCGCGACATTCGCACTTCCCTGTGCATTAAACACGTAGCGCGCCACGCGTTCGCGGCCATCGGTGCACAATCGCGCGATATTCGACATGCCGCCGCCGAGCACGACCACGTCGGGATCGAGGATGTTGATCACCGTCGAAAGCGCGCGCCCGAAACGGTCGAGGTAGCGCTGCATCGCCGCCTCGGCCCGGACGTCGCCCTGTTCGGCGTGCGTGACAATCTGTTTCGCATCGAGCGACGGATCTCCGCCATGCAGCGCGTAGTCGTGCGCGAGCCCGGGTCCGGAAAGCAGTGTTTCAACGCAACCGTGCTTGCCGCAGTAGCACGGCGGGCCATCGGTCTCGAGAACATTGTGCCCCCATTCGCCCGCGATATGCTGCAGGCCCTCGATCAATTGGCCGTTGATGACGATGCCGCCGCCGACGCCCGTCCCCATGATGACGCCAAACACCACGCCGGCGTCTTGTCCCGCGCCGTCGAGTGCTTCCGAAAGCGCGAAGCAGTTGGCGTCGTTGGCGAGGCGAACCGGGCGCGCGAGAATTTTTTCCAGATCATCCTTGAGGGGTTTGCCGTTGAGGCAGACGGTGTTGGAATTCTTGAGGCAACCAGTGCGCGTGGAAATTGCCCCCGGCGTGCCGATGCCTACGTGGCAGGACTGACCGGCTTTTTTCTCGAGATCGAACACCAGCGCGTGGATATTTTTCAGAATGGCATCATAACCGTCGGCCTGCGGTGTGGGGAGGCGCTCGCAGTAAAGCATTTTGCCAGCCTCGTTCATGACGATGCCTTCGGTTTTGGTGCCGCCGAGGTCCAGGCCTATGCGTAACATATTCCTACTCCCCCTCTCCCCCGAAAGGGGGAGGTGAGGCGGAAACAGGCAAAGGTCCGGTGAACCTTTGCCCCGCCGAACGGGCGCACACGATTCTTGTGCGCCCCGGCGGGAATAAGGGGTGAGGGGAGCAAGCCGCGGCAGGGCATAACTTCAATGTTTATTTATCTCAGACCCTGAATCCAGCGGTCGTAGAATTTGTCGGCGACGCCCTGCAGACGTTTGACCCGCCTGTCGAGTTCGGCCGTCATCGCTTGAGGATTCTGGACGGTGGCACACAGCGGCGCGAGATCATCCGTGCCCAGGCGCGCCCACTCGCGCACCATTGCGCCGGTCATCTCGATGTGGCACTGGAAGGCGAGGGTCTTGCCGATAACGAAGGCCTGGTTGGCACAGTCGCTCGAAGCGAGAATGCGCGTCGCACCCGGTGGAATGGAAAAGATCTCGCCGTGCCAGTGAAATACCTCGAATTTCGCGGGCAGCCCGTCGAGCCAGGGTTTTGCCGCGGGGCTGTCCACGCGGCTCACCGGCAACCAGCCGATTTCCTTGACGGGGTTTTTTGTGACCGCCCCGCCGAGCGCCATGCTTATTAATTGCCCGCCAAGGCAATGGCCGAGGACCGGCACATCCGCCGCGACCGCCCGCTGAATGAGCTGCGTCACCCGGGGAATCCACGGCAGCGGGTCGTTGACGCTCATGGGTCCGCCCATGAATACGAGCCCCGAAACGCCGTCTATGCTTGAGGGAATGGGATCGTTCTCATCGATTCGGATCAGACGCCACGGCAGGCGATGACGGCCGAGATAATCGGCCAGGTATCCGGGCCCCTCGTGCGGCGCATGGCGGAAAATCAGGATTTCCTGCATGCGCCGATTGTAGCGTCTGTCATGGGTTTAAGAAATATGGCTATCCGTTTATTCACCGTGAAAGTGATCATGATCGCCGTGCTTATGCTCGGCGCGTCCGGAACCGGCGCGGCGGAAAAGATTTTCCTGCAGGCCTTGTTCAAGGACAAGGCGATCGTCGTCGTCGACGGCGCGCGCCATGTCCTGAAGAGCGGCGAGACGAGCCCCGAAGGGATCAAACTGCTCGCGACCGACACGCAGGAAGAAAAGGCCGAGGTTGAAATCGACGGCAAACGCGAAGTGCTCAGGCTCGGCGTGGTGGTGGCGGGTTTTGACCAGAAAGGAAAGGGGAGTGTGGTGCTCTATCCTGATCACGGCGGACATTTTTTCGCCGACGGATCGATCAACGGCACCTCCGTCCGGTTCATGGTGGACACCGGCGCCACCGTGATCGCGATGAGCAGTGTAATCGCCAAACGCATCGGTATCGATTACATCAGGAACGGCAGCCCTGGCATGGCCAGTACCCCCGCCGGCAACGTGCATACCTATAACTTATCGCTGAATAATGTTCAGGTCGGTGGCATCACTCTATATAACGTGCAAGGAAGCGTCATCGAAGGCAACCATCCGCGGGATGCGCTGCTCGGCATGTCGTTTCTCGGCCAGCTCGACATGAAGCGCGACGGGGAAAAAATGGAGTTGTTCGAGCGTTAGGGGATCACTGATTATATCCGCTAGCGATGAGCCCTCCGAACGGTGAAAAGATCAGAACCGGAAGCCAAGTTTGGCGCTGTAAGAATTTTCCCCAGCGGTTTTGTCCGCTTCAAGGCAGAAATTGACGAGGCCGAGATTGATATTCCCGCCGACGAAGTATTTCCCCTGGGAAAATTCCTCTTTCTTGATGTTGGTGATGCCGACCGGCTCCGAGGTCGTCCAGACCTGTCCTATGCCCGCATAGGGCGTGAAAATCGCGAAGCCTTTGGAGACCAGCAGTTCAAGACCGGTGGTGTGGAAGTCGAGGTTATCGATGCCCGTCAGTTTCGAATAGGTTCCGCGCAGACCGAGCGCCGGCGTTGCCACGCCACCTTCCATTATTGCGTAACGCAATTCCGCTCCCCATAGCGACATGTCGCTGTTTGGCACGGAGCTGTAGAAGGCTCCTACATCGATGCCAAGCGGCAGGCCCTTGTGCAGGTGCAGTTTAGGCACGTACACAGTGCTCGGCACCGAACCCGATGATGCCTGTTCCCATGCGTCCTTGTGTTCCACTTTCGTGGCACTGACTTCGAGGCCGAGGTCAAAGCCCGTGATGCCGAGAGGTTTGGCCGGAATGACGCCCTTGTAGCTGGCCGCGGCGGTCAGATCCTCCGACAGCAGGTGGAACTGCTGCTGGATGAGTTGATTGATCTGGTCGATATTGTCGGCGGCGAATGCCGGCGGTATCGCGGTGAGCAGGATGGCCAGGGAGACGAGCGTGCGTTTCATCGTGATTCTCCTTTTACGCAATTTCGGTTTTCAATGTGATAACGATAGTGAATCGTAACGGCATGCGCGAGGTATAACCTTACCACCGATCTGCCCGATCGTGACGGACGACGGCGGATATGGGCGAATTCATCCCTTACCGCGGCGGAAAAACCTTTTCAGGATTGAGGATCCCCTTGGGATCGAACTGGCGCTTGATCCGGCGCATGAGATCGAGGGTCACGGGATCGATCGCGCGGTTAATATAGTCGCGCTTGGCAATCCCGATGCCATGCTCGCCGGACAACGTGCCGCCGAGTTTCAGCACCAGGTCGAATACCTTCGATACACATGGCAGGGCGTTACGCTCCTGTTGCGGGTCCTGGGTGTCGTAGAGCATATTCACGTGGATATTACCGTTGCCGGCATGCCCGAAGTTGACGATTGCGATGCCGTATTCGCGGGAGAGTTTTTCCAACCCGCCGATCAAATCGGGAATGCGCGAGACCGGCACCACCACGTCCTCGTTGAGTTTGTTGGGGGCGATGTTGCGCAGCGCCGGCGACAGCGCCTTGCGCGTAGCCCACAGCGCCGTCGCTTCTTCCTTGGTATTGGCCGCCGTGAGGTTAAGCAGTCCGTCACCGCGGGCCGCCGCCGAGACGCCGGCCACGATATTGGCCATCGCCGCTTCCGGTCCGTCCATCTCGATGATGAGCAGCGCCCCGGCGCCGCGCGGCAGTTCCGCCGGCGAATAATTCCGGATCATCTCGATCGCTGCCGCGTCCATGAACTCGAGTGCATACGGCGTGACCGGTTGCGCCATGATGCGCGACACCGCTGTGGCCGCCGCGCGCACGTCGGCGTAAACCGCCTGCAGCGTGCGGCGCGATTCGGGTAGCGGCGTGAGCTTCAATGTCGCTTCCGTTACGATGGCGAGCGTGCCTTCCGAGCCGATGATCAGGCGCGTCAGGTCGTAGCCCACGACGCCCTTGGTGGTATAGGTGCCGGTGTGTATCTCCTCACCCTGGCCGGTGACGGCGACGAGTCCCAACACGTTTTCGCGCGTGCTGCCGTATTTCAAGGCGCGCGGTCCGGCGGCGTTCAACGCAATGTTGCCGCCGACGGTGCAGTAGGCGCCGCTCGTGGGATCGGGCGGCCAGAAAAATCCGTGTTCCGCCGCCTTGTCCTGTATCGCCTGATTGAGCACGCCGGGCTCAACGCGCATGACGCGGTTGGCGGGATCCATGTCAACGATGCGATCCATGCGTTCCAGCGACAGCACCAGTCCGCCGCGCAGCGGAACGGCGCTGCCGGTGGTGCCAGTGCCGCGCCCGCGCGCGACGATCGGCACGTTGAATTCGTGGCACAACCGCACTGTTTCCAGCACTTGGGAATGCGTGGTGGCGAACGCCACGACGTCCGGAGGCGCGTGCTTGCGCGAATTGTCCTGGCCGTAGGGCCAGCAGTCGGCGGGGTCGGTCAGTACCTTGTCCGCGCCCAATACGGTCTTGAGCCGGTCCACGAACCCGCCGGGAATATCACTCATAACCGAAGCCCTACTCGCTGTATGCAAATGACAGGACGAACGAGCGAAGCGAGTAGGGCTTCATTATTTCGTCCTATCATATGACGAACGGATGCGCTGGAGGAGATCGGTGGTCGAGCGCTTGAAGCGGAAGGGAATGGAGTGCACCCGGCCACCGTAGCTTGTGACGACGTCGGCGCCGACGATTTTGTCCGGCGTCCAGTCGCCGCCCTTGACCAGATGATCCGGTCGCACCCGCTCGATCAGTGCATGCGGCGTGTCGTCCTCGAACGGCACCACGAGCGACACGCAGCCGAGCGCGGCGAGAATGGCGAGTCGATCGTCGAGGGGGTTCACCGGGCGGCCCCGGCCCTTGTCGAGGCGTCGCACCGAGGCATCGCTGTTCACGCCGACGACCAGGGATTGGCCGAGAGCCGCGGCCTCCTCGAGATAGGACACATGGCCGCGATGCAGGATGTCGAAACAACCATTGGTGAAAACCAGAGGCCGCGCGAGTTCCGCGAGCCGTGCCGGCAGTTGTGCCGCGTCCTTGACGATCTTGCGTTCGCTGGGAGTCAATCGAGATACTCGAACAGCTTGACCACGCGCGTGATGCCGCCGACGGTACGAGTGGCCTCGGCGGCCATGTCGCCTTCCTTCTGTGAGACGAGACCCATCAGATAAACCACGGAATTTTCCGTCACCACTTTGATTTGGTTGGATGGAAGGCCTTCGGTGCCGAGCAATTTGGCCTTGACCTTGCCGGTGATCCAGCCGTCGTGCGTGGTGTAGGCGAAAGCCCTGGGATCGGCGACGCGGATTTCGCTGACGATGCGGCGTATGCCCGGGATCACCTGGATCAGCGTCATCGCCCGGTCGCGCTTGTCTGCGGTCGCGGCTTCACCCGTGAGCAGCACGATGCCGTTCATGCTGGTGATGTTGATGTGGACGTCATCGCCGAAGTCGGGTTCGTCGTTGAGGGCTTTGCGGGCCTTGATCTCGATCGATTCGTCGTCCACGAAGGCGCCGAGGGTGCGGCGTTCGCTGGCGGCGGCCGCGGCGGTTGCGCCGCCGGCGACGATCACCGGCGCGCAGCCCTGCGCGAAGATTACGCTGGCAAAGATAGCCGTGAGAATAAGAGATCGCTGACTCATTTTAAGGAACCTCTGAATATCGCTCTTAACCGCCAAGGTCGCCAAGAAGAAGCATATTGATTAACAAAGAAAAAACTTGGCGTTCTTGGCGTCTTGGCGGTTTAACATGAATTAATCAGACCTTCCTTAACCCTGCCCGAGAAGCTGGTAGTCGATGAGGTCGCACAGGCAATGGATGACGATGCCGTGCACTTCCTGAATGCGCGCCGTGGAGGAGCCCGGCACGCAGATGTTGACGTCGTTGCCCGTGAGCACGGTGGACATTTCACCGCCCTCGCGTCCGTTCAGCGCCACACAGACGATGCCGCGCTCGTGCGCCGTTTCCACCGCGCGGATCACGTTGCGCGAGTTGCCGGAGGTGGTGATGCCGAGCAGTACGTCGCCCGCCTGGCCGAGCGCGCGCAGCTGTTTGGAGAAGACGTCATCGAAATGGTAGTCGTTGCCGATGGCGGTGATCGTCGAGGTGTCGGTGGTGAGTGAGATGCACGGCAGGCCGGGCCGCTCGCGCTCGAAGCGGTTCAGCAATTCGGCCGAAAAATGCTGTGCGTCCGCGGCCGAGCCGCCGTTGCCGCAGACGAGAATCTTGCGGTCCGAGAGCAGGGCCTGGATCATGTGCGCGGCCGCCTGCGCGATGAACGGCGCCAGCACTTCCATGCAGTTGCGCGTGGTCAGGAGGCTTTCCTGAAAGATGTTCTTGACGCGCGTCACGAGGACGGTGGAATCGGGCGCGGTTTGAAGATTGCTCTTGGCCATGTGGCATCCTTGATTAACAAACCCAAACAAAATTAAAAAAGCGGGCCACAGCGTACACGGAGTTCACAGAGCAAAAATATGTCTTTTCTATCTCTGTGTGCCCTGTGATCTCTGTGGCAAAGTTTTTGACTTTCATTCTGATATAAGTTCAAAAAACGTTGCGTAACCAACGAAAGTCGCCACCTTCGCCTTCTCCGGTTAGCGCTACGATATCAAAACGGCAGGCTTTCTTGGAGGCCCGCGGCGTATTCTGCAGGTAGTGTTCCGCGGTGGCGCGCAGCCGGGCCTGCTTGCGGGCATCCACGGTTTCGGCCGGTGTGCCGAAATCATCCGATGAACGGTAACGTACCTCGACGAATACCAGGGTGTCGCGTTCCTGCATGACGAGATCGATCTCCCCGAAGGGGCTGCGGTAATTGCGGGTCGTGAGCGCGAGCCCCGCCTGCTGCAGGCGGGCGCAGGCGATGTCTTCCGCCTTACGACCGCGAATGAGATTTATCGGGGAGCCCGGTACCATTTAAGGAAGCCCTACTCGCTTTGCTCGTTCGTCTTGCCATAAACCCTCACCCTCATTAGGTTTCCGCCAGGGTGCGCGAGAATCTTGCGCCCCCGTTCGACGGCACGAATGCACGTTAAGTGCATTCGTGACAGCCCCGTCTCACCTCCCGCCTTCGCGGGAGAGGGAGGCGAGCCGGATGCGCTTCGCGCATGCTCATTTAGACTGGAAGCCCTACTTGCTTTGCTCGTTCGTCTTGTCATAAGACTGTATCTCGAATTGCCCCTTGTATTTCAGGAAAGTGTCCACGAGTTTCGGCACGCCGCGGTTGAACCGGGCCCACAGCAGTTGTCGCTGCAGGCGGCCGCTGCGGTCGAGCGACAACCCGCTGGTGACGCCGCTGAAGCGGGCGCCCGGTTCCGTGTTGATGCGGCCCAGGTGCGGGAGGATCGCGTAGCTGTCCATGCCGAGCGCGTACAGACGGTCGAGGTCGCTATGAACGAACGGCCAGTTTTGCTGCACCTTCTGGCGCAGCTCCTGGATCCGGCCGTCGCCGACCAGCATCCACGGCATGTCGCCGAAAACGATGCCGTCGAGATCCACGTCTTGCACGGCGTCGCCCGCGCCGGTGAAGATGTGCGAGGTCGAGTACACCGGCACGCGCGCGGCGTGATAAAAGTTGAGCTGCGGCTTGATGAGCCGCCCATGCTTGGCGTCGGTGGCGATGAAGATGTAGTCGATGTCCTGCCGCGCGCGCGAATCGAATTGCAGTTTCTGCCCGGCGATTTTTTCAATCAGGCCCTTGCGCGCCTCGCTCTGGATGATGTTGAGCAGATGCTTGATGGGGTCGGAGTAGTCGACGTCCAGTTCATTGTAGGATTGGCTGGCGACCACGGTGCCGCCGAGGCGCTGCCAGTGATTGGCCCAGGCCGTCATCATGCGTTCGCCCCACGGCGTTTTCGGATAGAGCACGGCGGCCTGCCGGCGGCCGTCGAGGTAGGCGCGTTCGGCCACCTGCTGCGCTTCCTGCTCCGGCGGCAGGCCGAATTCGAACAGGTACTTGCTGGCCGTGCCCGGGTCGATGTCGGTATGGTTGAGCATCAGGGTGGGTACCTTGATGCTCGCCTGTTTCAGGATGGCCTCCGCGGCTTCGCGCCCCAGTGGCCCGACCACGAACTGCGCGCCTTCGTCGATCGCCTGGGCGTAGATATCGGGTATTTTCGCGGGGTCCGGGCCGGTGTCGTAGATCCTGATTTTGGGCTTGTCCGGATTGGTGTTGGCGGCGTCCATGGCCATGAACCCATCGCGCACCGCCTGTGCCGCAGTCGAATACCCGGAGGAGAGCGGCAGCAGCAGGGCGATGCGTTCGATGCGCCCGGAAATTCCCGGGGTCGGACTCATGAGCGTGCCGAATATCGTTTCGTTCGCGGGATGGGTGGGGTGGGCTATTTTCCATTGATCGAGCGCGGCCTGGAGCGACAAGGTCTGGCCGGCGTTTTCCGCGGTAATCAGGGCGAGCTCGATCCAGCCGGACAGCACCGGGTCGCGGGCGATGTTGAATTCGGTCTTGAGCCGCTCGCGCGGCATCGACACCAGAATTTTCCACAACTGTTTCTGGTTTTCGGCCACGGCCTCCCGGCCTGCGATATATTGCTCGCGACCGATGAGGTTGCGCACCGCGCCGACGGGATTGTCGAGCGCCAGCTCGGCTTGCGCGCGCACGCTGTTGATTTCGGAGAGCAGCGCGGGGCTCAGATTACGCAGCCGGCCGGCTTCGTCCAGCTGCCGGATGCCCTTCTCGAACCCGCCCTCGGTTAGATCGATGCGCGCCTGCAGGATGCGCTTGCGCGCCGTGAACGAGCTGTCGAGCGCCGCGACGTTGATCAGGTCGATCTGACCGCGCGCCTCGCGCAGCTGCCCGGCCTTGAGGAAGTTGTCCACCGCCCGGAGCTGGAAGTCCTGTTGCTGCGCGGGCAGGGCGATTTCCGCCAGGCGCGTGTACTCGCGCGCGGCGATCAGGAAATCACCGCTGCGCTCGGCCTTTTCCGCCAGGTCCACGCTCACCGGCGCCGCCGCCGGCGCGACGCGCGCCGTCTCGCAGCCGGCGAGGAGCGCGGTACATATTATAGGAATAGCCAGCCAGCGGATGGGTTTCATGCGGTTTCCTGTTTAGAATGCGCGAAAGTATCGAATCGGGGATTTTAGTGTCAAACGCAGGCACGCTTTATGTGGTGGCCACGCCGATCGGCAACCTCGAGGACATGACGCCGCGGGCGATCCGCATCCTGTCGGAGGTCGACCTGATCGCCGCCGAGGACACGCGCCACAGCGGCAAGTTGCTCAAGCATTTCGGTATTGAAGCCAAGACAGAAGCCCTCCATGAGCATAACGAGCGCAGCCAGGTTCCCAGGCTTATCGAAATTTTGCAGGCCGGTAAGTCTATCGCATTTATCACCGACGCGGGAACCCCGCTCGTGAGCGACCCGGGCTTTCATCTGGTGCGATCCGCCCGACAGGCGGGCCTCAGCGTGATACCCGTGCCCGGCGCCTGCGCCGCGATCGCGGCGCTGTCCGCCGCCGGACTTCCTTCCGACCGTTTTGTTTTCGAGGGGTTCCCCCCGGCCAAATCCGCCGCGCGCCGCGCGGTGTTCGAGAAGCTGCGCGAGGAAGCCCGCACGCTGATTTTCTACGAAAGCCCGCACCGCATCCTCGAAAGCCTCAAGGAGATGACCGAGATTTTCGGGCCCGGACGCGAGGCGGTACTGGCGCGCGAACTGACCAAGCAGTTTGAAACCGTGCGTAACGGCACGCTGACGGAACTGTCCGAATGGGTCAACCGCGATCCCCACCAGCAGCTCGGCGAGTTCGTGATCCTCATTCATGGCGTGCCGCGCGCCGAGCGGGAAGCCGTGGACGAAGAGGCCGAACGCGTTCTCAGGATTCTGCTCGAGGAACTTCCCGTGAGCCAGGCCGCGGCGCTGGCGGCGAAAGTCACCGGCCTCAAGAAAAACCGGCTGTATGAGTACGCGCTGAATCTCAAGGGCGAGCGGTGATAAATAATGGCTCTATTGACATCGTGCGGGTAAAACCGCTTGGCGGGGCAGTTAATGTGTTATGCCGCGCGGGGGCGTGACCGGGTGATGACGCTGAGATAGTGAACGCTGAAGAGGTGCGCCGCGTCCAGCCAGACCTGGCGCGGTTGCAGGCCGGCGCGGCGTGCCAGCGCGTGGAACTCCGCCACCGAGTACTTGTATGAATTCTCGGTGTGAATGGTTTCGCCCGGTTCGAATCGGAAACGCCGGCCAAGAACGCGGATTTCCTGGGCGCGGCGGCTGACCAGATGCATTTCAATCCGCCCGTGCATCGCATTGTAGAATGCGCGGTGCTGGAAATTTTTCGGGTCGAGTTCGGCGTTGAGTTCGGCGCGCAGTCGCTCCAGCAGATTGAGATTGAACGCCGCGGTGACGCCCTGGCCGTCGTTGTAAGCAGCATGCAACACCTTCGGGTCTTTCTTCAGGTCGACGCCGATCACCAGCGCGCCGTCAGGCTGCACCAGACGTCGCACGCGTTGCAGAAACGCCAGCGCCTCGTGCGGTTCGAAATTGCCGATGGTCGAGCCGGGAAAGAACACCAGCCGGCGCCCGCTGCCGGCGGGATCGGGCAAATCGAAATCCTGTGCGAAATCGGCGCAGGCCGCGTGCACCTCGAGCCACGGATAGTCATGCGCCAGGCGTTGCACCGATTCCCGCAGAAATTCCCGCGAGATGTCGATGCCAAGATAGTGACGCGGCCGCAGGGCCTCGAGCAGCAGGCGTATTTTCTTGCTCGCCCCGCTGCCCAGTTCGATCAGTGTGCAGTCCGCGCCGGCGAGCCGCGCCACTTCTGGTGCGCAGGATTCCAGTATCCCCATCTCGGTGCGCGTGAGGTAATACTCCGGCAGTTCGCAGATGGCGTCGAACAGCCGCGAGCCGCGTTCGTCGTAGAAGAATTTCGGCGCTATCCGCTTGGGCCGCGACGCGAGTCCCTGCAGCACCTCCTCCTGCATGGTCGCGGGCGACGGGCGATCGTCGTGGAAACGGACCGGACGCAGTCTCATCGATTGTCCGCCAGGCGGATGCCGGAGAATTGCCAGCGGTCGGCGGGGTAGAAAAAGTTGCGGTAGCTGGCGCGGATGTGAACCGTGGGCGTAACGCAGGAACCGCCGCGCAGCACCAGCTGGTTCACCATGAACTTGCCGTTGTACTCTCCGAGCGCGCCCGGCGCCGGCCGGTAACCGGGATAGGGCGCGTACGGGCTCGCGGTCCACTCCCACGCATCGCCGAAGAGTTGCGCCGGTTCCGCGCCGGGCGAAACCGGGACGGGATGCAGATAGCCCGACTCGCGCAGATTGCCGTGCACGCGCTGTGGCTGCGCGACGGCTTCCCATTCCGCCTCGGTCGGCAGACGTTTGCCGGCCCAGCGCGCGTAGGCGTCGGCCTCGTAGAAGCTCACGTGACACACCGGTTCGTGCTCGTTCAACGGCCGTGTGCCCGCGAGCGTGAACAGTTGCCAACGCCCGTCCAATTTTTCCCAGTACAGCGGCGCCTGCCACTGACGCTCGCGAGCGGTGCGAAAACCGTCCGCCAGCCAGTATTCGGACCGCGCATAACCGCCGGCCATGAGGAACTCGAGGTACTCGCCATTGGTGACCAGGCGCGAGGCGAGCGTATACGGTGCGAGCAAGGCACGATGACGCGGGCCTTCGTTGTCGAAGGCAAAGCCCGTGCCGTCGTGTCCGATATCCATCGTGCCGCCGGCTTGTTCGATCCATGTCAGCGCCGTGCCGGCGCCGGTTGGGGCGGCGGGGAGATCCTCGCGATAGGCCGGCTTCAGCGGATTGATGGCAAAGTTGTATTTGATATCCGTCAGGAACAGTTCCTGATGTTGTTCCTCATGGTGGCAGCCGAGTGTCGCGCGCGCCGCCACCTCGGGCCAGTGTTCCTGTCCCACGGTGGCGAGCAGCGAAACCATCGCCTCGTCCACCCGCGCGCGATAGCGGAAGACTTCCTCCACCGTCGGACGCGACAGCAGACCGCGACTCGCGCGCGGGAACGGGACACCGACCTGATCATAATAAGAGTTGAACAGATGCTCGAACTGCGGATGAAACGGACGGTAACCGGGGAGAAAGGCTTTGAGCAGGAAGGTCTCGAAGAACCAGCTCGTGTGCGCGAGGTGCCACTTGGCCGGACTCGCATCGGGCATGGCCTGCAGGCCGTAATCGTCCGGCGCGAGCGGCCGGCTGAGCACCTCGCTCACGCGTCGCACGGCGGTGTAGCGCGTCGCCAGACTGTCCCGTGATACAGTAATCCCGCGTGCTGAATCCCGGGCCTGTGACCTACCGCGAACGAGCATCATTCTGTCGCTCCCTGCTGGTCGAACCGGAATTGAAACATACTGGCGTGGGAATTCAAACGCCGAATGTCGGTCATACGGACAACATCCACATCGTTTGGAAGGGTAATTTATGATGACAGGACGAAATAATGAAGCCCTACTCGCTGCGCTCATTCGTCCTGTCATTTGATTAGAGCGAGTAGGGCTTCATTATTTCGTCCTGTCTGATTAAAGCGAATATGGCTCCATTATCGACGAAGGCAATCTGGAACGGAGCGGTGCTGGCCGAAAGCGACGCGTGCCGGATCGTCGAGGGCCATTATTATTTCCCGCCCGAGGCGGTGAAACGCGAACACCTGCGCCCGAGCAGGAAACACGCGACCTGCTCCTGGAAAGGCGTCGCGAGTTATTATGACGTCGTGGTCAACGGCAAGGTGAACTGCCAAGCCGCGTGGTGTTACCTGCAGACCTCCGCGGAGGCGCGACATATCCAGCGTTACATCGCATTCTGGCACGGCGTAGAAATTTTTCCGTAAATGCCGCCACGAATCTGCATCAGGACTCGATCGACGGATAATCGACAAAAACCCTCGTGTCCGAAGCATGGGCCCCGACACTGGCTGTATAATAATAGGCCTGACTTGCGGCATCGGCGACAATGGCCGTAGGATGTCAACCATGGATCACCGAGACCGGGAGAGGCCTGATTCTGCTTCCCGCAATGCTATGAGCTATTTCACGTGCCCGGATTGAAACAATCCGACGATGTCATGGTTTCAGAAGGACCGAAATCGACGCGTCAATGGCTTATTTCCTGACATTTCTTGTCCCGGATGGTGAAAGTTTGATCTGGCGCAATGTCGCGCGGGTGTATATTCCGCTACAACAAAACAAATAGCTGTTCCTGAAAATAACTGACCGTAAAACGTGAGGTAATTATGGCAAACGGTGAACGCGCCCTGGACGGGGCACTGCACTTTTCAGACCGGGAAGACGTCCGGGAGAAACTGTTCAAGCGGGTATGGACCCAGGAATTAAACGATGTGTTCGCTGACGTGGCCAAGTATTACGACCGCGCGAACTACGTCGCGAGTCTGGGGTTGTGGAACAAGTTCCGCGCCAGTTTTCTCGCGACCATCGATCTGCAAAGCGGTCAAAGAGCGCTGGATGTCTGCGCCGGCACCAACGCGGTCGGCATTGCCATGCTGCGCAAGCAGCCCGATCTCAAGGTCTGCGCCATGGACCGCAGCGCGGCGATGCAGGAAGTCGGCCGCCAACTGGCGGAACGGGAAGGCTTTCGCATCGAAAGCGTTATCGGCGACGTGCACAAGCTGCCTTTCCCCGACAACCATTTCGACGTGGTGACGCTGCAATGGGCGTCACGGCATTTGCGCATCATGGACGTGTCCCGGGAGATCAGGCGTGTATTGAAGCCGGGCGGGTATTTTTATCACTGCGACATGCTGCGCCCTGGCAGCAAGCTGGTCGAGCGCGCGTACTACGCCTATCTGCGGGTCAGCCTGTCGGTGACGGCGGTGTTGTTTCAGAGCGGCGCGACGGCGCGCAACTGCAAGAAATACTTTATCGACGCGCTGAGCCTGTTCTACTCGGCCGAGGAACTGTCGCAATTGCTGCGGCATCTGGGCTATGAAAACGTTTCGAGCAAAACCCTGCTGGGCGGGATGATCGGATTTCACAAGGCGATGAAGCCTTAGTTCCGCCGGTCCGGGCGACGGTCGTGGATAAGGTCCGCGTCCTGTGCGCCATGAGCGGCGCGATGATGCAGGAGTTCAGCACGCGCACCGCCGCGCGCCTGGGGGATTACACGCTGTTCAGGCTGCTGCTGCCGGCGTTCCGGGCGTTTCTCGATATCAACGTCAGGAAGGAAATCGAGAAGGATCGCCTCGTGATCATGCGCGCGGCCGACGCGCGGCGCGCGGGCAGCGCGCCGCAGGAAGCGGACATCCAGCGGCTGTTGCAACAGGCGCGCGAGATCGATCAGAAGTTTCTGCAACAGGCCACCGTGTTTCCCGTCAGCATTCACATCGAATACCGCGATATTGAACAGTTCCGTCGGCGCCGGATCGAGCGGCAGCTCGAGCTGGCCGGACGTATGCTCGCGCAATGGGAAGTGACGCCGCGGTTCCGTGCGGCGGTCGCGCAACTGTATTCCCGCGTGGAGTTCGAACCCCTGTTGCGCGAGATCCTGGAGCTTTACAGCGCTGAAACCAAAATGCTGAGCCGCTCGGTACACATTCCCCAGATTTTCAATTTTGCCCGGGACTCGCTGTCTGAAACCGTTCATAGCGTCATGGTCAGCGTTGCCAAGAACCTCGCCGGCGAACTCACGCACAAGCTGTACCGGCGCGCGCGCTCGTCTTAGCGGCAATACTCGCGGCTGACCTATACCGGTAGTCCGGGAATCATGTCAGCGAGTCGTCATTTAACCCCCATCGTACTAATATCCAATATCCTCGAATGAAGCGATCGGGGGCGCTCGCTTGCGCGACCGTCCGCACGTTTGCGGCATGCGTCGGATCGCAGGCGCAGGCAGGAGTTTTCGTTGATAAACTTGATCGCGTTTCCGTGCGTTTACGGGTCGCGTGCGCACCAATTCAAGAGGAATACGATGCAAACGAGGCGAACACGGTGGATGCTGGCCATCATGCTAGGACTGATAGGTCTGATGGAACTTGCTGGATGCAGCGGAGAAACCGCGGGCGTAAAAGCGCAGGAAATATCCACGACGATGAACCAGGAAAAAATAGACCCTGCGTTACTGATGACCATTCATGAATCAGAGCTGACGGAAAAACCGGCACAGACGATTGAGGTTCTTATCCGGACCAGAGGGGAAATCAATGCCAAACAGCGTGATGTCCTCGAAAAGGAGGGGGCCATGATCGGTTCCGTCATGGGCGATATCCTGACCGCACGAATTCCGGTGCCTGCCGTTTCCAGGATCGCGAGTTTGGAATTCGTCGTCCACGTGGAAATGTCCAGGAAACAACGTTTGCGCTAGGCAACATTGACTGGTGACGGATACGCGATGACCTACCCTAAGCAGCTCGGCGTTGTTTTAGCGGCAATCCTGTCGCTATTGGCCGGCAGCGTTTCCGCTGACACCAAGCTCGATCCCATGCTGGTACTGCTTGCGCAAAGAGCGGCGGACCCGACACTGGCGCATAACCGCGGCGTATTGAAATCGCAGGCCGCCGGCACTGAACCCTTGGTGGGAACGATCCTTAAATTTCAGGGAGATCTTTCTGGCGTGGAATCCCTGGGAGGACAAATCCGGTCCGTGATAGGCGATGTCGCTACCGTGGACATACCTCTCGGGAGTCTCGACGCACTCTCGCAACTGCCGAACATAGTCTACGTCGAAGCCGCGAAACGCGCGAAGCACCGCCTCGACGTCAGTGTCCCGGCCACCGGGGCGAACAATTTGCGCAGTGGCACGGCCCCGAACTGGACCGGATCCACCGGGCGAGGCGTGGTTATTGGCATCGTCGATACAGGCATCGATCTCAATCACACCGATTTCAAGGATGCCACCGGCAAAACGCGCGTTCTCTATCTCTGGGATCAGACGACCGGTGGAACGCCACCCAGCCCCACTCCCCCTTATAACTACGGCAACGAATGCACCAAGGCCAGGATCGACGCCGGCGGTTGTCCCGAAACCGATACCGAGGGTCATGGCACCCACATCGCGGGTATCGCCGCCGGTAACGGTTCGGCAACCGGAAACGGCCAGCCGGCTTACCGCTACGTGGGCATGGCGCCGGAAGCTGACGTGATCATCGTCAATACGACCGGTTTCACGGATAAAATTCTGGACGGCATCAGTTACGTGCAGCAAAAAGCCGCGGCTTTGGGGAAGCCGTCGGTCATTAATCTCAGTCTGGGTCAACACGTGGACCCGCACGATGGCACGTCAGCATATGAGCATGCACTCGACAATGCTTCCGGTACCGGAAAGGCTATCGTCTGCGCCGCTGGCAATGAGGCGAATGCCAGCATCCATGCCAGCGGAACCGTCACCCAGGGCGGCTCTACTACAGTGGGATTTACAATTCCAACGGGCGACACGTCCGAGACTTTGGATATCTGGTATGCCGGCGCGGATCAGATGGGGATTTCGTTGAGCAGTGGCAGTTGCTCCACCACAGTGGTTAACCCGGGCAATACATCGTTTTCGTCTCAGACAGCTTGTGGTCTTATTCTGATCGTCTCCACGGGTGTGGTTGCCGATAATGGTGATCGGGAAATAAGGGTTGATCTGCAGAACGGAAATAGCTCGTTGACAACGGGCGCATGGAACCTCGTTCTTCATGGCAATAGCATCGTCACCAGCGGGAGGTTCGATGCATGGATCGACGACAATAACAACGCCACATTTACCAGCCATGCCGACTCAAGCATCACTTTGCTTGACTGTGCCACGGCGACCAAACCGATTTCGGTTGCCGCATACGACACCAAGACCACCTTCACCAGTCAGTCGGGGTCGATGTTTTATCCTGGCGAAACGCAGGGAAACATTTCTTCTTTCAGCAGCCGTGGCCCGCGGCGGCAGTGCAGTAGCTGTTCCACGCCGCCGCAAAAGCCGGAGATTGCTGCTCCGGGGCTGGGAATCATGTCGGCTTATTCGGCCAATACCACGCCCGCGGCGTCAGGTAGCGAGCTTGATTTGGATGGCGTCCATGCCATCAAGGCAGGTACCAGCATGGCTGCCCCGCATGTCACGGGCGCGGTGGCGCTGCTCTTCGAAGCCGGGCCGACCTTTTCGTCCGATCAAATAAAAAGTTTTATTACTGGAAATGCTGCTACGGACGCATTCACCGGCACGGTACCTAATAATACGTGGGGCTACGGAAAGTTGGATGTCAATGCGGCCAACGCCGCTCTTCTGGGCACGCCCCCACCTCCGCCGCCTTCAGCTTCATCCTCGGGCGGGGGCGGAGGTGGGGGCGGCGGATGCTTCATCGCCACGGCGGCCTACGGCAGCCCGATGGCGGATGAAGTCATGGTGTTGAGGGAATTTCGGGACCGACATTTGCTGACGAATACGCCCGGCAGGGCCTTCGTGAATTTTTATTACCGTCACTCACCACCGATCGCGGACTTCATCCGGGAACATGAGACAATGAGAGTCTTCACCCGCCTGAGTCTCTGGCCCGTGGTTTATTCTATTAAATATCCGCCGGCCGCTGTGGGATTTACGCTGCTGGGCGGCTTCACCGTTTTTGGCTTGCGCCACGCAAAAAAATCGTCTGTCCGCATTTAACCGGAATCAACCGCTCCCATGCCCTTGCTGCGCCTCGATAAGGTTTCCCTGGCTTATGGCCATCGTCCGTTGCTGGAACAGGCGAAGCTCGAAATACGCCGCGGTGAACGGGTGTGCCTGGTGGGGCGCAATGGCGAGGGCAAGTCGTCGCTGATTCGCCTGTTGAGTGGCGCAGCCCTGCCCGATGACGGCAAGATCTGGATTCGCCCCGGCACGCGCATCGCGCACCTGGCGCAGGAAGTCAGCCCCGACAGCGATGAATCCGTGTTCGATATCGTGGCCGGCGGACTGGCCGAACTGGGCAAGCTGATATCGCAATACCACCATACCGCCGCGGAACTCGCGCACGCGCATACACCGGCCCTGACACAGCGCCTGGCGCAATTGCAGCACGAACTCGAAGCCGGCGATGGCTGGCGCCTGGAGCAACGCGTGGAAATGGTGCTGTCGCGCCTCGGTCTGGACGGTGACGTCAGCATGCATGCGCTTTCCGGCGGCTGGCGCCGGCGCGTGATGCTGGCGCGCGCCCTGGTGTGCGAACCGGACTTGCTGCTGCTCGACGAACCGACCAATCATCTGGACATCGAGGCCATCACCTGGCTGGAAGAATTCCTCGCGGACTATCCGGGCGCGTTGCTGTTCGTCAGCCACGATCGCGCGTTTCTCAAGCGCCTCGCCACGCGCATCATCGAGCTCGATCGCGGCGCGCTCACCTCCTGGCCCGGGAGCTACGATGACTACGTGCGCCGCAAGCAAGCCCAGCTGGCCGTGGAAGCGCAGCACAACGCGCTGTTCGACAAGAAGCTCTCCCAGGAGGAGGCGTGGATACGTCAGGGAGTCAAAGCGCGCCGCACGCGCAATGAAGGACGGGTGCGCGCGCTCGAAGCTCTGCGTGAAGAACGCCGCCAGCGCCTCAACCGCGCCGGCAAGGTGGAACTGAAACTGGAAGAGGGCAAGCAGTCCGGCCAGCTGGTGTTCGAAGCCGAGCACGTCGATTTCAGTTTCGGCGACATTGTCGTGATAAAAGATTTCTCGGTGCGCGTCATGCGCGGCGACCGCATCGGCATCGTCGGCCCCAACGGCGCCGGCAAATCCACGCTGATCAAGCTGCTGCTGGGCGAATTGACCCCGACGCGCGGGCAGCTGCGCCGCGGCACCAAACTCCAGGTCGCGTACTTCGATCAGCAGCGCGCGCCGCTCGACCCCGATGTGACGGTCATGGACAGCGTCGGCGCCGGCAGTCAGACCGTGACCATCAACGGCCGCAGCCAGCATGTCGCCGGTTACCTGCAGAATTTCCTGTTTCCCCCGGAACGGCTGCGGTCCCCGGTGAGCACGCTCTCCGGCGGCGAGCGCAACCGCCTGCTGCTGGCGCGATTGTTCGCGCAGCCGGCCAATCTGCTGGTGATGGACGAACCAACCAACGACCTGGATGTGGAGACGCTCGAACTGCTGGAAGAGTTGCTGCTCGAATATCAAGGCACCTTGCTGCTGGTGAGCCACGACCGCGCGTTCCTGGATAACGCGGTCACGAGCACGTTGGTGTTCGAAGGTGATGGCCGGATCGGCGAATACGTCGGCGGTTATACCGATTGGCTGCGGCAACGGCGGAACCCGGCCGCACCCGGGACCGAAGCGCCGCGCGCCAAAACACCATCACCCGCGCCCGCCGCGGAAAAGCGCGACACCAAATCCCGCAAGCTTTCTTATAAGGAACAGCGTGAACTCGAAACACTGCCCGCCAAGATCGAGTCGCTCGAGGCGGAACAGACGAGATTACGATCCGCCGTCAGTGCCCCCGCGTTTTACCAGCAGGGCGCCAATGAAATCACGACCACCCTGACGCGCCTGGAAGCGATCACGAAGCAGCTCGAAACCTGTTATGCCCGTTGGGAAGCGCTGGAGTCGCCGCAGACGGCGGCGGACGGATAGCGGATGCCATCACCGGCACGAATAGGAATGCCGTAGACCTCGCTCCTGGCGCGGGTTGGCGCAGCGCATGTAATAGGAAGTCGTCACGTCGCGGCTGCGCGAGGCGTAGCTGCACACCACCGACTCGCCGCGCGAGGGTGCCGAGCCGACCAGCTTGAGTTGCACCCGCTTTCTTGGTTCGGCTTTTGCGTTCATTCTTTGCGGCAGGCTGTTGTCGTCCACTTCGATCCAGACATTGACCGTGGCAGTGCACTTCACCGTGGACGGTCGGTAGTGCGGTGGTGCGGATCTGGTTTCGGGGCTCGGTTCCGTTACCGCCGGTGGGTCGGCGGCGTAGACATCCAACCCGATGGCGACCATCGCGATACCTATATATAGTGTCAAGCGCATGTGACCTCCCTATCCATTCTTTTTCAGCCTAGCCGATAGGTCTGGATGAGCAAGCACGGCAATCCGTTATTCCCACCAAATGCCTGTCCTCGATATGATCAGGAATATTAAGAGCCGGATACCGTTGAATAGCATCCCTAATTCCGCGAGGATGACCGAATGAACGAGCGATTGACGGAGCTGGAAGTGCGCGTGGCGTTTCAGGACCAGACCATCCAGGACCTGAACGAGGTGGTCACGCGCCAGCAGCGGGAGATCGATCGCCTGGTGAAGGAACTCGAAGCGGTGAAATCCCTGCTGGCCGGCCTCGCTCCTTCGATGGTCATCCCGCCGGAGGACGAAAAACCGCCTCCGCATTACTAGCGCACCGAATAAGCTCACGCGCAACGCGCATACCTATATATAACAGTTTCATCCACTTTCCCCGCAATCCCTGCTACAATATATCCATCGGCGCACCCCGGTCTGCACCGATCCCTTCGCGGTCATCCATCTCGGTTCACCTCGAACAACTTCAACTTTACTAGGTAGCGCCTAGACCGGCCCAAGCTTTTTGGGTAGGCCATCCAGGAGCAACCATTCCTTATGTCATTTTCCAGTCTCGGCCTGTCGGCCGAATTACTCCGTGCTGTGTCCGAAAAGGGCTATACCCAAGCCACCCCCATTCAGTTGCAGTCCATCCCCGTCATTCTCGAGGGGCGCGACATTCTCGCCGGCGCGCAGACCGGCACCGGCAAGACCGCCGGCTTCACGCTGCCGCTGCTGCAACGCCTGAACGCGCAGCCACAGGGCGCGCATCGCGCGATCCGCGCGCTCATTCTCACGCCCACGCGTGAACTGGCCGCGCAGGTGGAGGAGAGCGTGCGTGTCTATGGCAAACACGTGCCGCTCAAGTCCACCGTGGTCTTCGGCGGCGTCGGCATCCATCCCCAGATCGATATACTGCGCCGCGGCGTGGATATTCTCGTCGCGACGCCGGGACGTCTGCTCGACCACGTCGGCCAGAGGACCGTGGATCTGTCCCACGTCGAAATCCTGGTGCTGGACGAGGCCGACCGCATGCTCGACATGGGCTTCATCCGCGATATCCGCAAGATCCTCGCGCTGCTGCCCAAAAAGCGCCAGAACCTGTTGTTCTCCGCTACGTTCTCCGACGAGATCAAGCAGCTCGCCGACGGCCTGCTGAATGCGCCCGTGCTGATCGAGGTGGAGCGCCACAAAATCGCCGCCGAACTCGTGTCACAGGTGGTGCATCCGGTGGACCGCGCGCGCAAGCGCGAACTGTTGGCGCATCTGATTCATTCGCAAGGTTGGAAGCAGGTGCTGGTGTTCACTCGCACCAAGCACGGCGCCAATCGTCTGGCCGATCAGCTGGAGGATGACGGCATCAGCACTTCCGCCATCCACGGCAACAAGAGTCAGAGTGCGCGCACCAAGGCCCTGGCGGATTTCAAGAAGGGCGAGGTGCGGGTGCTGGTAGCGACCGACATCGCCGCGCGCGGGCTCGACATCGACCAGTTGCCGCACGTCGTGAACTACGAACTGCCCAACGTACCGGAGGATTACGTGCACCGTATCGGCCGCACCGGCCGCGCCGGCAAAGAGGGCGAGGCGTTGTCGCTGGTGTGCGTGGACGAGCACGATTTCCTGCGCGACATCGAGCGTCTGCTCAGGCGCGATATCCCGAAGGTCGTGATTCCGGGCTTCGAGCCAAACCTGTCGATCAAGGCCGAGCCGATCAGTCATGGGCGCGGCCAGCGCGGCGGAAGGCCGCAGGGCTCGCGCCAGGGCGGCGATCATCGCCGTGACCAGCGGCCGCCATCCCCTTCGCATGCCCGCGCCGGTGGCCAACGACCGCATTCGAACTCCCATGCTCGAGACGGCGCGCAACGCCCGCCATCACATTCATACGCTCGTACCGGTGCCCAGCGTCCGCATTCGAATCCGAATCCACATCCCCGCGCCGCGAGCCAGCATCCGCATGCGCGCCCTGTTGCCGAGGATCATGGCAATAGCCATGACCCGCGCGCCGAGGTGGACGGCAACCGGCGGACTTCGGAAAACACCGGCAATTCGCAACGCCGCCTCGATCGCTACGATGCGCCGCAGAGGTCGCATCAGCCGGCAACGCATTCCGTCCCGGTGGTTACCAAGAAGCCTGCCCACCACCACGCCAAGCGCGAGGTGCCGGCCTTGTTCGAAGGCGGCAGTAAGCGCGGGGATTGAACGCTATCTGAAAGGAAGGTTTGATTGATTCCTCCGTACATGGTGAGCCCTTCGACTTCGCTCAAGACAGGCCTGTCGAACCATGAACGGAGGACATCGGGAAATCAGTACGTTGCGTCAGTCGCCCTTCGACAAGCCTGTCCTGAGCACGTTCGTACTTCGACAAGCTCAATACGAACGGGTCGAAGCCTGCGGTGAGCCTGTCGAACCGGGCTCAGGGCGAACGGAATTAATCAGAGATAACTTAAACTTAAGGGATCTGAAAATTACGTTCATCAGAATTCCCTTATATTTAATATTGGCCCGGCGGCCCGGGGTTCCGGCACCCATCCGTTTTTCATCACGCGAAATTTTCATCTCTTAAATATTTATAAATAATATTTATAAATAAACCTGAAAATCCACGTCGCTGAAGAGGCGGGTGTTCATTGCTTTTTGTTGACTGCGGGTATAGGGTATTTCAGTTGCAAAATGGTGTTTAAATTCGGGGAGACGTAACAACCGACGGATAGGAGAAATGCCATGCTATCTGTATCCAGACGTCAGTTTCTCAAACTCAGTGCCGCCGGACTCAGCGCCTCGAGCCTCGCGATATTGGGATTCTCGCCTAACCAAGTTCTCGCCGAGGTACGCCAGTACAAGCTGGCACGCGCCACGGAGACACGCAACACCTGTCCGTACTGCGCGGTCGGTTGCGGCATCCTCATGTACAGCCTCGGTGACAAGGCCAAGAATTCTCCGGCCGAGATCATTCACATCGAGGGCGATCCGGATCATCCGGTGAATCGCGGCACGCTCTGCCCCAAGGGCGCGGGCCTGCTCGATTTCGTGCACAGCCCCAACCGGCTCAAATACCCGGAATACCGCGCACCCGGCTCGGACAAGTTCGTGCGCATCTCCTGGGACGATGCTTTCGACCGTATCGCGCGTCTCATGAAGAACGATCGCGACAAGAATTTCATCGCGAAGAACGCCGACGGCGCCACGGTAAACCGATGGCTCAGCACGGGCTTTCTCGCGGCCTCGGCCTCGAGCAACGAGGCCGGCTATCTCACGCACAAAGTCGTCCGCAGTCTCGGGATACTGGCATTCGATAATCAGGCACGCGTCTGACACGGCCCCACGGTGGCAAGTCTTGCCCCGACATTCGGCCGCGGTGCGATGACCAATCACTGGGTTGACATCAAGAATGCCAACCTGGTTCTGATCATGGGCGGCAACGCCGCCGAGGCGCACCCGTGCGGCTTCAAGTGGGTGACCGAGGCCAAGGCGCATAACAAGGCCAAGCTGATCGTCGTCGATCCGCGCTTCACGCGCTCGGCGGCGGTGGCCGACTATTACGCCCCGGTGCGCGCCGGCAGCGACATCGCGTTCCTGGCCGGCGTCATCAA
>NZ_JBGQKW010000034.1:0-25757 GCF_041499725.1 Sulfuricaulis sp.
CGCGGGCCGAGGATATCGGCCTGCCGCGGCCCGGATTTGCTCCCGGCAAACCCGCGGTTTACCATCCGCGCTGCCCATGAACCGCGCCAAATCCCCATCCCCGACCGCCAGCATGACCGCCTTCGCCCGCCGCGAGGCCGCAACGCCGTGGGGGGCGCTCACCTGGGAACTGCGTTCGGTCAACCATCGCTATCTCGAGATCGCCCTGCGCCTGCCGGAAGAGCTGCGGGTACTCGAACCGCGTGTGCGCGAACTGATCAATGCGCGTTTGGCGCGCGGCAAGGTGGACGGTACCCTGCGCTTCCAGGCGGGCGAGGCGGCGGGCGCGCTGGAGATGAACGAGGATCAGGTACAGCGGCTGCTGGTTTCCGCCGGCCACCTGCGCGGCCTGTACGCCGATCTCTCGCCGCTGCGCGCCGTCGACATCCTGCGCTGGCCGGGCGTGCTCAAGGCCCAACCGCTCGACGTCGACAGCCTGGGCGCCGCGGCGATCGAGGCACTCGCAGCCGCACTCGACGATCTGGCCGCCACGCGGAGCCGCGAAGGCGCGCGTTTGCAGGAGTTCATGTTGCAGCGGTTGCAGGCCATGGAGCAGCTGGTGGTGAAGGCGAAGGAACTGATTCCGGAGGCGGTGCGGATATTTCGCGAACGCCTGGAGACGCGTCTGAAAGAAATCAAGCAACAGCTCGACCCCGCGCGCCTCGAGCAGGAGATCGTTCTGTTCGCGCAGAAGTCCGATGTCACCGAAGAGATCGACCGGCTCACCGCGCATTTCGCCGAAATCCGCCGCGTGTTCGGCCAGGCCGGTCCCGCCGGCCGGCGCCTCGATTTCCTGATGCAGGAACTCAACCGCGAGGCCAACACTCTGTCGTCCAAGTCCACCGACACGCGCCTGACCAACGTCGCGGTGGAGCTCAAGGTGCTGATCGAGCAGATGCGCGAGCAGGTGCAGAACATTGAATAAGAATTCCTGACAAAAAAGAAACAAACAGGATTAACAAGATTTTTCAGGATTTTGATGCGCGCCTTTCTCGCTTCGCGTCCCGCGGCGCTCGAAAGTCCAGGGCCGCCATCCCTGGCGGCCCGCTCGGCGGGAAGACGGTCCACTGGACCGTCTTCTTATCCGCCTCGCCCCTGGCACGCACCCGGTGGGCGGCCTTTGGCCGTCCAATTCTGTTCCGGACAGAATTGTCAGGATTAAGGATTTCAAGAAATAAAAATCCTGTTAATCTTGTTTTTTATTCCTGTGAACCCTGTCCAATTTTTTCTTTCCCGGCGTCCTGGCGGTTAAGAACATATGAACAAAGGTCGACTTTTCATTTTTTCCGCCGCCTCCGGCACCGGCAAGACCAGCCTCGCCAAGGCGCTCGTCGAACGCCTGCCGGACCTGGCGTTCTCGGTGTCGCACACGACGCGCGCGCCGCGTCCGGGCGAGCAGCACGGCGTGCATTATTATTTCGTGAACCAGCAGCAGTTCGACGAGATGGTGTCAGCCGACCGCTTCCTCGAGCATGCCAAGGTCTTCGGCAATTCCTATGGCACCTCGCGTGCCGCGACCGAGAACCTGCTGCGTCAGGGCAAGAACATCATCCTCGACATCGACTGGCAGGGCGCGCGCGCCATCAAGGAAAAGATGCCGGAGTCGGTCAGTGTTTTCATCCTTCCGCCTTCGCGCGCGGCACTGGAGGAGCGCCTGACCAACCGCGGCCAGGATGCGCCGGAGGTGATCGCGCAACGCATGCGCGCGGCGGTGTCGGAAATGAGCCACTATAAGGAATTCGACCACGTGGTGGTCAACGATGATTTCGAGGCTGCCCTGAAGGATTTGCAGGCCGTCATTCGCGGCGATGGCATGCCCCGACCGGTCGGGGTGGATATGGATGCCCTGTTGTTTGAAACTTAAGAGCCTCGAAGCAAAATGAATATGATTTTGAACCGCCAAGAGCCACAATTTTGCCGGGAGCAAAATTGGGCGCGCGCCAGGGATGGCGCGCATCAAGGTCGCCAAGAAAGCTGTTTTTTGAGGAGAAAAACTTGGCGTTCTTGGCGTCTTGGCGGTTAATTTCATTTTGTTAGGGGTTCTAAGTAGAAAAACCGGCCGTATATCAGTAAGATGAAATAAGAAGCATGTCTCTCACCCGCCCGATTAATCGTTTGGGCGAGTGCTTTATTAGTATTAAACCCTGCGGCACCGCCGCGTTTCCTGTCTGATGACTGAGGTATAGGTATGGCCCGTATTACCGTAGAGGATTGCCTGGATAACGTTGATAACCGTTTTCAGCTCGTGCTGGTGGCCACACGTCGTGCGCGCCAGCTGATCAATGGCGCGGAAGCCTGCGTGGAGCGCGAAAACGACAAGCCCACGGTGCTCGCCCTGCGCGAGATCGCCGGCGGTTTCGTGACCAATGCCATCCTGGACGAGGAAACGCCGCAAGCCGGACTTGAGGCCGATGAAGACACAACCGACCAAACCCAGACCGGCGGGATCGACATTGCCCCCGCCGCCGGCAAAGAGGGCGGAACCGAAGTCTGAGTCGGTGCCGTCCGCTGCCGCGACGCCGTCTTCCGGCCAGCGGTTTCAGATCAGCGACCTGTGCGCGATCCTCGAAACCTACCTGGAACCCAAGGACGTCGCTGACGTCTACCGCGCCTATCTGTTCGGCGCCGAGGCCCACGACGGACAGCAGCGCGTCAGCGGCGAGCCCTACATCTACCACCCCATCGAAGTCGCCCGCATCCTCGCGGGCATGCGTCTCGACGCCAAGAGCATCACCGCCGCGATCCTGCATGACGTGATCGAGGACACACCCACGGCGAAGGAGCGCATCGCCGAGGAGTTCGGGGAGGATATCGCGGCGCTGGTGGACGGCGTTTCCAAGATCACCCGCATCGAATTCCAGTCGCAGGAGGAGGCGCAGGCGGAGAACTTCCGCAAGATGCTGCTGGCCATGGCGAGCGACATCCGCGTCATTCTCATCAAGCTCGCCGACCGTCTGCACAACATGCGCACCATCAGCGCGCTGAATCCCGACCGCCGCCGCGCGATCGCGCGCGAAACGATCGATATCTACGCGCCCATCGCCAACCGCCTCGGCGTGCGCCAGTGGGCGATGGAGCTGGGCGATCTGGCCTTTGCCGCGCTGCACCCGCTGCGCCATCGCATCATCGCCGAGGCGGTGCGCAAGCGTCTTGGCAACCGCAAGGCGATCGTCGAAAAAATCCGCACCGCCGTCCTCAACCAGCTGGAACGCGAAGGCCTGCCCGCGGAGGTCGGCGGTCGCGAGAAGACCCTGTACAGCGTCTACGCCAAGATGGAGCAGAAGCACCTGTCCTTCGACCAGGTCTACGACATCTATGGTTTTCGCGTCGTCGTGGACAAGGTGGACAACTGTTATCGCGCGCTCGGCGTGATTCACAATCTGTACAAGCCCATCCCCGGCCGGTTCAAGGACTACATCGCCATCCCCAAGGCCAACGGCTACCAGTCGCTGCACACGGTGGTGTTCGGTCCCTTCGGGGTTTCCATCGAGGTGCAGATCCGCACGAGCGAGATGAATCGCGTGGCCGAGGCCGGCGTGGCCTCGCACTGGCTGTACAAGAGCGGCGACACCGCCGCCGATCCCATGCAGCAGCGCGCCTTGCAGTGGCTCAAGGACCTGCTGGAAACCCAGCAAAAAGCGGGAAACCCGAGCGAATTTCTCGAGCACCTCAAGGTCGACCTGTTTCCGGATGAGGTGTACGTGTTCACGCCGAACGGCGAGATCAAGAAGCTGCCGCGCGAGGCCACGGTCATCGACTTCGCCTACGACGTGCACACCGACGTCGGCAACCGCTGCATCGGCGCCAAGGTCAATCATCAGCTGGTGCCCTTGCGCACCACCCTGCGCAACGGCGATCACGTCGAGATCATCACCGCGGAATGGAGCCACCCCAATCCCGCCTGGCTTACTTATGTCGTCACCAGCAAGGCGCGCGCGCATATCCGCAGTTTCCTCAAGAACCAGAAGTTCAACGAATCGGCCAAGCTCGGCGAGCGGCTGCTGGACCAGGCGCTCAAGGATCTCGACTCCGATGCATCGCGGCTGACCGAGAAAAGCCGCCAGGCCCTGCTGAAATCCCTCAAGCTCATCAACTGGGACCAGTTGCTCGGCGAAATCGGGCTCGGCAACCGGCTGGCGGCGGTGGTGGCGCGTCAGCTCGTGCCGGAAGCGCCCAAGGTCGATGCCGGGGAGGAGAATCGTTTCTTCAGCCTCTTCAAACGCCGGCCGGCGCGCGATAAGGCGCCGACGCTCGCCATCCACGGCACCGAGGGCGTGGTGGTGACCTATGCGCGCTGCTGCCGGCCGATACCGGGCGATCCGATTCTCGGTTTTCTGTCCGCGGGACGCGGCATCGTGGTGCACACCGAGGATTGTCCGAACGTGGCCAAGTTCCGCAAGCACCCGGAACAGTGGATCGACGTCCAGTGGGAGAAGGACATCAAGACCGTGTTCCCGGTGAGCATCCGGGTCGAGGTCAAGAACCAGCGCGGCGTGCTCGCGGCGATCGCGGCGGCCATCGCGGAACAGGGCGCCAATATCGACACCGTCTCGTTCGACGATCGCGACGGCCAGTACACCACCATGGACTTCACGCTCGAAGCGCGCGGCCGCGGGCATCTGGCCCAGATCATGCGCCGCATCCGCGCGCTCGAGTCGGTGGTGCGGATCAACCGCAAGAAGGGCTGACTCTCTTCAGGATTCTGAAATCAGAAATGCCCACTACTAAGGAACAGACGTGAAAAGAACGATTGTCAAAACGAACAAAGCCCCCCAAGCCATCGGCCCTTATTCCCAGGCCGTCAAGGCCGGTGACACGGTTTATCTCGCCGGTCAGATTCCGCTGATGCCGGAAACCATGACGCTGGAGAGCGGCGACATGCGCGCGCAGATCCGGCGTGTATTTGAAAACCTGGGCGCGGTGGCCCAGGCGTCCGGCGGCAGCCTGCAAGACGTGGTAAAGCTCAACGTGTATCTCACTGACCTGACGCATTTTCCCCTGGTGAACGAGGTGATGGTGCAGTATTTTCGCGAACCCTATCCGGCGCGCGCGGCGGTCGGCGTCGCCGCGCTGCCCAAGGGTGCGGCGGTGGAGATGGACGCGGTCCTGATTCTGGATAAACCTGTCGCATCAACAAAAAAATCCAAGGCGGGTAAAAGTAGCAAGACGAAAAGTCGCCGCTGACAACCACGCGTCTCCGCTGATTTTCAGCCGTGTTTCCCGGCGTGACTCAATAATATGGATATTGCCTCACTGCCGGTGACCAGTCTCAAGGGAGTTGGCCCCAAACTCGCGGAAAAACTCAAACGTCTCGGCCTGCACACCGTGCAGGACGTCCTGTTCCATCTGCCCCTGCGTTACCAGGACCGCACGCGCGTTCTGCCCATGGGCGGCCTGCGGCCCGGGATGGAGGCCGTGGTCGAGGGCGAGATCGAGCTGGCGGACGTGGTGTTCCGCGGCCGGCGCAGCCTGATCTGTCGCGTGAGCGACGGCACCGGCCATCTGCATCTGCGGTTTTTTTATTTCAGCGCGGCGCAACAGGCGAACCTTGCGCGTGGCCGTCGTCTGCGCCTGTTCGGCGAGGTCCGCTTCGGTCCCGCGGGTCTCGAGATGATTCATCCCGAGTACGAATTCACCGATGACACTCAGCCTGCCAAGGCGGAGGAAAACCTGACGCCGGTGTATCCGGCGACCACCGGCGTGCATCAGCTGAGTCTGCGCAAACTCGCGCGCCAGGCGCTGGAAAAATATCTGGAAAAAATCGAGGAACTTCTGCCGCCCGCGGTGTTGCAGGAGCTGCGTCTGCCCACGCTGACCGAGGCGCTGACGCTGGTGCATCAGCCGCCGCCGCACACGCCGGTGGAGTTGCTGGCGCAGGGTAAACATCCCGCGGTGCTGCGCCTCGCCTTCGAAGAACTGTTGGCGCATCACCTGAGTCTGAAGCGTCTGCGCACGCGGGCGCAGACGGAAAGCGCGCCCGCCATTACCGGGGCAGGCAGGCTGATGCAACAGTTGCTCGTGCAGTTGCCGTTTCAGCTCACGCGCGCGCAGCAGCGGGTGCTCGATGAAATCCTGCACGATCTGCGCCAGGGCCATCCGATGCAGCGCCTGGTGCAGGGCGATGTCGGGTCGGGCAAGACCATCGTCGCCGCGTGCGCGAGCCTGGGCGCCATCGAAAGCGGCTTGCAGGTGGCGGTGATGGCGCCGACCGAACTGCTCGCCGATCAGCACCTGCGCAACTTTTCCGGCTGGCTCGAGCCGCTCGGTGTCTCCGTGGTCGGACTCTCCGGCAAGCTCAACGGCCGTGCGCGCCAGGGCGCGCTCGAAAAAATCGGATCGGGCCGGGCCGCCATCGCCGTCGGCACCCAGGCGCTGTTTCAGGAAGACGTCGAATTTGCCGACCTGGGACTCATCATCGTCGATGAACAGCACCGCTTCGGCGTGCATCAGCGCCTGGCGCTGCGTGAGAAGGGGCGGCGCGGCGATCGCCGGCCGCATCAGCTGATCATGACGGCCACCCCCATCCCGCGCACCCTTGCCCAAAGCCTCTATGCCGATCTCGACGTGTCGGTGATCGACGAGCTGCCGCCGGGACGCAAACCGGTCGAGACCGTGGCGATTCCGGCCGCACGCCGCGCCGATGTCGTCAGCCGCATCCGCGACGCCTGCACCGCCGGCCGCCAGGCCTACTGGGTCTGCCCGCTGATCGAGGAATCCGAGACGCTTGAGCTGGAGACGGCGACGGACACCGCGCAGGCGCTGCACGAGGCACTGCCCGAACTCAAGGTGGCGCTGATCCACGGGCGCATGAAGCCGTTGGAAAAGGAAAAAATCATGGCCGCGTTCAAGCGCGGTGAGATTCATCTGCTGGTTGCGACCACCGTCATCGAGGTTGGCGTGGACGTGCCCAATGCCTCGCTCATGATCATCGAAAATGCCGAGCGGCTGGGGCTTTCGCAATTGCATCAACTGCGCGGGCGCATCGGCCGCGGCCAGGCCGAAAGCCACTGCGTACTGCTGTATCAAGCGCCGCTGTCGGAGATGGCGCGGGCACGGCTCGCGGCGTTGCGCGAGACCAGCGACGGCTTCGAGATCGCGCGGCGCGATCTGGAGATGCGCGGCCCGGGCGAGGTGCTCGGCACACGCCAGGCTGGCATGCCGCAATTTCACATCGCCGATCTGTTGCGCGACCGCGCATTGCTGCCGCGCGTGCAGCAGTTGGCGGATCTGCTCCTCAGGGAGTATCCCGAGAGCGTGGACCCGATCGTGCGGCGCTGGCTCAGCGGCGCTGAAACCTACGGTAACGTTTGAAAATCCGGGACGCTAGAATTCGCGCGCCAGCATCACCGTCAGGAAATCCTCCCCTGTGTTCGGTCCATGCCAGTTGAGTTGTAAAGCGGTTTTGCCATTCGAGTAATGAGTCTCGCCGATGGACAGGTCGTATTTTCCAAATTTGCGCCCGAATGCCAGGCGCGCCACGAATTGTCCGGTGGTGCCCAGATGATCCGTGGTCCGGTCAACCACGCCGATCCCGAGCGTGCCCGCGAAGTAAGTTTCAGGTGAAAGTTTCCAGCGAAGCGTGCGCGCGACTGTGAGCGCAGTGTTGTAATTCCGGCCATTCCAGTGGGCGAGGGACAGATCGTAGAGGCTTTTCTGATTGAACAACGTTGGCGCGTCTTTCTGGTACGAGAGAAACACCGCGTTTGATCCTTGCGAGAAAATGTTCCCGCGTCCCACCGCGACGGCCAGCATGTCGGCAGCGGTGAGTGATGGACACAGCAGCAACCCGGTGCCCAAGAAAAAAGCCGGCTTGAGCCATGCGCGCGGAACTGACGGCAAAATGTTCACTTATTTCTCCCCGAAACGATTGTTATCCTTTGCCGCGACCGGGTGCGCGTGGCCGTTCCAATATGATTTCCCAGGGGACGGCGCCATGTAAAGTGCCACGGCTTCCGCTGACCGGGTGGGGCGTTTCTGCTACGATTCGGCACCCATAAATCATTGATAAAATTACATGGCTATTGTGAGCCCGGTGTCGCCGCGATGCAGGGAGCCGCTGTGGCGGCCGGTACGACGGCTGAACCGCGCCGGTGTCCCGGAAAAATACCTGCCGTGGCTGCTCGATCCGGCCTCGCTCACCGAGCGCCTGATCGGCCATTGCCACCAGCGCTTTCATGTCCAATTGCTCGACCAGCGGCGCGCGCGTCCGCTGTGCAGCGAGGCAAGAGCGGTAGGCATGCGGGGCGGTACGCGTGCCGTGGTTCGCCAGGTGCAGTTGATGTGCGGAGAAACGCCGTGGGTCTATGCGCGCACGATCATTCCGCCGCCGACGCTGGCGCGAAAATTCCACCGCTTCGCCCGTCTCGGCACGCGCTCCCTCGGGGCGGTGCTGTTCGCCGATCCGTCGATGCAACGCGGCGAGGTGGAGGTCACCTGTCTCACTTCCGCCGATTTCCTCTACGGCTTGGCGACGCGTCATCTGCGCGACAGGCCCGCGATGATCTGGGGGCGGCGCTCGCTGTTCCGGCTCGGCGGCAAGCCGCTGCTGGTGTGTGAATTTTTTCTGCCGGACATTCCTGAATTCTTGGAATGATGATCGCGGAACGGCTCAAGGACTATGCGCGGCTGATGCGTCTGCACCGGCCGATCGGCATCCTGCTTCTGCTCTGGCCGACGCTGTGGGCGCTGTGGATTGCCGGACAGGGCCGGCCCGATCCGCACGTGCTCGCCGTGTTCGTGCTGGGCGTGGTGCTGATGCGCTCCGCCGGCTGCGTGATCAACGACTACGCCGACCGCGATTTCGACCCACACGTGGAACGCACGCGCGACCGGCCGATCGCCGCCGGGCGCGTCAGTCCGCGCGAAGCGCTGGTGCTTTTCGCGGCGTTGTGTCTCATCGCGTTTGCACTGGTGCTCACGCTCAACCGCCTGACCATCCTGCTTTCCTTCGCCGGCGCGTTTCTTGCCGTGACCTATCCCTTCGTCAAGCGTTTCACGCACTTGCCACAGTTCTATCTCGGCGCGGCATTTGGCTGGGGTATCCCCATGGCGTTCGCCGCCCAGACCGGCGCCGTGCCGCCCGTGGGCTGGGCGCTGTTCGCCGCCAACGTGTGCTGGTCGGTGGCCTATGACACGGCCTATGCCATGGTGGACCGGGACGACGATCACAAGGTCGGGGTTAAATCCACCGCCATCCTGTTCGGCCGCCACGACCGCGCGATGGTATTTCTTTTCCATGTTCTCACGTTGTCGCTGCTGGCGTACTCAGGCGCGCTCGCCGGCCTTGGTTTGCGGTATTATGCCGGCTTGGCGGCGGCGTTCGGGTTCGCGCTGTATCAGCAACACCTGATGCGCGAGCGGACGCGTGACGGTTGCTTCCGCGCTTTTCTGAACAACAATTGGTTCGGCGCAGCGGTATTCGCCGGTCTGTTGTTGAATTATCTGTAAAAATCATAAAGGTTAATCGATGAAACTCTACGGTTCACTTACCTCGCCCTACGTGCGCAAGGTCCGCATCCTGGTCCGGGAGAAGAATCTCGCGTGTGAGTTTGTCGTGGCCGATGCCTGGGCCGCGGACAGTCCGATTCCCGCGCTCAATCCGCTCGGCAAGGTGCCGGCGCTGGCGCTCGATAATGGCGACGTCCTTTTTGATTCTCCGGTGATTGTCGAGTATCTCGATTCGCTCAAGGTGCCGGCGCTGCTCACCGTCTCGGGCGCGGCGCGCTGGGAGATACTGCGCTGGCAGGCGCTGGCCGACGGCATGCAGGACGCCACTGCGAGTCGCCTGCTCGAATCGCGGCGGCCCGCTGAACAACAGTCGGCGGAAAACATCCGGCGTCAGGAAGAAAAAATCGCGCGCTCGCTAAAATACACCGAGGACCACCTGCACAGCGGACCCTGGCTCGTGTCGGATCGTTTCACCCTGGCCGACCTGGTCATGGCGGTGGCGCTCGAATACATCGACTTTCGCTATCCGCACGACTGGCGCAGTCGCCATCCACGGCTTGCACCGTGGCTGACCGGCGTGAGCGCGCGCCCGTCGCTGATCGAAACCCGGCCGCCCGGCATGGAAAAGAAATAGGAATCAGAGCGGAATTCCAGACATGACCCTGGGCATTCTTCTCATTGCGCTGCTCGTTATTCTGATCGGCGCGGAAACCTTCACCAATGCCCTCGAACACCTCGGAGAACGTCTTAAAATCTCCGAAGGCGTGACCGGTTCCATTTTTGCGGCGGTGGGCACGGCCCTGCCCGAGACCATGGTGCCGATCGTGGCGATCCTTTCCACCGCGAGTACCCAGGCGGTGCGCGAGGAGGTAGGCGTGGGCGCGATCCTGGGAGCGCCGCTCATGCTGTCCACGCTCACGATGTTCCTGGTGGCGATCTTTGCCATTCACAAGCGCGGCTGGCAGGACGATTTCCATCCCGAGCGCTCCGGGCTTACCCGCGACCTGCGGTGGTTTCTGCTCGCCTTTGGCCTGAGTGCGGTCGCGATATTCGTTCCCCATCACGTGGCCTGGGTGCGTGCGTTGCTGGCGCTATCGCTGGTGCTTGTCTACTTCATTTACCTCATGTTGACCATCCGCGCTTCGGCCAGCCTGGTCGCTGACGGACACGCCACCAAGGCGGGTGAGCCGCTGTTCCTCGTGCGGCTGATGGGGCGCATCAACGTGCCGGAAAACCTGTTCACGGTTCTGGTGCAGCTGGGCATGGGATTGGCGTTCATCGTCTTCGGCGCGCATGGATTCGTGCAGGGCGTGGAACAGTTGTCCGCCTGGCTCGGCATCTCGGCGCTGGTGTTGGCGCTGCTGATCGTGCCGGTCGCCACCGAATTGCCGGAGAAGGTCAACAGCATTATCTGGATCCGCAAGCGCAAGGACACGCTCGCCTTCGGCAACATCACCGGCGCCATGGTGTTCCAGGGCTCGCTCCTGCCCGCACTTGGTATTCTGCTGACACCCTGGGAGCCGCGCCGGGAGGTGATGGCGGGGCTGGTTCTGACCATCGTTGCCAGCGCCTATGTTTTGTTTATGTTGCGCCGCGGGAATCTTCGCCCCGTGCATCTTTTCTTCAACGGATTTTGCTATCTCGCCTATCTGATCACCGTGCTGATATAGCCGCCGGATCCCGTGGCACCAGGCGCCAGCCCCCCGTGCCGGTCGGCGGGCAATAGCCTAGAATAGGCCGCCTGAATTTTGAGGCTGGAACGGTGGTAATCATGGCGGAAAAAGACACAACCCCGGCGCGTTACGCGGTGATGGGCAATCCCGTCGCTCACAGCAAGTCGCCCGTCATTCACAAGCAGTTTGCGCACCAGGTCGGCCATGACATCGAATACACCGCGCTCTGGGTCGATCTCGACGGCTTTGCGGAAGCTGTGCAGCAGTTCCGCGCCGAGGGCGGCAAGGGGCTCAACATCACCGTGCCGTTCAAACTCGAGGCGTATCGGCTTGCGGACAATCTGAGCGATCGCGCGAAACTCGCCGGCGCGGTTAACACGATCCGTTTCGAGCCCGACGGAACAATCTTTGGCGACAACACCGATGGCACCGGCCTGGTGCATGATCTGACGAAGAACCTGAACGTTCTCCTGAGAGGCAAAAAAATTCTGGTGCTGGGCGCGGGCGGCGCCGCCCGCGGCGCGCTCGGACCGCTACTCAAGCAGAATCCCGTCGTGCTCGTCATCGCCAACCGCACGGTCTCCAAGGCGAAGGAACTCGCCAAGACGTTCGCGCATTTCGGCAAGGTCGAGGCCGTTGGCTACGACGATCTTGTCGGCAAACGCTTCGATGTCGTGATCAACGGCACGAGCGCCAGCCTGAAAGGTGAGGTGCCGCCGCTGCCGGTGAACCTGTTCACCTCCGGGGCGGTCGCCTACGACATGATGTATGGCGACAAACCCACGCCGTTCCTCGAGTGGGCCATGCTGCACGGCGCCGAAACCGCCGCCGACGGCCTAGGGATGCTGGTGGAGCAGGCGGCGGAATCGTATCTGCTCTGGCGCGGCGTGCGGCCGGAGACGAAACATGTGATTGCCGCTTTGCGGAAGGGCGGATAATTATTGCGGCGGCATGAATCTACTGTGATTTTCATCATTGACCCGGCACGCCCGGTTGTCACGGATGCCCAGTAACGTATTTCGTGACCGGTCTTCGTTCAAGAACAATCGTGCCGGGTCAATAATTGTCGCCAACACGCACGAGAGCACTGGGCACCATGTCGTTGCCGCGCCCACCGGTAATATTCATTTTGCGCAGTACGTGGTAAACCGCGCCCTGTGTCACACCCAGGCGCTGGGCGATCAGGGAATTCGATAGCCCCTGGCGTTTGAGTTTGATGACTTTCACGGGATCAAGCTTGCGGAACGGTCTAGACATGGTCTCTCCCTGGTTCAGGCAATGAGTGAAATTCGCTATACATATTCAGTTTGATCCGTGCTTCACGCCCGCCCGCTGTTACGGCTTTTATCAAGCTGATTCGAAACGTCCACCCGCCGGTGCGGTTTTGCCGGCAGGTAGCGGGCCGGGAAAAGAACTTCCAGCGGAATGCCGGTGATATCGGAAACGCGTTTTTCGACGCGAGCGCTGATGTATTTGCGCGTCAGCACCTGTTGCACGGATTGCGGTCCGAACAGACCCAGCTCTTCGGCCACCCGGGTGAGGGTGTAGCCCTTCTTGGCGAGCGCGTATTTCATATCCAGATAATCCATTCTTGTTCTTCCTTGTGTTAGGATTTAGCTGAAGTTATTCAGCATTACCTTTTCATGTTCTTGTCAAGAAAGCATGGTGCAAAAAATTACACCTGTCAATACAGCTAGTGTAAAAAGTTCATCACCGGGACGTCTGAAGGAAGAGCGCACACGGCTCGGCCTGAGTCAGTCGGCACTGGCTGAGTCGCTGGGGGTGACCAAATGGACGGTGATCAACTACGAGAGACCGGCCAGCCGCGGCACGCCGATCCCGGCCGACCTGCTTTCCGCCTGCGCCCGATTAGGCATGGACGTGCAGTACATCCTCACCGGCGTGCCTTCTAGCAACATGAACCGGGTGGCGGAGGAGGCCGGGGCCTACCGGGTGGAGCGGAAGGCGTCTGCCGCGCTGTCGAAGGAAGAGCAAAGACTGCTGGAAAAATACCGCCGTCTCAAGCCGCAACAACGCACGCACGCGCAGGCGATCGTTTCCACCCTGGTTTCGACGGAGGGGAAGGTAATAAGAAAACCGGCGCGGCGGAAACCGCGCGCAAAACGCTGAGACGGAAGGGCGCCGTCACTTACTTCAGATAATCGTTTTTCAGTTTCACGTAATGCCTGGCCGAGTACTCGAACCAGGCCTTTTCTTCCGCGGTCAACTCGCGCACGCGCTTCGCCGGGCGGCCCATCCACAGATAACCGCCTTCGAGTTCCTTGCCTTCGGTGACTAGGCTGCCGGCGCCGAGGAAGGCACCGGCGCGCAGGATCGCGCCGTCGAGGATGGCGGAACCCATACCGATGAGGCAACGCGACTCGACGGTGCAACCGTGAATGATGCACTGATGGCCGATGGTGACATCGTCGCCGACCACCACCGCCCAGCCTCCCGGCACGCCCTCGTACTCATGCGTCCCGTGGAGGACGCTGCCGTCCTGGATGTTGGTGCGCGCGCCGATGCGGATGACATTCACGTCGCCGCGCACCGAGCACATGGGCCAGATGGACGTGTCCTCGCCGACGACGACATCGCCGATGACGGTTGCCGCCTCATCGATGTAAACCCGGGGCCCGATCGTGGGCAGGATGTTCTTGTAGGGACGGACGGCCATGGCCGCGATTATAGAAAAAAACCGGCGCGCTACGCCATCCATGACAACGGCGGCTCATCCAGCGCTGCAGCCTGCTGTTTGAGCGTCAACACCTGTTCTTCCCAGTAACGTCGCGTGTTGAACCAGGGAAAGTTGCGCGGGAACGCGGGATCGTCCCAGCGCTCGGCTAGCCAAGCCATGTAGCGCAGCATCCGCAGCGTGCGCAGCGGTTCGATCAGGCGCAGTTCGGCGGGATTGAATTCCATGAACTCGCCGTAGCCGGACAGCACGTCGGCCAGCTGGAGTTCCATTTCCTCGCGCTCGCCGGAAAGCAGCATCCACAAATCCTGCACCGCCGGTCCGGTGAGGCAGTCATCGAAATCCACCAGATGCGGGCCGGTGTCGGTCCAGAGAATGTTGCCGAGGTGGCAGTCGCCATGCAGGCGTATCCACGCGGCATCGTCGGCGGCGCGAAATGCGGCTTCGATGGGCGGGAACAGATAAGCCGTGATGGCGAAGAACGACGCGCGCAATTCCTCCGGCACGATATCGTGCTCTTTCAGATAGCGTACCGACCGATGGCCGAATTCCTCGATGCCGAGGCGCGCCCGGTGGCGGAACGGTTCGGCCGCGCCCAGTCGGTGCAGCCGACCGAGATAGCGGCCGAGCAGGGCGCGGTCCGCGCGTGAGTTCAATTCCGGCGCGCGTCCCGGCTGCCACGGAAAGACGGCAAAACGAAAACCGCCGTAATGATTGAGCGTCGCACCGTCGCGGCGCGCCAGCGGCGCCACCGCGGGGATTTCGTGTTCGGCCAGCTGCTGCGCGAAGAGGTGTTCTTCGAGGATGGTGGCCTCGTCCCAGCGGCCGGGGCGGTAGAACTTGGCCACGCAGGGTCCGCCGTCCTCGGTATCCACACGGTAGACGCGGTTTTCGTAGCTGTTGAGCGCGAGCAGCCCCCCGGTACAGCGCGTGCCATAGGTTTCCACGGCCTCGAGGATAATCTCGGGCGTGAGCGCGTCGTACGGATGGGATTGAGAGTGGGGGGCGGTCATCAGGGCGGCACGTTATAATAGTTCTGCATGGAAAACACCTCTCTGGCCGCCAACCCCCTGCTCGATCTCACGCAACCGCCCCGTTTCGGCGCCATTCTGCCGGAACACGCCGGCCCGGCGCTGGAGCAGGTACTGGCGGAAAATCGGCGTGCACTGGAAAACCTGCTCGCCGCCGGAGTTCTCCGCACCTGGGACAGCTTCGCCCAGCCGATCGAGGATATGCGCGAGCGGCTCGTGCGCCTGTGGTCGCCGGTGTCGCACCTGCACGCGGTCATGGACAGCGAGCCGCTGCGCGCGGCGTACAACGCCGGTTTGCCGAAGGTCACCGACTATTTCACGGAACTGGCGCAGGACGAGCGGCTTTACGCCGGTTACAAGTCCATCGCCGCGGACCTGGAATTCTCGAAACTGACCCAGGCGCAAAAAAAGATCATCGAGAACACGCTGCGCGATTTTCGTCTTGCCGGCGCGGAGCTGCCGCCACAAGAAAAGGCGCGCTTCAAGCAGTTGCAACAGGAGATTGCGGCGCTGCACAGCAAGTTCACGGAAAACGTGCTCGACGCCACCCAGGCCTGGGACTTGCGTCTCGGCGACGAAAAAGATCTGGCCGGTTTGCCCGAGACCGCGCGCGCCATGGCCAGGCAGAACGCGCAGGAAAAAAATCTGGAAGGATGGCGCTTCACGCTCGAGGGGCCGTCGTTTATCGGTTTCATGACGTATGCCGATAACCGCGAACTACGGAGGCAAATGTACGAGGCCTTTAGCACGCGCGCGAGCGACCAGGGGCCGACGGCTGGGAAATGGGACAACGGCGAACTGATCGCGCAGCTCTTGAAGCTACGCCGCGAGTCGGCGCGGTTGCTTGGGTTTGCAAACTACGCCGAGTACGCTTTGCAAACGCGCATGGCCAAGACCGTTCCCGAGGTGATGGATTTTCTGAATGACCTCGCGGTGCGTGCCAGCCCCGCGGCGCGGAAGGATTTTGATGAGCTCAAACGCTTCGCCCGCGAGGCGCATGGCGTGGAACCGCTTGAGGTTTGGGACATCGGGTACTACTCCGAGAAGCTCCAGCAAGCCAAGTACTATTTCTCGCAGGAAGACGTTCGCCCCTATTTTCCGGAAACCCGGGTCGTGCCCGGTGTATTTGAGGTGGTCGGGCGGCTGTATGGCCTGAAGATTACCGAAGTCAAAGGCGTTGAGGTATGGCACCCGGATGTGCGCTTCTACGAAATCCGCGACAGCGCGGGCGAGGTGCGCGGACGGTTCTACATGGACCTGTATGCGCGGGCCAACAAGCGTGGCGGCGCCTGGATGGACGAGTGCATCAATCGCAAGCGCACCGCCGCCGGCGTGCAGGTGCCGGTGGCCTATCTCGTGTGCAATTTCTCGCCGCCGGTCGAAGGCCGCCCGGCGCTGTTTACGCACGACGAAGTCATCACGCTGTTTCATGAATTTGGACACGGCCTGCATCACATGCTCACCCAGGTGGACTACGTGGGCGTCGCCGGCATCAACGGCGTGGCCTGGGACGCGGTTGAATTGCCGAGCCAATTCATGGAAAACTGGTGCTGGGAGCGCGAGGCGCTGGATCTCATCGCCGGGCATTACCAGAACGGCGCGAAGATTCCCGACGATCTTTATGCCAAAATGATTGCCGCCAAAAACTTCCAATCGGGGATGCAATTCGTGCGGCAACTGGAATTTTCCCTGTTCGACATGCGCCTCCACAGCGGCTACGACCCGGAGAGCGGAAAAAGCGTGCAGCAGGTATTGGATGAGGTGCGGTCGGAAGTGGCCGTGATGATTCCGCCCGCGTTCAACCGTTTCCAGAACGGGTTTTCGCACATTTTCGCCGGCGGCTACGCCGCCGGTTACTACAGCTACAAATGGGCCGAGGTGCTGTCGGCCGACGCCTTCAGCAAGTTCGAGGAGCACGGCGTTTTTGACCGGGCCACCGGTGTGGAATTTCTGCAGAATATTCTGGAGCAGGGCGGGTCACGTGAACCGATGGAACTCTTCGTGCAGTTCCGCGGCCGCGCGCCGAAGATCGATGCGCTACTGCGGCATTCCGGTTTGACGGTTTGACGGGAGGAACCATGACAGGAAGTCATCGCACTCTGCTGGTCCTGGCCATGTTGGGTATTTTCACCAGCGCCCGGGCGGAAACCTTATATGTCGCCGAGCGCATGCGCATCGGCCTGCGCACCGAGGCCACGGAAACCGGCGCGGTGGTGAAAACCGTCGAGACCGGCACGCCCCTGGAGGCGATCGAGCGAGTCGAAAATTTCGTGCACGTGCGCGATCCGCAGGGGACGGTGGGCTGGGCCGAGGCGCGTTATCTCACCCCCGACGCCCCCGCCCGATTGCAGATGGTCAAGCTTCAGGAAGATTTGGCCAGGAGCCGGTCTCAGACGGCGGAGGCGCAGGCTCAGCTCAAGAAAGCCCAGGCCGCTGCGGCAGAACAGGCGGCAACAATTAAAGCACTTGAGCAGGAAGCCGCGGACAAACCGGCCATGCCGCCTGCGGCGAGCCCGGTGCCGGCACCGCCACCCGTCGTGGCGCCGCCGGTCGGCAAAACATCGAAGGACGCCGGTTTTAGCGTCAGCTACCTGTGGCTGGGAATTTCCTTTGCTATGCTAGGAATTGGATTCGCCGCCGGTGTTAAATGGTTGCGCGAGTCCATACGCAAACGATCAGGCGGCATGTATTTGAGGATTTGACCCATGGGACGGATAAACCTGTTGCTTGTCATGGCGCTGGTGGCGATCGGAATTCCCGCGGCGCAGGCGGATACCTTGTACAAATGGGTGGACAGTCAGGGACGTATTTCTTATCACGATCAGCCGCCGCCGGACGGTGCCGGCTATCGTGTCGAGGAGAAAGTGCTCGGCACCGGCAACAAGCACAAGGAGGACGATACGCTCGCCAAGGTCGTCGAAAAGTATCCGGTTGTGCTGTACTCCGTTCCGGCCTGCGGTTCCTGCGACCTCGCTCGCGCCTATCTGCAGAAGCGCAAGGTTCCGTTCACCGAGCAGAATCTCGACAACAATCCGGAACTGCAGCAGACCCTCAAGAAAAAAATCGGATCCTTGTCGGCACCCACGCTCATGATCGGTGAGAAAGTCATGAAGGGTTATGTGGAATCCGTGCTGGAAGGAGAGTTGGACGGGGTTGGCTATCCGAAAATCGAGGCAGCTGAACCCTCCGCGAACGAGGGCCAGGGAAATGATAAGGCCCCGGCCCCGAGCGATTCCGGTTACCGGCCCACCCGCCGTTACTAAACCGGCCTGAAGCCGAAGGCCGGATACTCCTGTCCATGAAAATCGCGACATGGAATGTGAATTCCATTCGCGTGCGCCTGCCGCAGGTCCTCGAGTGGCTGCGGAAGGAGGCCCCGGACATCCTGTGTCTGCAGGAAACCAAGATCACGGACGAGGTATTTCCCGCCGCTGCGTTTCGCGATATCGGCTATCAGGCTGTTTATGCCGGCCAGAAAACCTACAACGGTGTCGCCACGCTGAGTCGAACATCGGCCGAAAAAATCATCACCTCGCTGCCCAATGCGGACGGTGTGCAGAAGCGTCTGCTCGCGGCAACCATCGACGGCGTGCGCGTGGTCAACGTGTACGTGCCGAACGGCGAGGAGGTCGGGTCGGAGAAATACTCCTACAAGCTTTCCTGGCTTGCGGCGCTGGATAAATATCTCGCCGAAGAATTGAAAGCCCATCCGAAGCTGGCACTGCTGGGGGATTACAATATTGCGCCGGAAGAGCGCGACGTCCACGACCCGAAACGCTGGGAGGGCCACGTGCTTTTCAGCGAACCGGAGCGCGCGGCTTTTCAGGGTTTGTTCCGGCTTGGGTTACTGGATGTATTCCGGAAGTTCGACCAGCCGGATAAATGCTTCAGCTGGTGGGATTATCGCGCGGGCGCGTTCCACCGCAATCACGGCTTGCGAATCGATCATATCCTGTGCAGCGCCGTCCTGGCGTCGGAATGCCGCGGGTGCCGCATCGATATCGAGCCCCGGAAACACGAACGGCCTTCCGACCATGCCCCGGTCGTCGCCGAATTCCATGCCGTACCCTAAGCGCCTCCTGTCCGTTTTTGTCATCGTCTTCCCGGTGTTCGTGACGGTATTGATCCGCCCGGGCGACGTGTCCGCGGAGCTTCCGCAATACGCCGACACCCGTCCTCTGATGGGTACGCTCGTGAGCATGACGGTCGAAGGGCCACGACGCGACGTTCTAGAGCAGGGCGTAAACGACGCGTACCGCGAGATGTCGCGTCTGTCGGACATGATGAATCATTACAACCCCGACAGCGTGGTGAGCCAGATCAACCGCCAAGCCGGCGTGCAACCGGTTACGGTTCCGCGCGAATTGATGGAAGTGCTGGCCATGGCGCGGCGGGTGTCGGAGCGCAGCGAAGGCGCTTTCGATATCACGGTCGGCTCGCTCAATGTCTGGCGTTTCAATCCGGAAAATCCCGGCATGCCATCGCCGGATGAGATCCGGCATGCATTGCCGCTCGTGAACTTCCGCCATGTCATTTTGAATGAAAAGAACAGGACCGTGCTGCTCAAGCAATACGGCATGCGCATGGACTTGGGCGGCATCGCCAAGCTTTACATTCTGGATGCCGGCATGCAGGTGCTGAAGCAGCGTGGCATCACGCACGCGATGATTAACGGCGGCGGCGATGTGGTCGTCATGGGGATTCATCAGGGACGTCCCTGGCGTATCGGCATTCGCCATCCCCGGCGCGGGGATGTGTTGCTTGGCACCGTTGAATTGACGCAGGGCTGGGTGGTGACCTCCGGCGATTACGAGCGTTATTTTTTCAGGGACGGAAAACGCTATCACCACATCCTCGACCCGCGCACGGGTTATCCCACTGAAGGCCCGCAGCAGGTGACGCTGGTAGCGAACGACATCGGGCGGGTCAATGGCTATTCCCTCGCCATCATGGTCCGCGGGGTGGAGTGGGGTCGTGCCCTGATTGTGCAGACACCCGGGCTTTCCGGCCTCGTCGTCGATCATGCGGGTCAGCTGTGGAGTTCGCCCGGCATGGAAAAACTCTGGTTCGCCGCTCCAACCCCGCAGGGTCATTAAATATAATTCAGATCAATGGGTTAAAACGGCTTTCCCGTAGCGAAGACCGCAAGTTTACGGGGCCTGAATCTAATTGAGAACGATTTGTATTTAGATTAAGATTATGGAACAATCCTTGGCGTGACATTAAAACCAAAGAAAGGGCAGAAATCATGAACGTCAAATATTGGGTAATGGTGCCGGCGCTGTCGTTGGGGATCGCGCTACCGCTGCATGCTGAAAACCTGCCGGCCTTTAATCTCACTATCAAGGACGGCCGTTATTCGCCGGAGCAGGTGGAAATCCCGGCCGGCCAGAAAATAAAACTGGTCATCAAGAACGACGGGCCTGGACCGGAAGAATTCGAAAGTTCGGATCTCAACCGGGAAAAGCTCATCCAGGACGGGAAGACTGCGGAGGTCACCATCGGTCCTCTCAATCCCGGCACATACAAATTTATCGGCGAGTTTCATCCTAAGACAGCCCAAGGCCAGATCGTAGCCAAGTAAGCGTAAATCAGTTCAGGAGTTTAGCGTCATGTTAGCAACCGCCATTATCGTGTTCCGTGAAGTGCTGGAAGCGGCACTCATTATCGGTATCGTGCTCGCCGCCACCCAGGGGCTTGCCCGGCGCGTCAGCTGGGTCAGCATGGGAATCATAGCCGGTGTGGCTGGAGCGGGCTTGGTGGCCTGGTTCGCGGATGCGATTTCCTCCGCGCTCGCCGGCGTCGGTCAGGAAGTCTTCAACGCGGGAATCATGTTGTTCGCCGTGCTGATGCTCGGCTGGCATAACGTGTGGATGAAACGTCACGGCCGTGAAATGGCGCAACAAATGCGTGATGTGGGTCAGGCCGTCAAGCTCGGTAGCCGCTCGATGTACATGCTGGCGGTAGTGATCGGTCTCGCCGTGTTGCGTGAAGGTTCGGAAGTCGTGTTGTTCCTCTATGGCATTGCCGTGGCGCAACAGGATTCACCGGGTCTGATGTTGTCCGGTGGCCTGTTCGGGTTGCTCTCGGGCGCGATGGCAGGTTTGCTCATGTATCGTGGTCTGCTCCGCATCTCGAGCCGGCACCTGTTCACGGTGACGACATGGATGATCACGCTGCTGGCGGCCGGCATGGCCGCGCAGGCGGCCGGGTTCCTGACGCAGGCGGACCTGTTGCCGCCGCTGGTGCAGTCCATGTGGGACACGTCGGGGATCGTGGCACAGAGCAGTGTTTTTGGACGCGTGTTGCAGACGCTGATCGGTTACGCCGACCATCCTAGTGGCATGCAGGTGCTGTTTTACGCCACCACGCTCGCGGGCATCGCCGTGCTCATGCGTTTTTACGGCAGCGCCCCTGCCTCGAAAGTTCAGCCGCTAAACGCCATCGAAACATAGCCGGGCAGAAATTTGTTCATACTGACGGCATTTTTTTGTCTTCTAAATGTAAATAATTCTCATTTCATTAAATATAAAGGAAAAACCATGAAATTCAGCAAAATGAAATCCATTCCATGGCTCGCAGGCCAAGTGCTTTTGGGAAGCACAGCGTTGTTGCTCAGCCATGCTGCGTACGCCCTCAATTATTTCGAACTCGAAGTCTATCCGTACAAAACTGCCGCCAAAGGCGAAGTGGAGCTGGAAAATTTCACCACCTACACGCGTCGGGGTAGCCAGGATCTGCCGGTGCCGGACAACAACAAGGGGCTGACCCGCAACTCGTTCGAGGCCAGTTATGGCGTCACCGAAAAAACCGACGTTGCCGGTTACGTCGATTATTCACACACGCGCGGTAAAGACGATTGGGATCTCAAGGCAAGCCGTCTGCACGTGCGCACGCGTTTTGCCGAAAAGGGTGAACTGCCGGTGGACCTCGGTTTGTACGCAGAAGTCGAATTCCCGCGCAATGACGACAATGATGCCGAACTGGAGTTGCGCGGCATTATCGAGAAGGATTTCGGCAAATGGACGCTCGACGTTAATCCGATATTCGAGAAAGTTCTGAAAGGCGCGGAAAAGGATGTCGGCTGGGAGCTTCAATACGCGGCTTCAGTGATCTACCGGTTCGATGAACGTTGGCATCCGCGTCTGGATTTTTTCGGCGACTTCGGGACATTGCGGGATTTCGAAGGTCGGGACGAACAGAAACATCTGATTTCCCCTGCCGTTGACATCATGTTCGGACATGGATTGTCCGCCAGTCTCGGTGTTGCTTTTGGACAGACCAAGGCGAGTGAACAGCAACTGGTGCGTGCCCGGGTTGAATGGGAATTTTGAGAATCGGGTCTGGGCGCTATACGCCGGAACCGGAACGGCAATGAAAAGCGAGGAGCAAAACAATGCATACGTTTAGTCGGTCAGTTGTCATTGGAATAGCGTTAGGTTTTGCCGATCTGCCGGCGACGCTGGTGCTGGCGGGCCTGATCCCGGTCGTCATGCTGGTGCGACGCTCCACGTCCCGGATCTGACCCGGCTCCCGGGTGCGGCGGGATTTCCCGCACCGGGCTTAGGCAGTGTAATATCTCTCGCCATTCGGGGTCGGGTTCAGGATAGCTGCCGCCGACCGCCTCAAAAAACATGAAATACCTGTTGACCGCTACGGGATGCTGTACCGCGATGCTGGCCGCTTTCAGCCTGGGCGCTGAAGCGGCTGACGGTTCGTCGGCGCCGGCCTCCATCACCTGCGCCGACCCGGCCGCGGATATCGAGATGACACTGATTTCGAAAACCGGACCGGCCACCGGGCGCGTGCGCATTACCGGTGTCGTGAAAAACCTTGGCACCGCCACGTGGATTGCCACCAGCCCGACACATCGTTTGCAGATGGTACTGGCGCAGAAGGATTCCGAGGAAAACCCGCTGGGCAATCCGGTGCAGCCGCCAATCGCCATCGCCCAATTGTCGCCCGGACAGCAGTTCAGGATCGATCATCAGATGAACTGGGACACGAGCAAGAACACATCGTATCCCCGGTTCATCGTGAAATTTTCCGATTCGGGACGGATCGGTGCTTATCCCGCGCGGTATCATCCGGATTGCCGCACCGACAATAACCGCAAGGAAGTTACCGCGGCCGATATCAACAAACTGTTCGGTTTGGCCGCGCCGTCCGGCAAACCGCTGACGATCCAGAGCTATCGCCTGCTCGGGGGCGTGGGTGTCAACACGGTGGAAACGTTACTCGGTTACAGCAAAACGTCCGCCGCTGCCGGAAAGATCACGGCCTCGGTAGCGGCGCCTTACCGCGGAACCTCCGACGAGGTTCCGATCGAGGGCAATTCCGGCAGCGCCAGAATCCGGGTGCATATTCACTGCGATATCCAGAATGCATCGACCGTTCCCTCGCGCCCCGTGGACATTACCTACCGCTCGTGGGGTTCGCTCGGTTTGCCCGGCAGCTCGAGATGGGTGGTGAGTTTCAGCACCGAGCAGTCCATCCCCTATAGCGAGCTGTGCGGCGCCGCGCCGGTCACCCGTCCGTCCCGATCGTCTTCACGGTAAAGCCTTTTTACGGCCCGCGCAGAAACAAGGCGCGACAGGTCGTGGAAATCCCGCAATATTCTCCGCGCGGCTTGGCGCCCACGGAGGGCTGCGCTATAGTGCCGCCCTCGACACGCTCTCCTGCGGGAGAGACCACGCGGATGATACGCGTGGCGCCGAAGGCGCAACCCGCCCGGAATCGCTCAGGCAAAAGGACCGCAGGATTCACCATCGGCTGCTGACGCAGCCTTGGGTCGTCTCTGGAGAGAGGTGGCCGCACGGCTCACCCACCGAAGGGGCTCAAGCTCTCAGGTTACCGGACAGAGGGGCGATGGTCTCATGGCCATCGCCCTTTTTGTTTTTTTGCGACCAATGCCGGCTTGTCCGGCAGGAAAGGTTTCACATGGGTAACCGCACACCGTTATACGACAATCATCTCAAGATGGGCGCCAAGATCGTGGATTTCGGCGGCTGGGACATGCCGCTGCACTACGGTTCCCAGATCGAGGAGCACCATAAGGTGCGGAAAGACTGCGGGATGTTCGATGTCTCGCACATGAACGTGGTGGACGTGAAGGGCGCCAAGGTCCGCGATTTCTTCCGCCTGCTGCTGGCCAATAACGTCGACAAGCTCAAGACGAAAGGCAAGGCACTGTACAGCTGCATGCTCACCGCCAAGGGCGGCGTCATCGACGATCTCATCGTCTATTACATGGATGACCAGTGGTTCCGCGTGGTCATGAACGCCGCCACGCGCGACAAGGACATGGCGTGGGTGAACACGGCGGCCAAGGAATTCGGCGGGCTCACGGTTACACCGCGCAACGATCTGGCGATGATCGCGGTGCAGGGACCGAACGCGAAAGAGAAGATCTATCAGGCCTTGGGCGAGGCGCTGCGTACCCCGGCCGGCGCCCTCAAGCCGTTTCATGCCGCGGCCGTGGGCGAGCTGTTCATCGCCACCACCGGTTATACCGGCGAAGACGGTTTCGAGATTATTCTTCCCGCCAAGGCCGCGCCGTTCACCTGGCAGATGCTGAACGAAGCGGGCGTGGCACCCATCGGGCTGGGCGCGCGCGACACCTTGCGCCTGGAAGCTGGCATGAATCTCTACGGCTCGGACATGGACGAGACCACCACGCCGCTGGAATCGGGCCTGGCCTGGACCGTGGCGCTCGAACCGTCCGACCGGAAATTCATCGGGCGCGAGGTGCTGGATAAACAAAAGGCCCAGGGCGTTCCGCGCCAGCTCGTCGGGCTGGTGCTCGAAGGCAGGGGTGTGCTGCGCAACCATCAGAAGGTAATAAGCAACGGCGCGTGGGAGGGTGAAATCACGAGCGGCAGTTTTTCGCCCACGCTCAATCAGGCCATCGCGCTGGCGCGCGTCCCGGCCGCGGTGAAAATCGGCGATCGCGCCACGGTCGACCTGCGCGGCAAGCCCGCAACGGTGCGCGTTGTCAAATATCCGTTTGTCCGCAATGGCAAGAGTTGTTTTTAAAAGCGAGGGGAATCATGAGCAATATTCCGAAAGACCTTAAGTACACGAAATCGCATGAATGGGTGAAGCTGAACGGCGACGGCAGTGTCACCGTCGGCATCACGCACCACGCCCAGGATCTCATGGGCGATATGGTGTTCGTGGATCTGCCGCCGGCGGGGACCAAAGTCACGAGCGGCAAGGAATGCGGCGTGGTGGAGTCCGTGAAGGCGGCCTCCGACGTGTACGCGCCGGTCAGCGGCGAGATCGTTGAGGCCAATGCCGCGCTCGCCGATTCCCCCGAGACCGTGAACAAGGACTGCTACGGCGCTGGCTGGATGTTCCGTCTCAAGCCCGCGAACAAGGCCGAGTTCGATGGCCTGCTCGACGCCAAGGCCTACGAGGCGCTGGTCGCGTCTGAGAAACACTGATTGAACCGCCAAGAACGCCAAGTACTCTAAGAGAGGCAAGAAAATGAGAAGTCGAAAAGAATTTGCTTTCCTTGGCGTCCTTGGCGGTTCAATAATATATTTATAAGGTTTAATTATGCCGTTTATTCCGCATACCGATGCCGACGTGAAAGCGATGCTGAAAAGCATCGGCGTCAAGTCGATTGACGATCTCTTCGACGAAATCCCCGAGCGGCTTCGCGCCGGCAAGCTGACGCAGGTGCCAGAAGGTCTGAGCGAGATGGAAGTGACGCGCATGATGCAGGGGCGCGCCAACCAGGATGGTGCGTATACCAATTTCATCGGTGCCGGCGCGTATGAGCATCATATTCCGGCGGCGGTGTGGGAGATCGTCACGCGCGGCGAGTTCTACTCCGCCTACACGCCGTATCAGGCCGAGGCGAGCCAG
>NZ_JBGQKW010000035.1:0-25634 GCF_041499725.1 Sulfuricaulis sp.
CCCGGGTGCAAGCGTTCCTTGATGAGCACGTTCTCCGGCGGGATGTCGAGCACGCCGACCTCGGACGCCATGACCACCAGACCGTCTTTCGTTACGTAGTAGCGCGACGGACGCAGGCCGTTGCGATCGAGCACGGCGCCGATGACGCTGCCGTCGGTGAAGGCGATCGAGGCCGGGCCGTCCCACGGCTCCATCAGGCAACCGTGATATTCATAGAAGGCCTTGCGGTCCTCGTCCATCATCTCGTGGCCGCTCCACGCCTCGGGAATCATCATCAACACGGCATGCGGCAATTCGCGTCCGGCCATGTGCAGGAATTCGAGGACGTTGTCGAAGGTGGCCGAGTCGCTGCCACCCTCGATCACGATCGGGAGGATTTTCTTCAGGTCATCGCCAAAGAGAGGCGAAGCGCAAAGCGCTTCGCGCGCGCGCATCCAATTGATATTGCCGCGCAAGGTATTGATCTCGCCGTTGTGCGCGATGTAGCGATAAGGATGCGCCAGCGGCCAGGACGGGAAGGTGTTGGTCGAGAACCGCGAGTGCACCAGCGCCAGCGCCGACTCCACCGCCGGATCAACGAGATCGGGAAACAGGAGCTCCACCTGGGTCGGCGTAAGCATGCCCTTGTAAATCAGCGTGCGCGCCGACAGGCTCGGTATGTAAAACTGCGATCGCTGCGTGAGGTCCGAATTCCAGACCGCGTGCTCGATGCGCTTGCGGATGACATAGAGCTTGCGCTCGAAGGTCTGGTCGTCGGTGATGCCGGCGGCGCGGCCGATGAAAACCTGGCGGAAGGCCGGTTCGGCCGAAATCGCCGTCGGGCCGAGCGACGAATCGTCGACGGGAACGTCGCGCCAGCCGAGCAGCGTCTGCCCTTCCGCGCGCACGATATCGGCAAACAGGGATTCGCAGCGGCGGGCCTCCGCCGCCGCGCGCGGCAGGAAAACCATGCCGGTGCCGTAGCGACCGGTCTCGGGAAGAGTAATGCCGAGTTTGCCGCACTCTCGCTGCAGAAACGCGTGCGGTACCTGAATCAGGATGCCCGCGCCGTCGCCGGTATTCTCCTCGCAGCCGCAGGCACCGCGATGCATGAGGTTCCGGAGAATCGTCAGCGCGTGCGTAACGATCTGGTGTGAGCGGCGTCCCTTGATGTCCACGACAAAACCGACACCGCAGGCGTCGTGTTCGTAAGTCGGGTCATAAAGACCCTGCTGCGTCTTGCTATGCAGTTCCAATTTCGATCACCGCACTCTTTCACCGCTGGCGACGTCATCCGGTACGACTTTCCGCACCGATCAAATCAAAGTCGTTTTTCGCTCGCCAGCGAGGGCTTCGCCCAGATCAGGAGAATTCGTTCTTTTGCCCATGAAAATCACGGAAAATCAGGAGCAAAAGGGGCGAAAAGTATACCGGCCTGCCGGTGCCGGTTCAATGGAACCGGGGACAATTGGCTCATTTTTAAGCCATGGGATGAAGAAGGGATTGACCGGAAACGGCTTTCCTGCGGCTCAAACGCCGGGCTGGAGCAGGCGCGCGTGCTCGCGCAGGGCGTAGCGGTCGGTCATGCCGGCGATATAGTCGGCGACAATCCGGGCCCGGCCGGCGGGATCATCCTGCGATTGGAGCTTGTCCTGGTATTGGGTCGGGAGCAGCCGGGGCTCCCGCATGAACGCCGCGAACAATTCGCGCACGACCTTCACCGCTTCGCCCATCATGCGGGTCACCTGTTCGTGCGCGTACAGGTGCTGTCGCAGAAAGCGCTTCAACTCGGGGGATTTTCCGGCCACCGCGGGAGTGTAGGCGATGAGGGGCTCCGGGTGGTGGCGGACGTCATCGATATGCTTGATGCCGGAGATTTCAATCAGGCGGCGGCTGTTCTCGATAAGATCGGTCACCACGTGATTGATCATGCGCCGTACGGTTTCATAAATGGCGCGACGCGGAGCAATATCCGGATAGCGCCGCCGCACCTCGGCATGTTGCTCGGCAAACAGCGCGACTCCCTGGAGCTGCTCGAGCTTCAGCAGTCCGGATCTCAGCCCGTCGTCCACGTCGTGATTGTTGTAGGCGATCTCATCGGCGATGTTGACCAGCTGCGCTTCGAGGCTGGGCTGAGTTTTTTCCAGAAACCGCCGGCCCAGCTCGCCCAGTTCGCGGGCGTTCTTGGCTGAACAGTGCTTGAGTATGCCCTCGCGGGTTTCAAAGGTGAGATTGAGCCCGGGGAACTCGGCGTAGCGTTCTTCAAGAATATCCACTACTCGCAGCGACTGCAGATTGTGCTCGAAACCGCCGTAATTTCGCAGGCATTCATTCAGCGCATCCTGGCCCGAATGGCCGAAAGGCGTATGTCCCAGATCATGCGCCAGGGCGATGGCCTCGGTCAGGTCCTCGTTAAGCGAAAGCGCGCGGGCGATGGAACGGGCGATCTGGGCCACCTCGATCGAATGCGTCAGGCGCGTGCGGAACAGATCGCCCTCGTGATTGATGAAAACCTGGGTTTTGTATTCGAGACGGCGGAACGCGGCGCTGTGGATGATACGGTCGCGGTCGCGCTGGTATTCGGAGCGGTTCGCGGGTGCGGGTTCGGGATACTGTCGCCCGCGCGAGGTGGCATCCTGCGCGGCGAAAGCTGCCAGCATCACGCCGCTTCCCGCATGCTGGCCAATGTTCCCTCAAGCTCGGCGCGCGGATAATCGTCGGTGACCACGGCCTCACCCAGGCGCTTGAGCAGCACCAGCCGCAGGCGCCCGTTCAGCACCTTCTTGTCCACCGCCATGAGTTCCAGAAAACGCGCGGTGGAAAGCGTGCTGGGGGCACGCACCGGCAATTGCGCCCGGCGGATCAGCTTTTCAACGCGCGCGACATCGGCGGTGGACAGCCACTTGAGTCTTCGCGACAGATCGGACGCCATCACCATGCCCGCGGCAATGGCCTCACCGTGCAGCCAATTCCCGTATCCCACACCGGTTTCGATCGCATGACCGAAGCTATGGCCCAGATTAAGCGTGGCACGCACGCCGGATTCGCGTTCATCCGCGGCCACCACCTCGGCCTTGTTCCGGCACGAACGGTGAATCGCGTAGGCCAGCGCCTCGGGGTCGCGCGCCAGTAACTTGTCCAGATTAACCTCAAGCCAGGTAAAAAACTCGGGGTCGCGAATCAGTCCGTACTTGATGACTTCGGCCAGTCCCGATGCGAGCTCGCGGTCCGGCAGAGTATTGAGCGTGTCGGTGTCAATGATCACGGCACGGGGCTGGTAGAACGCGCCGATCATGTTCTTGCCGAGCGGATGATTGACACCGGTCTTGCCACCAACCGAGGAATCCACCTGTGCCAACAACGTCGTGGGCACCTGGATGAAAGGCACGCCACGCTGATAGCTGGCCGCGGCGAATCCGGCCATGTCGCCGATGACACCCCCACCCAGCGCAATGATGGTGGTGCGCCGGTCACAATGCGCCGCAAGCAGCGCATCGAAAATGCGGTTCAACACCTCGAGCGATTTGTACTGCTCGCCATCGGGCAGCACCACCTCGACCGGCTTCAGTGAAGCGACATGTGCGCGCAGCCTGGCGAGATACAGCGGCGCCACCGTCTCGTTGGTGACAATGGCCACCCGGGTTCCCAGGATATGCCGCGTCAGCAGCTCGGGCCGGTCGAGCAGGCCGGCGCCGATACAGATCGGGTAGCTTCTATCCCCCAGATCAAGAGGCAGCGTTTTCATCGGTTTGCAAGGTTTCCAATTTACGGGCGATCTCGCGCGCCACGCTCGCCGGCGAACGGTGTGATGTCTCAACCACGATATCCGCTGTCTGCCGGTATATAGGTTCGCGCGACTTGAGAATTTCCTCCAGTGTCTTGCCGCGGTCCGTGGTCTGCAGCAACGGGCGGTGACGGTCGCGGCGCGTGCGTTGCAGCAGTGTCTCAAGCGGCGCGTGCATGTAAACCACCACGCCACGGCTGCGCAAGGCACGGCGGTTGTCGTCCGACAGGATGGCGCCGCCGCCCGTGGCGAGCACCAGATTGGATTTACGTGTCAAATCATCGAGGACCAGCGACTCGCGGCTGCGGAAACCGGCCTCACCCTCGATTTCGAAAATCAGTGGAATGCTCGCCCCGGTGCGTTGCTCGATCTCGTGATCGGAGTCCTGAAACTCCTTGTCCAGCAACTCGGCGAGATGGCGTCCGATGGTGGATTTACCGGCGCCCATGGGGCCAATCAGAAAGATATTGTCTGTCCGACTCATGGCCGCAGGTATGCCAGCATCGCGGCCATAAATCAAGCGGGCCGGCCGCCTGAAGGCGGCCGGCCCAGTCACGTCAATTCTCAGCGCAAGCTGAGGTTATCGGAGAGAATCCTCGGCGTCAGAAAAATAAGCAATTCGGTCTTGTTGTCCTTGACCTCCTTGCTCTTGAACAACCAGCCTAGAAGCGGAATATCGCCGAAGAACGGAACCTTGGTAATGGTGTCGTTCTTGTCCTGCTCGTAGATGCCGCCGATGACCACGGTCTCGCCGTTGTCGAGAAGCACCTGGGTCGTGATCTCTTTGATGTTCAGCGTGCCGGCGACGGCGTCGACAAAGTTGTCCTTGGTGATGTCCACATCCAGGTTGATGCGATCATCCGGAGTGATCTGGGGCGTTACTTCCAGCTTGAGGGTGGCTTTCTTCGTCACCACCGAACCCACGCCTAGGACGCTGGTCGTGAAGACCCGCTCTTGCCCTTGTTCAATTCTCGCCAGCTTCTGATTGGCTGTGATCACGCGCGGGCTGGAAATGAGCTTGCCTTGGCCCTCCTGTTCCAGCGCAGAGAGCTCGAGATTCAGCAGGCCTCCGTTCGCTCCCAGTTTGGCGAAGGTAAGACCGATGGAGCCCGCGACGGAAGTGCCGATACCGCCGGAAGGCAGGTTGACATTGAGGCCATTGGCGTTCGAGGTCATGGTGCCGGCGGAAACGATCGAGGAGCTGTCCGTGATATTTCCGGAGCCCGCCCCTGCGCGACCGCTTTGCGAGGTATCGGTGTATTTGACGCCAAAGCGCGCGCCGAGGGACTTGCTGAAATTGTCGGTGGCCTCCACCAGGCGGGATTCGATCATGACCTGACGCACCGGCTGATCCAGCTGGGAGATCAGCTTGCGTACTTCGCGGATCTTGCCAGACGTATCCTGGATCAGCAGCGAGTTCGTGCGCCTGTCCACGGTAACTTGCCCACGGGGCGACAGCAGCGTGTTGGACGATGTCGCGATCTGCGTGTTTGCACCGGTTGCCGTACTACCGAAAACCGGATGTTCCAACGCGTTGGCGTTTCCTACCGGCTTGATGGATTTGATGAGGTTTGCAATATCTTCGGCCTTGGCATAATTGATCTGGATAAGTTCCGAGACCAGCGGTTCCAGCTCGACCACCGCTTTGGTTGCTTCCAGGTTGGCCTTTTCCTTGGCCGCCACCTCGGGCGCGGGCGCCACGGTCAGCACGTTGCCTTTGCGACGCATCGCCAGGTTCTTACTGTCAATGATAAGGTCGAGTGCCTGATCCCATGGCACGTCTTTCAGACGCAGGGTGAGAGAACCCTTGACCGTGTCGCTCACGACGAAATTGAGGCCGGTGAAATCGGCGAGTACCTGCAGCGCGGCACGCACATCGATGTTCTGGAAATTGAGCGACAGTTTCTCGCCCGAATAGCCGAACTCGTCGACCTTCTTTTCATCCGGCTTTTCGATCACCGGCTTGACGCTAATAGTGAAAACGTTGCCGGTCTGGTAAGCCAGCTGTTCGTACTTCCCCTTGGGCGTGATGACCATGCGCGTGTTCTTTCCCTGGGCATAGGTATCGACCGTCTGCACCGGCGTGGCGAAGTCAACCACATCAAGACGGCGTTGCAGTTCGGAAGCCGCCGACGTATTCAGAAAATCCACCATGATCTCGCCTGCCTGTTCGCGAATGTCGACACCGACAGCGGGATCGGAAAGATTAATGATGATTTTTCCGTCTCCCTGCGGACCACGGCGGAAATCAATCGCCTTGAGACTGTATTTCCCGGTCTTGTGACTGCTCGCGAAATGCGTGGTCTTGGGCTCCACCGCCCCGGCAATAGCGGTCACCGGCGCCTCCACGGTCACAACGAAATTGTTGCCTTCGATATTCGTCGAATACGCCACCGGCTTGACCAGACTCAGCACGATGCGCGAACGGTCATCCGCCTCAATGGCGGTCACGCTAGTAACGGCCGCTTCCTTGACCGCGATACTCTTTTTGGCGAGCCCGACCTGTGTCTTGGGAAAATCCAGCGATATGCGCGCGGGGTTGGTGATGGTGAAGGCATTCGGCTCCACAGGTACCTTTGCCATCTTTATCGTGATCTGAATCCGATCGCCAGGCAGTTTGGCATAGAGAATTTCTTCGATGACATTTTTCTCTTCCACAGCCGGCGGTGCGGCGGCTGGTTCGGCTCCGGCTGCTTTTTCAGCCGGCTTTTCCTGGGCCTTGGCAGTTGCCTCGGTAGGTGAGGATGGCGGAGGAGTTGTCACAGCAGGAGTTTCCGCCGTGATCGGTGTTGGCAAGGCAGGTACAGCGGTCGACGCGGCGGCGGCCACCACGCGATACCCATATTCGGCTTTCTGCACGTCGAGCTGGCCGGGTTCGGTCATCAGCAAATCCACCACCACGGAAGTACCGTTATCGGCAAGATAAGGATAAACCCCTTTTACCTTGTCCAGCCCCTGCAATTCCGCGAGTGACGTCCCCATGCTGCTGTCCGGAAAACTGATACGCAGCCGCTGTCCGTCTTCCAGCACCTGAGTCTTGTAGGTAGATTCACCGGCAAGTTTTATCTGTAAGACTGGTGCCTCGCTGCCCGGCTCCCAGGCGATGGACAGTATTTCTGCACCCAGTGCCGCGGCGGTCATTCCGGCCATGGCAATCACAAGCGACAGGCATTTGCCGGCCGCGACGGCGACGTTGCGCAAGATTTGAGTGTGCTGTTTCATATCATCCCGCCTTGTTTGTTCCGGTTCATTCCACCAGCGCCAGGTTGGCTTCACGCTCGACCCAATCGCCCATGTTGCCCTGGATCAATTCGATCAGGTCAATTTTTTCCTCGGTGATCTTGCTGATCATGCCGGAGTTCTGCCCCAGGTGATCGCCTTTTTGTGCGCGATGGACAGTTCCATCTGGCGCCTGAATAACAGCCCATGTCTGCTTGCCGCGCATAAGCGTGCCGACCATCTTCAACGAATCCAGAGGGTAGTCTTCCAGCGGTTCCTTGCGCCGGTTCGGATCCGGGCGCGGTCCGCTGGCGTTCTTCTGGCTCTGCGGATTGAGATTAAAAGTGGCGAAGGGATCCGCCAGATTGGCGGAATTATAAATAAAGGTTTCCTGCATTTTGATTTCCGGGAGCGGCTCGACCTTCGGTTTCTTGTCGGCATAGGCGTTCTTGACGAAATCGCGCAAATCCTCCAGGCCATCGCTGCTGCACCCGCTCAGCACAAGGCTTAGTAGGCCGGTGACTAATAGTAATTTAGCATCTCTCATGACTATTTCTTACGTGCCCGGGGCGCTGCCTTGTCCTGTTTCGCCGCACTGCCCTCTTCCATGTAACGATAGGTTTTCGCCTTCGCCGACATGGTCAGCTTATTGTCCTTGCCGGCGGAAGTGATGGCGATATCACCAAATGTGACGATGCGGGGAAGCGCGGCGACATCGCTCACAAACTGAGCCAGCTCGTGATAAGTGCCCCGGACCTCGACGCTGATCGGCATCTCGGCATAGAAATCCTTGGGCAGTTCCTTCTCCGGACGGAACAAGGTGAATTCAAGTCCCCGGCCCAATCCAGCCTGGGTGATATCCACCAGCAGGTCAGGAACTTCCGTGGTATTCGGCAATTGCCGCAACAGGCTGCCGAAGGTCTGTTCCATTTCCTCCATTTGTTCCTTGTACGCCGGCAAATTGATCGCCAAGGCCTTCTTGTTCATGTAGGTCTCGCGTAGACCGTCTTCTTTCTTCTGAGACTCACCGTACTGCTCGAGTTCACCCTGAATGAGAAACCAGAAGCCGGCGAAAAGAACAATGACGCAAACGACCAGAATCCCACCGATCTTGATCGGCACCGGCCAGGAACCGAGATTGTTGATATCGATATTTTTCAGATCGTCGAGAGTCATGTGCCGGCATCCGTAAGTTTCTTCTGCTGCTTGGCGGCCTGTTTGACCTTTAGTGAAAAGTTGCTGACACGGTCGCTTCCTTGGGCTTTCACCGTGATGACCTCGAGCTCCGGATCGGCGAACCAGTCGGAAGAAGCCAGGTTGCGCATGAGCGCCGAAACACGGGCATTCGACTGCGCCACGCCCTGCAACGCGATAATGCTGCCGGAGTGCTTCAGGGACGAGAAATAAATTCCGTCTGGGAGCTTGCGCGCCAGCTCATCGAACAGATGCACCACTTGGGCGCGGGCTCCCTGCAGTTGATAAATGACGTTCATGCGTGCGATCAGGTCGCCCCGCTGCTTCTTGAGTTCGGTGATCTCCTTGATCTCCTTCTCGACCTTGGCGATCTCCTGGTTCAAAAATTCATTGCGCTTGTTCTGGTTCTCGATCAGGGCGCTGACATGCACGTGCGCATAGAAAATGATTACACCCATCAGGATCCACGCGCCCACGGCAATGGTGAGCAATTGCCGGTCCTGCTCCTTGCGGCGCATTTCGCGCCACGGCAATAGGTTAACGCGCGTCGTCATTCGTCAAAGCTCCGCATCGCAAGCCCACAACTGATCATGAGCGAAGGGGCGTCATTGGAGAGAAGCTGCGGCTTGATGCGCGAAGCGAGCGACATGCTGGCGAAGGGATTGGCCACCATTGCCGGCACGCCGATGCGCGCCGCTACCAGCTCATCGATACCCGCGACCTGCGCGCAGCCGCCGGCGAGCAGCAACTGGTCCACGCTGTTGAACGGCGTCGAGGAATAGAAGAACTGCAGCGCGCGCATGATCTCCTGGCACATGGCCTCCATGAACGGGCGCAGTACATCGGTCTGGTAATTGTCCGGCAGGCCGCCCTGTTTCTTGGCCAATCCCGCTTCTTCATAGGAGAGGCCATAGCGGCGCTGAATCTCTTCCGTCAGCTGTCGGCCGCCGAAGGCGTGATCACGCGTGTAAACCGAGCGGTTGTTATGCACCACGTTAATAGTGGTCGCCGTGGCGCCGATATCCAGAACCGCGATGGTCTTCTCCATGCCGCCGCCCGGCATGTGGCTGGTGATGAGTGAAAAGGCATTCTCCATCGCATAGGTTTCAACATCCACGACCATGGGTGTCAGGCCCGGCTGCTGAATGACGGCGAGATAGTCGTCCACGATTTCCTTGCGGCAGGCGGCCATCAGCACGTCCACTTCTTCCGGGTTGTTTTCCGATGGGCCCAGAATTTGGAAATCGAGATTAATTTCGTTCAGGGGATAGGGAATGTAATGATCCGCTTCCATCTCCACCTGCATCTGGCGATCCTGATCGCTCAGGTTGGCCGCCATTTTGATGGTCTTGGTGATGACATGGGCAGCCGGCACTGCCACCGCGGCGTGCTTGACGCGGGTGCCGGATTTCTTGATGGCGCGCTCAACGACCTGAGCAACCTGCTCGACTTCCGTGATCGCGTGCTCGACGACCGCATTCTGAGGTAGGGGTTCTACGGCATAGCGCTCCACGCGCAGGTGCTCGCCTGACTTGCTCAGTTCAAGGACCTTCACGGCCGAGGAGCTGATATCGATCCCTATCAGTGGCGGCTTTTTCTTGGCAAATAAACCAGAAAGCCCTGTCACCTAATTTCCCTCTTAGAAATCCATTAGTTATGATTAATACATATAATGTAGATTAATATAGACCATAGAAATCAGAAATGACAAATCGGCGTATTTAGCCTGTTTTCGTGGGTTCCCCGCTGAATTTCACGGCACGCCGTTGGCGAAAAACCTGAAATACCGTGTCTGACGGAGGGTGGTTTATACTGGCCCGTACACCGAAACACGACTCTCCCTGACCAAGCTCCATAAGCCTCGCCACTACCTATGAATGATTCTGGGAGTTTTTTCTCCCGATGGACCCGCCAGCATCTGCCCACCAAACGCTGGCAACTGGCTCTGATCGGACTGTTCGGGTTTTTCGCCAGCGGCGTGGTGATGCTCACGCTGGTCGCTCTCATCCTGACACCGACCTTGCCCTCGCTCGACGACCTTTCGGGGGCGCAGTTGAAAGTGCCGATGCGGGTCTACGCGTCCGACGGTCAGCTGATCGCCGAGTTCGGCGAGGAAAAACGTATTCCCGTGCGCATCGACGAGGTGCCGGATCTGCTCATCAAGTCGGTGCTCGCGGCCGAGGATCGTTCCTTCTTCTATCACCACGGCGTGGACTTCGCCGGCATCCTGCGCGCTACCTTGCACAACCTGCGCACCCAAAGCGCGGGACAGGGCGCCAGCACCATTACCATGCAGGTGGCGCGCAACTTCTTTCTCAGCCCCGAAAAAACCTATTCACGCAAAATCAAGGAAATCCTGCTGGCGTTCAAGATCGAACGCGAATTGAGCAAAGAACAAATTCTCGAGCTCTACTTCAACAAGATATTTCTCGGCCATCGCGCCTACGGCTTCGCCGCGGCGGCGCAGGTTTATTACGGGAAAACGCTCAAGGAATTGACGCTCCCGGAAATGGCGATGCTCGCCGGGCTTCCGAAGGCGCCATCGCGCGACAACCCCCTGACCAATCCCGACAACGCCATCGAACGGCGCAATGCCATCCTGCGCCAGATGCAAAATCTTGGCTTCATCGACGAGGCGGCATACACCCAGGCGGTTAACACGCCGCTCGCCGCCGGCAAGCATGCCTACAAGTTTAATGTCGAGGCACCTTACGTGGCCGAGATGGTGCGCCAGTACATGATCCAGGCTTATGACGAAAAGACCTACGCCGGTGGATTTCATGTCTACACCACGATCAACACCAATGACCAGCAGGCCGCGGTCAAGGCGCTGCGCGACGGATTGCTCGAGTACGATCACCGTCATGGTTACCGCGGGCCCGCCGGTCACGTAACCGTCAGCGGCGAGCCGGACAAGGAACATCTCGACGACGTGCTCAAGGATTACCGGGTCGTGGGCGACCTGCTTCCGGGCGTCGTGTTCAAGGTCGACGATAAAAGCGCGCAGGTCTACACCCAGGACGGCACCATCGCCGAAATCGGCTGGCCGGGGCTGTCGTGGGCCCGTGCCTACATCGATGAAAACACCCTGGGGGCGGCGCCCAAGAAGGCCGCGGACGTGCTGAAGTCCGGAGATATCATTTACCTCGAAGCGATTGAAAACCCGGCGCTGCAACAGGAGATCGGACCATGGCGACTCGCCGGGATTCCGGAGGTCAGCGGCGCGCTCGTGTCACTGCGTCCCTCCGACGGCGCGGTGCTGGCTCTCACCGGCGGATTCGATTTTTACCAGAGCGGCTTTAACCGCGTGACCCAAGCCGAGCGCCAGCCCGGTTCGAGTATCAAACCCTTCATCTTCAGCGCCGCGCTGGACAAGGGATTCACCGCCGCGAGCACCGTGAGCGGGGCACCGATCGTCATGGAAGGTGAATCGCCCGAAGATGAATGGCGCCCGGAGGATTACAGCAAAAAGTTCTTCGGACCGACGCGGCTGCGCAAGGCACTGGCGCAATCACTCAATCTCGTCGCCGTGCGCCTGCTGCGCGCCATCGGCGTCGCCTATGCCGCCGAGTATCTGGAACGCTTCGGTTTCGAGCCCGCCAAACTGCCGCGCAATCTCTCGCTCGCGTTGGGAACGGCCTCGGCGACGCCGATGCAGATGGTGAACGCGTTTAGCGTGTTCGCCAACGGCGGTTATCGCGTTACACCGTACTTCATCGCACGCATCGAGGATGCCAATCACAACGTTCTCGAGCAAGCCAAGCCGGCAATTCTTTGCCGTGACTGCGATGTACAGGGAAGTACAAGTGTCGCGAGAGGCAGGATGCCGGGAGCGACTGATGTGCAGGGAAGCACAAATGCCGCGAGCGCAAGTCGCGCAGGAGCGGCCGACGTTCCGGCAAGCGCCGTTACACCGGGAATACCGGCACCGGCATCTGCGCCCGCCAATCCCTCAGATAAGGAGAAGCCGCCGATCGCGCCGCGCGTGCTGAGCCCCGAAGTGAGCTTCCTCGTGGCCAGCATGATGCAGGACGTGATCCGCGAGGGAACCGGACAGAAAGCCCTTGTCCTCGGGCGCAAGGACCTCTCCGGCAAGACCGGCACCACCAACGACTATCGCGATGCCTGGTTCTCGGGCTTCAACGCCGATATGGTCACCACGGCATGGATCGGTTTCGACCAGCCCGCCTCGCTCGGCCGCGGCGAGACCGGCGCGCGCGCGGCGCTGCCCATATGGATCGACTTCATGCGCACCGCGCTGCAGGGCACTCCCGAAAAGCCGCTGACGCCGCCGCAGAACGTGGTGCGCATCACCGTCAACAGCGAAACCGGAAAACCGACGACGGCCGACGACCCGCAGGCGATGGAGGAATATTTCATTCAGGGCACGGAAACGCCGCACGAGCTGCCGGGTGTTGAAGGAGAACCAGGCGCCACGACCGCATCACCGGACCAGGCACCGGATAACGTGCGCGAGAAACTGTTCTGATGGGCACCAAGCCCCGCTCTCCTCAGGTCGGGCACCGGTCCAAATCCCAGGCACCGGGCACGGACGAGTTGCGCCGGCAAATCGCCGCGCATGCCGCGCGCATCATGGCGGAAGAGGGCGTACGCGACTTCCACGCCGCCAAGCGCAAGGCCGCCGCGCGTCTCGGTCTGCCCGAGACTAAACATCTGCCGGGCAACGACGAGGTAGATTCCGCGCTGCAGGAATACCTGCGGCTATTTCACGCCGGGCGTGTCACGCAGAGCCTGCACCGCCTGCGCGGGCTCGCCGCCGAGGCCATGCGCTTCCTGGCCAATTTCGAGCCGCGCCTGGTGGGCCCGGTGCTGAGCGGCACCGTGACCTCGGCCAGCGCGATCCAGCTGCATCTCACCGCCGACTCGCCGGAGGAAATTGGTTTCTGGCTGCAGGAACACAGCATTCCCTACGAGCAGGCGGACCGACGTTTGCGCTTCGGCGGCGAACGTCACGAAACCTTCCCGGCCTACCTTTTCACCGCCGACGGCGTGGCCGTGGAGCTGTGCGTGTTCGACCGGCGTGAAGCGCGCGAGACACCGCTCAGCCCGGTGGACGGCAAACCGATGAAGCGCGCGAACCTGCGCGAAGTGGAAAACCTGATGCACGGCGCGGACGAGCCGTAATCACGACGGCTTCGTGCTGCGGCTTCTCGTCCTGCGATTGGACCGGTAGAATCGGCGTCCTTTACGTGCTGCCGAAAATCCATTGAAACACCATATTGAAAATCTGATCGCCTCGGCACTCGCGGGCCTCGAGGCCACCGGCGCGCTGCCGCCCGCTCACGGCGCGGCGATCACGGTGGACCACACCAAATCCAAGGAACATGGCGACTACGCGTGCAACATCGCCCTGGTGCTGGCCAAGCAGGCACGCGCCAAGCCGCGCGAGCTGGCAGAAAAAATCCTCAAGGCCCTGCCGGCTTCCGACAAGGTCATCAAGGTCGAGATCGCCGGGCCCGGCTTCATCAATTTTTTCCTGCGCCCCGACGCCAACCACGGCATCATTCGTGAAATTCTGGACAAGCGCGAAAGTTTCGGTCGCAGCCGCCTGGGTGCTGGGCGTAAGGTGCAAGTGGAATTCGTCTCGGCCAATCCCACCGGCCCGCTGCATGTCGGGCACGGACGCGGCGCGGCCTACGGCGCCACGCTTGCCAACCTGCTCGATGCCGTCGGCTTCCAGGTGCACCGCGAGTACTACATCAACGACGCCGGCCGGCAGATGGACATCCTCGCCACCAGCGTTTGGCTGCGCTATCTCGAATTGTGCGGCGAAAAATTCGACTTTCCCGTCAACGGTTACAAGGGCGATTACGTCTACGACATAGGCGCGACCCTACACCGCGAAAACGGCGACAAGTATCGTCATGTGTCCGCGAAGGTATTCGCGGACGTGCCGCCCGACGAACCCAAGGGCGGCGACAAGGAAACCCATATCGACGCGCTCATCGAGCGTGCCAAATCGCTGCTCGGCCATGCTACCTATCGTCAGGTGTTCGACCTTGGCCTCAATGTCATCCTCGATGACATCCGCCAGGATCTTGAAGAGTTCGGCGTCAGCTACGACCAGTGGTTTTCCGAGCGCGCGCTCGTCGAAGACGGCGCCGCCGAGCGCGCCATCGAGCGTCTGAAAAAATCGGGACATGTTTACGAAAAAGAGGGCGCGCTGTGGTTCCGTTCCACCGACTATTGCGACGAGAAGGACCGCGTGGTAGTGCGCGAGAACGGCCAGAAGACCTATTTCGCCCACGATATCGCTTACCACATGGACAAGCTCGAGCGCGGTTACGACCGGGTGATCGATATCTGGGGCGCGGATCATCACGGCTACGTGCCGCGCGTCAAGGCGGCTCTCGCCGCCATCGGCGACGATCCGGAGCGGCTGCACGTGCTGCTGGTGCAATTCGCCATTCTTTATAAAGGTGGCGAACGCATGCAGATGTCCACCCGCAGCGGCGAGTTCGTCACGCTGCGCGAGCTGCGGCACGAGGTGGGCAATGATGCCGCGCGGTTTTTCTACGTGCTGCGCAAGTGCGAACAGCACATGGATTTCGACCTCGATCTGGCGAAGTCGCAGTCCAACGACAACCCGGTGTTTTACGTGCAGTACGCGCATGCGCGCATCCACAGCGTGTTCCGGCAAATGAAAGAAAAGGGACTCACCCACGATCCGGCGAACGGCGAACGGAACCTGGCGCGACTCGCGGAGCCGCATGAACTGGCACTCATCGAACGGCTCGCGCGCTACCCGGAAGTGCTGGAGGCGGCCGCCACGGCCTACGAGCCGCATCAAGTCGCCTATTACCTGCGCGAGCTCGCCTACGACTTCCACACCTATTACGGTGCCCACACGTTTCTGGTCGACGACGCCGCGGTGCGCGACGCCCGCCTCAACCTGATCGTGGCGACGCGTCAGGTAATTGCCAACGGGCTGAAGCTTCTGGGTGTGTCGGCCCCGGAGACGATGTAAAGTTACCGCATGGCGCAAGCACGCAGAAGATCTTCGAGAAGCCGTTTTCGAAAACCCGGCTGGCTGTTGCTTCTCGTCGGCATCGGCATCGGCGTAGCCGGGGTGATGCTGTGGCAGATGTACTCCCACCGCGGTGATGGCCGCAGCGGGCTCGGGAACTTCTTTTCCAGTTTCAGCAAACCGGCGGAAAAGCCCGCCAGGAAAGAACCGGAACCCGCGAAACCCCCCAAGCCGAAATTCGATTTCTACACCATCCTCCCGGAAACCGAGACCGTGCTGCCCGAGCGGCGGGCGCGCGCCAAACCGGTCAAAGCCAAACCGGAGGAGGGCGTGAGTTACATTCTGCAGGCGGGCTCGTTCGCGGGCTTTGAAGAAGCCGACCAGATGAAGGCCAAACTCGCGCTCGCGGGGCTGGTGGCGCATATCCAGAAAATCATTATCGAGGGCAAGGGCGAGTATCACCGCGTGCGCCTCGGCCCCTACGAAAAAATCGAGCAGCTCGACGCCACCGCCATCCAGTTACAGAAGCTGGGCATCAAGGCAATCCGGTTGAAAGTCAAAAAGGGCGAGGCCGGGTAATTTCTCTTCGTAACAGACGTCGGCTTGATTTCACCCCGTGCCAACTTTTAACGACAAACTCAAAGCCGCCGAAAAACATCTTGCCCGCGTTGATCGCACCATGGCGCGGCTGATCCGCGACATCGGTCCGTGCGCGCTCCGCCCGCTTCGGTGGTCGCCCTATGAAAGCCTGACGCGCGCCATTGCGCACCAGCAACTCAACGGCCGCGCCGCCCAAACGATTCTCGGCCGCTTCGTCGCGCTCTATCCGGACAAGCGATTCCCCGAACCGCACGAGGTGCTGGCGACGCATTTTGCGCGACTACGCTCGGTCGGTTTCTCGCGCAACAAAGTTACCGCCATCCGCGACATCGCCGCCAAGGCGCGTGAAGGAATTGTCCCGACCCGTGCGCAGGCACGACGCCTCGACGACGAAGAATTGATCCTCCGCCTCGTCGAGATTTACGGTGTCGGACGCTGGACGGTCGAGATGCTGCTGATCTTCACGCTCGGTAGGCTGGATGTACTGCCTATCGACGACTTCGGTATTCAGAGCGGCTTCAGGGCCGCCTATCAACTCCGTCGCAAACCCACCAAAGCCGATTTTCAGAAAATGACCGAGTGCTGGCAGCCGTTCCGTTCGGTCGGTTCGTGGTATCTCTGGCGTCATGCCGATGGATTAAAGGACAAGAAACTCCTTTAATCCTCTAGGTACGTGTACCCTTTCAGCCCTTCCGACAGTTCAGCAAGATAAGTCTCGCGGTTTTTTGCGCTGAGTGATTCGGCGCGCTCGATCTTGGCGCGGTAGGAGGCAAGCAGATCGTCGGCGTTGAAATGCACATAACGTAAAACCGAGTCCACGGTGTCGCCTTGCTTCGCTTGTGACAATTGATAGCCGCCATCCGGTTTCAGCTCGACGTGAATCGAATCGGTGTCGCCGAACAGGTTGTGCATGTCGCCGAGAATCTCCTGATAGGCGCCGACCAGAAAAATCCCGAGCAGGTATGGCTCATTCTCGCGCAACGGATGCAGCGGCAGCGTGGAGTCGATGCCTTCGCCGTCCACGTATAAATCGATACTGCCGTCGGAATCGCAGGTAATGTCCTGCATCACTCCGCGGCGCGTGGGCGGCTCGTTCAGGCGATTCAGCGGTACTACCGGAAAAATCTGGTCGATGGCCCAGTGGTCAGGCATGGATTGGAACAGGGAGAAATTGCAGAAATACTTGTCCGCGAGTTTCTCGTTGAGCTCGTCAAGAATTTCGCGGTGCGTGCGGCTCGCGGGCTGCAACAGTTCGCGCACCTTCCAGCAGATGGCGAAATAAATCTGCTCGGCGCGCGCGCGCTGCGCCAGTGTCAGCACCCCGTGGCTGAACATGCCCTGTGCCTCGGTCAGGCGGTAGGCGGCGTCATGATAGGCCTCGACGACGGAGCGTTCCGATAGTGTGGTGAGCGTCTGCCACAGGTCGCGGATGATCGCGGGTTCGCTTTCAGTCGCCTTCGGCACCGAATCCGCGCCCGGGGCGGATTCGGTATCCACGACATTCGTGATGAGCACGGCGTGGTGCGCGGTCATGGCGCGTCCGGATTCGGTGACAATATCGGGATGCGGCAATTTCTTTTCTGCACAGATGTCGGTGATGGCATGCACAATGTTGTGTGCGTACTCATCGACCGAGTAGTTCATGGAGCAGAAGCTGCGCGAGCGTGTGCCTTCATAGTCCACGCCCAGCCCGCCGCCGACATTGAGCACCTTGATGTCGGCGCCGTTGGCGCGGAACTCGGCGTAGTAGCGCGCGGCCTCGCGCATACCGAGCTGAATGTCCTGGATGTTGGCGATTTGCGAGCCCATGTGAAAATGCATCATCTGCAGGCTCGGCAGCAGATTCACCGCGCGCAGGCGCGCGATGGCGTCCAGCACCTGCGCCGCGGACAGGCCGAATTTGGATTTTTCGCCGCCGGTATTCTGCCACTTGCCGGCGCCGATCGAGGCCAGCCGCATGCGCAGCCCGATCAGCGGCGTTACACCCAGGTTTTTGGATTCCTGGATGACAAGTTCCAGCTCGGTGGGCTTTTCGACGACGATGTACACGCGATGGCCCAGCTCCTTGCCGATAAGGGCCAGGCGGATGTACTCGCGGTCCTTGTAGCCGTTGCACACCACCACGCCGCCGTCCTGACGCGACAGTGCCAGCACCGCCAGCAGCTCGGGCTTGGAGCCGGCCTCGAGCCCCACGCGTCCATCCTGGCGCGCGAGAATCTTCTCGACCACGCTTTTCTGCTGGTTAACCTTGATCGGGTAAACGGAGGTGTATTGGCCACGGTAGCCGTCGGCCTGCATCGCGCGATCGAAGGCGCCGCACAGGGTCTCGACGCGGTGGCGCAGGATGTCGGAGAAGCGCACCAGCACCGGCAGCGACAGACCCACGGCTTTGATCTCCTTGGAAAGTTCGTACAGATCGACTCCGGCCTGGTCGGTGCGCGCATCCGGCCGGCAGACGAGGTGGCCCTTGCCGTTGATGTCGAAGTAGCCGCCGCTCCAGTGGGCGATGTTGTACGTGTCGCGTGCCTTTTGTATGGACCAGCCGATCATGCGGCAAGTATCAAGTAGCGGTTGGCAAGTATCAAGTAGCCGGCCGCGCGCTTGGCGTATAAAATCCCGCCTCCGACAAGCTCTCAAGCCAACACAAACACATGCCGCTCGACAAGAACTGGTACACCGAGGAATGGGCCGGCCAGGGTTCGGCCATCTCGCTCAAGATCAACAGCAAGGTGCACGACGAACAGAGCACCTACCAGCGCATCGAGATCTACGAAACCGAAACCTTCGGTACGCTCATGACGCTCGATGGCCTGGTCATGGTCACCGACCGCGACAATTTCGTGTATCACGAAATGATGTCGCACCCGGCGCTGTTCACCCATCCCGATCCGAAACGGGTGCTGGTCATCGGTGGCGGCGACTGCGGCACGCTGCATGAAGTCCTGAAGCACAAAACCGTGACGCTGGCCGAGCAGGTCGAGCTGGACGAGCGCGTCACGCGGGTGTCGGAAAAGTTTTTTCCCGAATTGTGCGAATCGAATAATGATCCGCGCGCGCGGCTGTATTTTGCCGACGGGATCAAATGGGTGGCGGACGCCAAACCCGAAACCTACGACGTCATCATCATCGATTCGACCGACCCGGTGGGACCGGCGGCCGGTCTTTTCTCCGAGGCCTTTTACAAAAACTGTTTCCGGGCGTTGCGGCCACGCGGCATTGTCGTCGGTCAGAGCGAGTCACCGCTGTTTCACGCCGAGCTTATCCTGTCAGTACAAAAATCCTTCAAGGCCGCGGGCTTCCGTGATGTCGCGACGCTGTTCTTCCCGCAGTGCACCTACCCGTCCGGCTGGTGGAGCGCCACCATGGCGGGCAAGGACATGGCTCTCGCGAACTTCCGCGCCCAAGACGTCACCGCCAAGACGTTCGCCACGCGCTATTACAACCGCGACATCCATGCCGCGGCGCTCGCCAGCCCGGAATTCCTGCGTCGGCCAGCCACCTAGCTCTTTGCTTCTCCCGGCTGCGCGCCGCGCGCGATTTGAACCCGAAGGCCGTTCAGCGTATAAAACTCCCCGACCATCCCTTGCCACCGAACCCCTCAATCACCGGAACCACCATGGAACCCAAAATTGCCCAGAAAGGCCCCTACGTCCTCGATCTCAAACCCGGTACCTACCGGTGGTGCGCCTGCGGCCAATCCAAGACCCAGCCTTTCTGCGACGGTTCGCACAAGGGCAGCGTTTTTGAGCCCATCAAATTGGAACTGGCCGAGGCGACTCAGGTGGCCATGTGCGGTTGCAAACACTCCCTCAAAAAACCTTTTTGCGACGGCTCGCACAAAAAGTTCTGATCGCCTGATGCCGCGAGTCGTGCACGGGAGATTGCCGGCAGCGCCCATGACCGGACGCGGCGGGCAGCACGCTCACGCATGAAGAAATTCACGCTGGTTCTCGGTTTCACGCTGATCGCGTTGGTGGCGCTGGCCGCCGTGGGATTGCCGTACTGGTTCGGCATGGAAGCGGAAAAGACCTACGGCGCCATGCTCGAACAACTGTCGAGCAGCAGCGGTCTGCAATTCACGGGCAAAAATTATGCGCGCGGCTGGTTCAGTTCCACGGCCGAGACCGTCATCCGTCTTCCGCAAATCCCGATCGAGTTCATCGCCCAACACCGCATCAGCCACGGACCGCTGCCGCTCGACCGGATACTGGAAGGCGATTGGCGCGTCACGCCGGTGCAGGCGCGCATCGCCAGTCAGATCACCCTGGCCGCGGTCGGAAAACAACAGCTCCTGAACCTGCCACCGCTCTCCACCGAGACCACCTTCCGCCTGAATGGCGGCGGCACGATGCGCGCCGAAATGTCCCCGATCAAGACCACCGGCGCCAAAGGCGAGGCCATCGATTGGCGTGGCATGAGCGCGGACATGACATTCGACCGGGCGTGGCACAAGATCCGGTTCGACGCGCTCATGCCGTCGCTGACGCTGACCGCCCCCGAACAGCAGGGCGATATGACGCTGTCCAATCTGTCGCTGCATTCCGACACGCAGGAAGGCATCGCGGGTTATTCCTTCGGCGACGCCAGCCTGAACGTCGCGCGGCTCGAGTTCGGCAATGCCGCCGGGCGCGTCGGCTTCAAGGGGTTCGTGCTCTCGTCCACGGCGCGCTCCGCCGGCGACAACGTCAACCTGGTCATCCGTTACACACATGATGAAGTTCAGGTCGCGAAGGAACGCTTCGGACCCGGGCAACTGGTGATCGAGGCGCGTAACCTGGATGCGGCGGCGCTGGTGAAATTCAAAAACGAGATCGACACCCTCACCCGCGGCAACCTGCCTCCCGCGCAAGCGGGCATGATCGTGGCCGGGAAAGCCATGGAACTCATCGCGGTGCTGTCCAAAAAGGCCCCGGAAGTGGAAATCACGCAACTGAGCTTCAAGACCCGGGAAGGCGAGATCAGCGGCAAGGGGAAGTTTGTTCTCGACGGCCGGAAACGCGACATCGCCCGGAATCCGATGCAAATCCTGACGGCCTTCATTGGCGACCTCGAGCTGGCCATTCCCGCCGCGGTACTCAAGCGCCTGCTCACGCCGCAGATCCGCCAGGACATCGCGGCCTATCGCCAAAGCGGCGCGCTGACGGCGGATGACGTGGCCCATCTCGGCCCGGAAGCCATGGCGGAAATCGTTGACCGGGTGTTCCCGCAATACCTGGCACGGAACGATTTCACGCGTCTGCTCATCGAAGAAAATGGCGTCTACAAGCTCAGGCTATCCATCCGCCAGGGACAATTGCTGATCAACGGCAAGCCGTGGCACGTGCCCGCCCAGGTGGCGCTGGCCAGCTAGGGAACCACTGATAAAAGTCTTCCACTCGCCTGAGTCCGCTCGTGCTTCGACGGGCCTGTCCTGAGCGAAGTCGAAGGGCTCAGCACGGACGGACTTAAATCAGAGCTTTCTCAGCAAAAAAAAACGGGCGCCAGCGGCGCCCGTCAACTCTCACAGAAGGAAACTGTTCTTCAAATACGATAGGCCGACTCCCCGTGGGAAGTGGTATCCAGACCCTCGCGCTCTTCTTCCGCGCTGACACGCAGACCCACTGTCCAGTCGGCGATCTTATACGCGATGAATGCCACTACCGCCGTCCAGACTACCGTCACACCGACAGCCTTGGCCTGGATAATGAACTGATCCATGATCGCGCCATAGCCAGGCTTCATCTCGAACCAGTTGTTATAGAAACCGGGTCCGCCCAGCGACGGCGCATTGAATATACCGGTCATCAACGCACCGAAGACGCCGCCAACGGCATGCACACCGAAAACGTCCAGTGAGTCGTCGGCCTTGAGCCAGCCCTTGAGCTGGTTGACACCCCAGAGGCAGATGAGACCGGCGCCGGTGCCAATAACGAACGCACCGGGGATGCCGACATTGCCGGCCGCTGGCGTGATCGCGACGAGGCCCGCAACCGCACCCGAGGCCGCGCCCAGCATCGACGGCTTGCTCTTGAAGATCCACTCACCGAACATCCACGACAGCACCGCGCAGGCGGTGGCGAGGTAGGTGTTCATGAAAGCGAGCGATGCGGAGCCGTTCGCTTCGAGCGCGGAACCCGCGTTGAAACCGAACCAACCGACCCACAGCAGCGAAGCACCGATCATGGTCATGGTCACGTTGTGCGGCGCCATATGCTCCTTGCCGAAGCCAATGCGCTTGCCGATGACATAGGCACCGACCAGACCCGCGACACCGGCATTGATGTGCACCACCGTGCCGCCCGCGAAGTCGAGCGCGCCCCATTGCCATAGCAATCCGGCCTTGGCGTTCATCGCATCGACCACGTTCGCCGCGGTGTAGACATCCGGACCCATCCAGAACCACACCATGTGCGAGATCGGCAAGTAGGCGAAGGTGAACCAGATCACCATGAAGATAAGCACGGCGGAGAACTTCACGCGCTCAACGAACGCACCCAGGATCAGCGCGCAGGTGATGGCGGCAAAGGTCGCCTGGAAGGCCACAAACACGAGCTCGTAGAGCGGGGTGCCCTTGCTAAAGGTTCCGGCCATGGAGAAGCTGCCGTCTGCCGCGTTGAATGTACCCTTCAGGAATAGCCGGTCGAGACCACCGAAGAATGGGGCGAGCGAACCGCTGCCCTCGGTGAACGCGAGGCTGTAGCCGTAGACGCACCACAGCACCGTGATCAGCGAAAACACGACGAACACTTGCATCAGCACCGACAGCGCGTTCTTCGAGCGCACCATGCCGCCGTAGAACAGCGCCAGCGCCGGCACGCTCATCATCAGCACCAGCGCCGTGGAAATCAGCATCCACGACACGTCGCCCTTGTTCGGCGTGGGAGCGGGTGCCGCCGCCGTGGCGGCGGCCGGGGCTGATGCCGCGGGCGCCGCAGGAGCCGGCGTTTGGTCACCAAAAGCGAACAATGGCGACATTAGCAGCAGTACGACGCCGAAGGCGCCGAACAGCTTTTTCAGATTGAATGACATAAACATGGAATTTTCTCCTGTATCAAAGCGCATCTTTGCCGGTTTCACCGGTGCGGATGCGGACGACCTGTTCCAGGTCAGTGACAAAGATTTTTCCGTCGCCGATCTTGTCAGTGTGGGCTGCCTTGACGATGGCCTCAATGACGCGATCCAGCTGCTTGGAATCGATGGCGACCTCGAGTTTTACCTTGGGCAGAAAATCCACGACATACTCTGCACCACGGTAAAGTTCGGTGTGGCCCTTCTGACGGCCGAAGCCCTTGACCTCGGTGACGGTGACACCCTGCACGCCGACTTCGGCGAGCGCATCGCGCACGTCGTCGAGCTTGAAGGGTTTGATGATTGCAGTAACGAACTTCATATTGCCTCCTCTGTGGCTAGCGGGGCGGCCGGTCGCCACCCCGTTCACCGTGTATGACTAGAACTTGTAGATGGCCTCCAGCGCTGCCGAGTGCTGGTCCTTCTTGGTGCTGCCATCCGTCTGTTTGAAGCTGGACTCATTGGAGCTGTCCGTACGCAGTTCGGCACGCAATTCCACGTTCTTAGCCGGCGTGTTGGCCAGTGTAACGGTGCTTTCCTTCCACTTCTGACCGCCGCTGCCGAGATTGACGCCGGTGCGGAATCCGTCCTTGTCATCGAACGACTCGGCGCGGAAGGCCACGCGCCAGGTATCGCTCAGCACGTAATTGACATAACCGGCCAGACCGCTCCACTTCGCTTTGTTGCCGCCAGTCAGCGCCTTGTCCTGCTCGGCTGTGTCGTAGTTCAACGTGAAGCTCAGCTTATCGGTGGCGTTGAAGGTCGCCACGAGGTCGAGCAGTTTGCGCTCACCGGTCTCAAAGGCACCAGCAGACTCGTTGCCGCCGTAATACACGGCCGCGAGCGATATGGCCTTGGTGATATTGCCATTGGCGCCCAGCTCGAGCGTTTTGCCCACCGCCTGCGAGCCATCGGCCGCAAGCCCTTGCTGTGACTCGCTCTGCACGTCCCAGCCGTTGTTGACGCCGGCGATGAACGTCCACTTGCCGTCCGGCGCGACTGCGCTGCCGCTGGGGGTGAAATAGGCGCGCACGCCGGTATGCGTGAACGGAATCGCGTAACCGAATAGAATCGAGCGCGAAAAGTTCAGGTTGGCCGGGCTTTTGATCACCTCAGCGCCGGACAGCGTCACGTACTTGCCGCCGATCACCATCAGACTGCCCTTGGCATAGTGCACATAGGCCTGGGTGACATCGAATTGATCCGTGTTGTTGGTGCCTGCCGAGCCGATGACGTTGGCGTCTGTGCCTGCAGTGAGGTTCACCATCCCGCCGAAGCCATCCTGAGGCAATGCCGAGAGCGTAAGATCGAGCGCGTTAACGTTGAAGCTGCGGTTCTCGGTGTCGAAGACGCGATTCGCTGTGCCACTGGTGAACTTGCCGGTGCCAGACAGGTAGGTGTACGAAGTGTCGATATAGCCATTGACGCTGATACCGGTTGCCTCCATGACCTGGCCGAGTGTGGGTACGGCCGGCTTCTCCGGCATTTTCTTGGGGTCAGCCGCGAAGGCCGTGCTTGCGCAGGCGGCAGCGATACTCACCACCAGAATCGTTTTGCGAAAATTCATATTTATCTCCTCAAGTGAACGGCTTTACGGTCCTTTACACCGCGGCCGGATGTTAAAAAAATAGAAAACTACCCCTGTGTTTCTCAATTGACGTGCGCTTAAAAGCAGATTCTGTGCCAGAGTGTTTTTCTCTTTCGTAACAGTGAGTTGTGATATGCCTGGGGACACAGAACAGCTGTTTATGCACCAAGATAGAATCCGGTTTTAACTCCATGCACCGTTTGTGTGCGGAAAGACGGGGCCAATACCGAACGGAACCACGGTGGGTGGCTTGATATAATGCCGCACCATGATCGATACCAAAATCCTCGACCAGTTCGTCGCGGCGTTGTCCCGGGTCCTGCCCCACGGTCCGAAAGACGTGGAAAAAAATGTGCGCGCGGCATTGCAAGGCGTGTTCGACCGCCTGAACCTGGTCACGCGTGAAGAGCTTGAAGTACAGGAAGAAGTGCTGGCGCGCACCCGCGCACGGCTGCAGGAACTCGAAAAACGGATTGCCGAACTGGAAGAAAAACTGAAAAAGAAATAGACAGGACTAACGGGATCAAATATTTCTGATACCGATTCAAGATCTATTCTGTAAACTCCCTTAAGTCCCGCTAATCCTGTCCATGTAGTCTCAGGGATGACCATGTCACTCGCCGTTGTTCACAGCCGCGCCCAGGTGGGCATGGAAGCGCCGCCGGTCACGGTGGAGGTGCATCTCGCGAACGGCCTGCCGAATCTCTCCATCGTCGGCCTGCCGGAAACGGCCGTCATGGAAAGCAAGGACCGGGTGCGGGCGGCGCTGCAAAACGCGCGTTTCGAATTTCCGGCGCGGCGCATCACCATCAATCTGGCGCCGGCCGATTTGCCGAAAGAGGGTGGGCGCTTCGACCTCCCCATCGCCATCGGCATCCTCGCCGCCTCCGGGCAGATTCCGACCCGGGACTTGGACCAATACGAATTCATCGGCGAGCTGGCGCTCACGGGCAAACTGCGGCCCGTGCTCGGCGCGCTCACCGTGGCGCTGCAGACGCGCCTGACCGGGCGCGCGCTGATCCTGCCGGCGGCCAACACCCTCGAGGCCGCGTTGGTGGGTGGCGCGGATATCCGCGGTGCCAAACACCTGCTCGAGGTGACGGCACATCTCAACGGTGAAAAGCTGCTCGCGCGCCAGGAACCGGAAAGGCATCTGCCCGAATCCTCCGAGCTACCCGATCTGCACGACATCAAAGGCCAGCATCAGGCGCGGCGCGCGCTGGAGATCGCCGCCG
>NZ_JBGQKW010000036.1:0-25062 GCF_041499725.1 Sulfuricaulis sp.
ATCACGGTCGTGCCGCTTCATCCCCACGCGCCTCTGGCAGGCTATCTCGAGGCCATGCGACTGGCCCAAGCCGAGGCCGGCGCGCGCCTGAACGATCCCATGCTGCTGTCCTGGTATGATCGTGACCGCGATTTCGAGGCGCCGCAACACGTGAGCGAATGCCATCAGGACAGCGCCGTGCCGGGTTACGTGGACTATGGCATCCACCACGGCGCCACCCTCATGGTGGACGTGGAGAACGGGCGGTTTGTGTTTTTCTACCGGTCGGTGGATATTTAGCGGAGTGCCCGGCTTGAAACGGTGGGCGACAGTTTTATAAGCTTGCGACGGGTATTCTTACGACAGACCAGCAACAAGGAGAATCAGCATGGCCTACACCTATCACGAGTTGAAGGAAAAGACGGTGGCCGATCTGCGCGAGATCGCCAAGGGCATCGAGCACGAGGCGGTCGAGGGCGCGACCCAGATGAACAAGGACCATCTGCTCAAGGCCATGTGCACCGCGCTCGGAATCGACATGCACGAGCACCATCATGTCGAGGGCATCGACAAGGCGGCGATCAAGGTGAAGATCCGGGATCTCAGGAAAAAGCGCGACGAGATTCTGGCCTCAGAGGATCGCAGCCAGTTGCACGGCGTGCTGCGCCAGATTCACGCCTTCAAGCGCACCATCCGCCGCGCGACGGTTTAACCGCCAAGGAAGCTCTGATCAAGTCCTGCCTTCGCCCTGAGCTTGTCGAAGGGTGAACGGCGAATACTGTAATTACAGTGCCACTATCCGTTCGTGGTTCGACAAGCTCACCACGAACGGACTTAATCAGAACTTCCCTATATTATTTCCGCGTGATCCGGAAGCACTGGTGTATTTTCGGATCGCGCTCGAAGTCCTGCGGGATGGTTTTGCGGGTGATGTCTTCGACCGTGAGCGGTGACAACGCCTCCCGGTCGATTTTAAAACGGCGGAGATTGGTCGAGAACACCAGAATCCCGTCCGGATCGAGCAGCGCGGCGGCATCCACAATGAGCGCCACGTGATCGCGCTGCACGTCGAACGTGTCCTCCATGCGCTTCGAGCGTGAAAACGTCGGCGGGTCGAGGAAGATCAAACCGTAGCGCCGTGCGTGGTTTTGCTTGAGCCACACCAGCACATCCGCCTGGACAAGCTCGTGGTTTTTTCCCTTCATCCCGTTCAGTTCGAAATTTCGCTGCGCCCAATCGAGATAGGTGTAGGACATGTCCACGGTCGTGGTGGACGCCGCCCCGCCGAGTCCCGCGTGCACCGTGGCGGTGCCGGTGTAGCCGAAAAGATTGAGAAAGCGTTTCCCCTTGGCCAGTTCGCCCAGCATCGCGCGCGTGGCGCGGTGGTCGAGAAACAGTCCGGTGTCGAGGTAGTCGGTGAAGTTCACGAGAAACCGGCACGGACCTTCGCGCACCTCGTGAAATGCGCCGGTCTCGTCGAGCTTTTCGTATTGCCCACCGCCTTTCTGGCGACGCCGGACCTTGAAGAACATCTGCTCGCGCGGGATCTCGAGCACCAGCGGAATCACCCCGAGCGCGTGTTGCAGGCGCTGGCGCGCCTTGTCAGGGTCTATGGTGTCCGGCGCTTCATATTCCTGCACGTGTACATAACGCTTATCGGATTCATAGACATCAACCGCGAGGTTGTACTCGTGCAGGTCGGCGTCGTACAGGCGGTAACAGGAAATTTCCTGGCGCCGCGCCCAGCGGCCGAAGTGCTGCAGGTCCTTGCGCAGGCGGTTGGCGAACATCTCGGCGCTGGAACCGGGGCGGATTTCGAAAGGCTTGGCGACGCGCTCGCCGACGATGTTTTCCGGCGTGATGTCGAAGTGCAGCAGCTTGCATTCGATCGCGCCGTTGTAGAGTGTGTGCATTTTTATCGCACGCAGGCCCATGACCTTGCCCAATTCGGGATTGCCGGTGAACACCGCGGCGTGCCAGCCGGGGAAGCATGTTTTCAGTTGCGCGCCCAGTTCGGCATAGAGCGCCGGCATGTCGCCCGCATCGCCAAGCCGCTCGCCATAGGGCGGATTCGCGACCACGAGGCCGGTTGGCGCTTCTTCCGGCGCGCAGGCGGAAAGCTCGCGCCGTTCGGCAGTGACGAGATTGCCCAGTCCCGCGCGTTTAAGATTGTCGCGCGCGGAACGAATCGCCAGCGGGTCATGGTCGTAGCCGTGAATCGGCGGCAATTTCTCCAGCCCGGCTTCGCGCCGGTTGTGCGCTTCCTCGATCAATTCCGACCATATGGCAACATCGTGCTGTTTCCAGTTGAGAAAGCCGAAGTATTGGCGCGCCAGTCCCGGCGCGGCGTCGGCAGCGATCAGCGCCCCTTCGATCAACAGCGTTCCCGACCCGCACATGAGATCGACCAGCGCGCCGCCCTCCTTGGCGATGCCGGGCCAGTGAGCCCGCATCAGGATGGCCGCGGCGAGGTTTTCCTTGAGCGGCGCCTCCACGGTCTGCGTGCGGTAGCCGCGCCGGTGCAGCGATTCGCCCGAGAGGTCGAGGCTGATCGTCGCTTCGTCGCGGAGCAAGTAGACATTGACCCGTACATCGGGCTGCGCCGTATCCACCGACGGACGCGCGCCGAATTCGTCGCGCAACTGATCCACGATGGCGTCCTTCACCTTGAGCGCGCCGTAATGCGAATGGGTGATGGCTGATTGCGACGCGGTGAAATCCACCGCTAGCGTGCCCTCGGGCGCCAGATGCTCTTTCCAGGCGATGGTCTGAACGCCTTCATAGAGAGCCTCCGGCGAAGGGGCGGGAAAACTTTTGAGTGGCAACAGGATGCGGTTGGCGAGCCGCGACCACAGGCAGGCGCGGTAGGCGGTCGCGAGCGCGCCTTCAAACGCCACTCCGGCGCGGGTTTCGCGCACGCCTTCGGCGGCGAGCGCGCGCAACTCGTCGGCGAGCAGGGGTTCGATGCCCTTGGGACAGGTAGCGAAGAATTTGAGGGGTAAAGTCATGGAATGGGGCTGCATGTTACGTGCCCCGGTGTTGGCGGTAAATGATAATGCTTGTGCCCCTTGTGGACGGGGTATGATAATCCGTCAATCAACAGCTGATCTGGGTATCCGTTCATGGCGCGCATCGGCCTCGATCCGGAAGGCAAGGTTGTCAGCGAATGTTTCGCGCTGATCTACGCGCCGCGACGTGTCCGCGACCGTTTTCCGGAGAATTGCGTGACGGTAGTGGATTCCGAAGCCGCCGCGCTTTCAGGCGCCGATCCGGCAAAAAACCTTTACCCCGCCCGCGTCATCGGGCCATCGCGATCTTCGGAAGGCTTCCGGCTCTATTACCTGGTGTGCTGGCTGGGTGCGGAGGTCTGATCTCCGCGGCGCTGCGGCAAGCTGCCAGTCCAAAATAGAAGGGCCTCCAGATGGAAGCCCTTCTATTTTCAAGTAACGCGGTGTTTATGCTTCGAGCGCGTCTTTCATCACATCCAGCGCCTTCATCTCGATCTGGCGGATGCGCTCGGCCGAGATGCCGTATTCATCGGCCAGTTCGTGCAGCGTCGGCTTTTTCTCATCGAGCCAGCGGCGCTGGATGATATCGCGCGAGCGCGCATCGAGCGAGGTCAGCGCGGAACGCAGCTGCGTCTGGCGCGAATCTTCATGATCGGACTGCGTTGCCAGTACTTCCGGGTTGTAGCGCATGTCCTGCAGGTAGCCGGCGGGGGCGGCGTGAAAACTGTCGTCATCGGCATCGTTGTCGGCGTCGAATGCGACGTCGGCGTGACTCATGCGGCCTTCCATTTCCTTTACTGTCTCCGGCGCCACGTCCAGACTCTCGGCCAAGGTATCGACCTCGCCACGCGTCATCCAGCCCAGACGCTCACGCGACTTGCGCAGATTGAAAAACAGTTTGCGCTGTGCCTTGGTGGTCGCCACCTTGACGATGCGCCAGTTGCGCAGGATGTAGTCGAACATCTCGGCGCGAATCCAGTGGATCGCGAATGACATCAGCCGCACCTTGCGCGCCGGGTCGTAATGCTTGACCGCCTTCATCAGGCCGATGTTGCCTTCCTGGATCAGGTCCGCCTGCGGCAGGCCGTAGCCCGAGAAGCCACGCGCGACGCGCGCCACGTAACGCAGGTTCGACATCACCAGTTGGCGGGCGGCGTCGAGGTCGTTGTGCTTGCGATAGCGCCGCGCCAGCTTGCGTTCCTGTTCCACGCTCAAAACCGGCAGCGCATTGACCGCCCGGAGATAGGTCGACAGCCCCTTTTCGGGGTAGAGGTTGATGGGCAATGTCAGTGACTGGGCCATGGGTCGAAACCTCCAGTAATTCAGAATACCGATTATTGGAAAAACATTTTAGCACTCGGTCCCTGAGAGTGCCAAATTACTAAAAAGTTCTTTTTCCCCCAGAAAAGTAGGGAAAAACACCATGGTTCAATGGATTTAATGCGGCTCTATCGCCCGCAAATGACGGCCGACGGCCAGGCGTGAACCCAGCCAGCCGAGCAGCCCCCCGGATCCAATCAGGGTCAGGGTAGCCAGAATGCCCAGGTTCTCGGCCTCAAATCGACTCCCATAGAGCCCGGCCAGGTTGTTGATAGGGGCGGCGAGGAGCAGCAGGCCCAGACCCACCAGCAGCCAGGCCAGCAGCGCCCCGAGCAGGCCCTGCAGGGTGCCGGTGTAGAGGAAGGGGCGGCGGATGAAGGCGTTGGTCCCGCCGATCAGTTTGGTGATCTCGATCTCGTCGCGGCGATTGAGGACCGCCAGCCGGATCGTATTGCCGATGATGAGCAGCACGGCAAGCGCCAGTCCCGCGGCCAGGATCAGCACGCCCTGCCGGGCGAGCTCGAGCATCGCATGCAGGCGGCGTACCCAGTCGAGATCGATCTGCGCGATGTCCACCTCGTTGAAGCGGCGCAGATCCTTGAGCAGCGCCTGCAGCTTGTCGGGATGCGCGTGCGTGGCGGCCGGATGCACGACCAGCACCGCCGGCAGCGGATTGCGATCGAGTGCATTCAGCGCTTCACCGAAGCCGGACAGGCGTTTGAATTCGGTGAGCGCCGCCTCGCGCGAGACATAATCCACCCAGGAGACGGCGGGCAGGCGGCGGATTTTGTCGGCGAGTTTTTCGATGGCCGAGGCCGGAACGTCCTGTTTCAGGAACAGCGAAATCTGACCGTTGTCTTCCCAGCCGCTGGCGAGCCGCTGCACGTTTTCGATGGCGACATAAAGGCCGGCTGGCAGCGCCAGGGTGATGCCGATGACGGCCACGCTCAGAAACGTGGCGACCGGCGTGCGTGCGAGTTGCCCGAGACTGTAGAAAAACACCTGCGCATGACGCAACAAATAGTTTTTGATCATGCCGTGGCCCCCGAATCGCCGACCAGCTCGGCCTGCTTCAGTTCAACGACGCGCTGGCGCGCGCGGTTGATGAGATGCCAGTCGTGGGTGGCGATCAGCACGGTAACCCCGTGGTGATGAAAGTCGAGAAACAGGTCGAGGATTTCGTCGGACAGCGCGCTGTCGAGATTTCCCGTGGGCTCGTCCGCGAGCAGCAGCGGCGGCTTGTTGACCACGGCACGGGCGATGCCGACACGCTGTTGCTCGCCGCCGGAGAGCGTGACCGGAAGCATCTTTTCCTTGCTGAGCAACCCGACCATTTCCAGCGCCGCGCGTACGCGTCGGGGGACCTCTTGCGGGTCCGCGCCGGTGACGATCAGGGGCAGCGCCACGTTGTCGAACACCGTGCGGTCGAACAGCAGCTTGTGGTCCTGAAAGACCACGCCGATCTCGCGCCGGAAATAGGGGATGCGCCGTCGCGGCAGGCGCAGCAGATTTTTGCCGTTGACGACGGCCTCACCGCGCGTCGGCCGCTCGATAGCGGTGATGAGCTTGAGCAGCGTGCTCTTGCCCGCGCCCGAAGGACCGGTGATGAAAACCATTTCACCCGGCTGGATCTGCAGGTTGATATTGCGCAGCGCGTCGAAGCCGCCGGGATAACGCTTGAAGACGTGGGTAAACTGGATCATGGCCGACCGGTTCAAGGCGCGGGCAGCAGCGCATCGACGTACTCTCCGGCATCGAACTCGCGCAGGTCGTCCATGCCTTCGCCCACGCCGATGTAGCGGATGGGCAGTCCGGTTTTGCGCGCGATGGCGATCAGAATGCCGCCCCGGGCGGTGCCGTCGAGCTTGGTGAGCGCGAGGCCCGTCACCCCCACGGCCGCGCCGAAATGGGTGAGCTGCGAGAGCGCGTTCTGTCCCGTGCCGGCGTCGAGCACCAGCAGCACCTCGTGCGGCGCGGCGGAGTCGGTCTTGCCGATCACGCGTTTGATTTTTTTCAGTTCATCCATCAAGTCCGCCTGCGTGTGCTGCCGTCCGGCGGTGTCCACGATCAGAATATCGCTGGCGCGCGCGGTCGCGGCGATCACGGCGTCATGCACCACGGCCGCCGCGTCGGCCCCGGTATGCTGGGCGATCACCGGAATATCGAGACGTCCGGCCCAGGTTTTAAGCTGCTCGATCGCGGCGGCACGGAAAGTATCGGCCGCGGCCAGCATGACCGCGTGCCCGGCGTTTTTGAGGCGGTTGGCGAGTTTGGCGATGGTGGTGGTTTTGCCGACGCCATTGACGCCCACTACCATGATGACAAAAGGCTTGACCGGGGTGATGTCGAGCTTCCGGCTGCAGGGTTCCACGATGGAGAGGATGCTAATCCGCAGCGCGTGGTAGACGGCGCGCGTGTCCGTCAGCTGCTGGCGCGAGACCTGTTCCGTGATGCCTTGCAACAGATACTGGGTGGTCTCCACGCCGACATCGGCGGAAAGCAGCAGCGTTTCGAGCTCTTCAAACAGGCTGTCATCGAGCGCGCGGTTCCCGAGCAGCAGATCGCTCAGGCCGCGGGTGAAGCTGCGCTGAGTGGCGGCCAGTTTTTCGCGCAGGCGGCCGAAGAGGCCGGCGGGCCGGGTGTTTTCGGTCTGCGGCGGATGATGGAATTCTTTCAAAAGGTTGATCCCGGGGAATTTTTTTCGGCGTCGAAGCTCTAAGCTGTGGCACAATAGTATATAAAGAATCATCACTACGGAAACCCCATGTTCGATAATAAATTCTCGTGGCTCCTGCTTCTGAGCCTGTGGCTCCCGGCCTGCAGCCAGACGCAGGAAACCACGCTGGCCAACGGCCTGCGCGTCATCGTCCAGCAGGATCACCGCTCGCCGGTGGTGGTATCGCAAATCTGGTACCGGGTGGGCAGCCAGGACGAGCCCGAGGGCATCACCGGCATCTCGCACGCGCTCGAGCACATGATGTTCAAGGGCACGGCCAAGCACGGACCCAATGAGTTCTCGCGCATCATCGCCGAAAACGGCGGACGCGAGAACGCTTTCACCAGTTACGACTACACTGCCTATTTCCAGCAGCTGGAAAAATCGCGCCTGCCGATTTCCTTTGAACTCGAAGCCGACCGCTTGCAAAATCTGACGCTGGCCGACGAAGAGTTTCGCAAGGAGATCAAGGTGGTGATGGAAGAGCGCCGGTGGCGCACCGATGATCAGCCCGAGGCGATCGTTCAGGAAAAATTCATGACCACCGCCTATCAGGCTCATCCCTACCGGCACCCGGTGATTGGCTCGATGACCGATCTGGAGTCCATGACGGCCAAGGAGCTGCGTGATTGGTACGGACACTGGTATGCCCCGGCCGACGCGATACTCGTGGTGGTCGGCGACGTGGAACCGAAAGAGGTCATCGCGCAGGCGCAGAAATATTTCGGACAGATTCCGGCGCGTTCCTTCGAGCGAGCCAAGGAAGTCGTGGAGCCCGAGCAGAAGGGTGAACGGCGCATACGCGTCGCGGTTCCGGCAGAAGTGCCTTACCTCCTCATGGGCTATCATGCGCCGGTGCATGCCTCCGCGGGCCGTGGAGGCGATGTCGCCGAATGGGAACCCTATGCGCTGAGTGTGCTGATCGGCATCCTGGATGGCGGGCAGGCGGCGCGTTTCGAGCGTGAGCTGGTGCGCGAGAAAAAACTCGCCGCCAGCATTGGCACCGACTACTCGGCGGTTGGGCGTTCTCCCGGCCTGCTGACGATCGACGCCACGCCGGCCAACGGCCATACCGTCGCGGAACTCGAGCAGGCCATCCGGGCGCAGATCGAACAAATCAAGAAGGAGCCAGTCACCGCCGAGGAATTGAAACGCGTCAAGGCGCAGGTGGTGGCGAGCAATGTTTTCAGCCGCGACTCGGTGTTCTATCAGGCGATGCAGATCGGGCGCCTGGCGGCGGTCGGACTCGACTGGCACATGATCGACGACTACCCGGATAAGCTCATGGCCGTGACCGCGGAACAGGTGCAGACGGTGGCACGCAAGTATCTCGTGGACGCGAACCTGACGGTGGCGGTGCTCGATCCGCAGCCGATGGGCAAGGGGCAGCGGCGCATGCTGCGGCCTCAGGGAGGTAGCGATGTTCGGTAGAAATAGGGTTTTCTTCCAACTCCCCCTCTCCCGCGAAGGCGGGAGAGGGCAAGGGGTGAGGGTGCCAAACTTTGGTACAACGACATTTCTCAGAGCATGGATACTGGCACTGTGTTTTATTGCCTTTGTCCCTCAAGTCGAGGCCGGCCCGAAAATCCAGCAGTGGACGCTGGACAATGGCGTGCGCGTCTATTTCGTTGAAACCCACGAGTTGCCGATGCTGCAAATCCGGGCCGTGTTCGACGCCGGTGCGAGCCGCGATCCGGCCAATCGGGCCGGCCTCGCGCGCCTGACGAGCGCCATGCTCGATGAAGGCGCGGGCGACCTGACCGCCGACGACATCGCCAGCCGGTTTGAAGGCCTGGGCGCGGAGTTCGGTGCCGGCGTTGACCGCGACATGGCGACCGTGGACCTGCGCAGCCTCTCGGATTCCGCGCTGCTCGATCCGGCGCTCGATTTGTTTTCCAAAATTTTGTCCGCACCGTCTTTTCCGGCGGCCAGTCTCGAACGGAACCGCGCGCAGGCACTGGTGGCCTTGCAAAAAGACATGCAGTCGCCGGGTGCGATCGCCGATAAGGCGTTTTACCGCGAGCTTTACGGCGATCACCCCTACGCCCATGACCCGCAGGGAGATGAATCCAGCCTCAAGGCGATCACACGCGATGACCTGCAGACGCAGTATCGAAGTTATTTTGTCGGCGCCAATGCGTGGCTCGTGATTGTCGGCGATGCGAGCCTGCGCCAGGCGCGCAAAATCGCCGAACGTGTCATCGGCCACCTGCCCACCGGCCAAGCGGCGGTTCCAATCCCCCTGGTGAGCGCGCTCGATGCCCCGCGGCAGAAGCAAGTGGCGTTTCCCGCCACCCAGACGCATATCATCCTGGGCCAGCCGGGGATGCGGCGCGGTGATCCGGATTATTTCCCACTGTACGTCGGCAACTATATTCTCGGAGGCGGTGGACTGGTGTCGCGCCTGTCGATGGAGGTGAGGGAGAAGCGGGGCCTGTCCTACAGTGTTTACAGTTATTTTCTGCCGCTGCGCATGGCCGGGCCGTTGGTCATTGGCCTGCAGACCAAGAATGCGCAGCGCGATCAGGCGCTCAAACTCGTGCGCCAAGTCATATCGGATTTCGTCGCCAAGGGGCCGACGGAGGAGGAACTCAACGCCGCGAAGAAACACATCACCGGCGGTTTCCCGCTGCGTCTCGACAGCAACGGCAAGATTGCCGAGAACTTGGCGGTCATCGCCTTTTATGGACTGCCGCTGACCTATCTCGATGATTTCATTCCGCGCATAGAGGCGGTGACGGCTGAACAGATCCGCAATGCCTTCCGCCAGCGCGTCCACCCCGACCAAATGGTGACGGTCATCGTCGGTGGCGGCCGCTGACCGCAGGCCCGCGCGCCGCCGCGCGGCCACGAAGACGGGATCGTCTTATCCGGGCAAGCTTCGCATTATCGGCGGGCGCTGGCGCGGCCGACGCCTGAGCGTTCCCGAGGCGGAGGGATTGCGACCCACCCCCGACCGCGTGCGCGAGACGCTTTTCAACTGGTTGCAGCCCTATATCGCCGGCGCGACCTGTCTCGATCTTTTCGCCGGTACCGGCGCCTTGTGCCTGGAAGCGTTGTCGCGCGGCGCCGGGCAGGTGGTCATGGTGGAAAAGGACGCGCACGTGATCGAATGCCTGCGTCAACATGTGGCAACCCTGCAGGCACGCAACGCCGATGTGGTGCAGGCGGATGCCGTCGATTTTCTGCGTCACACGCCGCAACCGTTTGACATTGTTTTTTTAGACCCGCCCTTCAAGAGCGATCTCATCGCGCGTTGCGCAGAACTGGTGGAAACGAACGGCTGGATCAAGCGCGGCGGGCTCGTCTATGTCGAGGCGCCCAGTCAGGTCGACGTGTTACCCCTGCCCGCAACCTGGGAATTGATCCGCAGCAAGAAAGCCGGACAGGTGGGATATCATCTGGCTCAAAAAACCGGATGAGAACGAGGCCATCTTGATTTTCGTCAAGGGGAAAGCTATGTGCAGTGATATGCTTTGTGAAGTTCCGGGGGCTTGAATGAAAGTCATCGCACTGTATCCCGGCACGTTTGACCCGATCACCAACGGCCACACGGATCTGGTGCGCCGCGCGGCGCGCTTGTTCGACGAGGTGATCGTCGCCGTGGCGGCCAATCCGCAGAAGCAGCCTTTGTTCAATCTGTCGGAACGCGTGGAACTGGCGCGCACGGTGCTGGCGAATATCAAAGGCGTGAAGGTCACCGGCTTCGACAATCTGCTGGTCGATTGCGTGCGTCAGCACGGCGGCAATGTGATCCTGCGTGGGTTGCGGGCGGCCTCGGACTTTGAGTACGAGTTTCAGCTTGCCGGTATGAATCGGCGACTCGCGCCGGAAGTGGAAACGGTGTTCATGACGCCTTCGGAGCAGGAGATGTTCATCTCCGCTTCGCTGGTGAAAGAGATTGCGCTGCTCGGTGGTAATGTCTCGGATTTCGTGGACGCGCGCGTGGCGGCTGCGATGACCGCCAAAATACGTTAAGATGTAACTGCTTTGACCGGATTCTTTTAAGGGTATTTTTATGTCTTTGCTGATTACCGACGAATGCATCAACTGCGATGTCTGTGAGCCCGAGTGCCCGAACGGGGCGATTACCATGGGCGAGGAGATCTACCAGATCAACCCTGACCTCTGCACCGAATGCGTCGGCCACTTCGAAACCTCCCAGTGCGTGGACGTCTGTCCGGTGGATTGTATTATCCTCGATACGAACCATCAGGAGTCCAAAGAGGAATTGCTGCAGAAATATCAGGCGCTGATTCAGCAAACGGCCTGATTCCGATTTTCTGTATTGCCAAGGCGGCTTCGGCCGCCTTTTTGTTTTGTATGTGAGTAGAATCGCCTGTGGAGATACTGTCGGGAACGATTTTGAAAGGTTGTCATCTCCGCGAAAGCGGAGATCCAGGAAGTAAATGAACAAAAGCCGCCTTTGGCGGCTTTTGTCTTTAAAGGCTAATTGCGGGTGGCTCCGCCCCTGCACCCTGGGTCGCTTTTCTTTGTTTGCTCAAAGAAAAGCGACGAAAAGAAAGGGCACCCCCTGGTCGGCGCCCGCTATCGCGGGTTCCCTCGCGGCAAGCTTGCCTCTGGGGGTGCGCATACGGCGCATCCCTGTGCCGGATGCGCACGCTCGCGATCCCTCGCTCGCCCCTTCGGGCCTGCACGTCGGCTTCACTTGTCGCTCGGCTTGACCAAGGGGTTTTCAAAACCCCGTATGGCGCGCCCGAGCACCGCCAGGCTTTGGGCTAGCGCCCCGAAGGGGTCGCGCACAGGGAGGTGCGCGACTGGCCCACGAGACAGGAAGTCTCGTTGGGCCAGCGCCGGGACCCAAAGCCGCGGAGCGCAGGACAGTGCGCCATCCGGAGCGTGCTTTCTTTTGGTTCCTTTTCTTTGCACGAGCAAAGAAAAGGAACCTGCCGTGGGTCAGCCACCCACAAGTAGCCGTTTATCATCGCCGAAGGCGATTCGACAGAAGAGGGTGCAGGGCGGAGCGCACACAACATTAGTGGCCGTGGGTCAGCCATCCACAAGTACACAGGCCGCAGGCCGCTCGACAGAAAACGGGTGCAGGGGCGGAGCGCACATATCCGTAGGCGGCTCGACACGAACTTTTAGTTTAATATTTGCCTGCCATGCTTCCTCTACTGCGTTTTCTGATATTTCTGATCGCGGTCTTGCCGCTCACGAGTTGGGCGGCGGAACCGCGCCCAGCGGCCGCCGGCATAGCCAGCGCGCATCCATTGGCCACACAGGCAGGCCACGAAGTCCTCGCGCGTGGCGGCAATGCCTTTGATGCGGCGGTCGCCGTGGCGGCCGCGCTGGCTGTCGTCGAGCCCTACAATTCCGGTCTGGGAGGCGGCGGTTTTTTTCTGCTGCATCGGGCGCGTGACGGCTTCGAGGTCATGATCGACGCGCGCGAACGCGCGCCGCTGGCCGCGACCCGGGACATGTATCTCAACCGTGAGGGCCGGCCCGTTCCCGGCCTGTCCATCGACGGTGCGCTGGCGGCGGGCATTCCCGGCACTCCCGCCGGATTGACACATCTCGCCGAAAAATACGGCAATCTCCCGCTGAAGCAAAGTCTCGCACCGGCCATCCGGCTTGCGCGCGACGGATTTCCCGTGACTTTGCAATACGGCAAGATGACCTTGCGCCAACACGACCGCCTGGAAAATTTTCCGGAAACGGTGCGAGTATTTTTCCACAACGGCTTCATCTATGGCGCAGGGAAAAGGCTGCGTCAACCGGAACTCGCGCGCACTCTCGAGCATCTTGTCGCCAAAGGCCGCGAGGGATTTTACGGCGGCGATATCGCCAGACGCCTGGTGGACGGCGTACGCGCCGCCGGCGGTATCTGGAGCATGAAGGACTTGGCCGATTACCGCGTGATCGAGCGCGAGCCGGTGCGCGGGGTCTATCGTAACGTTCGCATTACTTCGGCGCCGCTGCCATCTTCGGGAGGCATTGTTCTGGTGGAGATGTTGAATATCTTGCAGGGGTTCGACTTGGATTCGTTGGACAAGGCTCAGCGCGATCAAACCATCATCGAGGCGATGCGCTTCGCCTACCGCGACCGGGCGCGCTATCTCGGTGACCCGGATTTCGTGAGCGTGGACGTTCCGCGCCTGATCGATCCGGCCTACGCCGCGAAACTTCGGGAGGAAATGCGTGGCCGAGAGAAGCCTCCCGTCGTGGCACCCGCCAAGGCCGCGGGCGAGGGCGCCAACACCACGCACTTCTCCGTGATCGATCGCGAGGGCAACCGCGTGGCGGCCACCTTGAGTCTCAACACTCCCTTCGGTTCCGGTTTCATGCCGCCCGGCACCGGTGTCGTGCTCAACAACGAAATGGATGATTTCGCGGTCAAACCGGATGTGCCCAACACCTATGGCCTCGTGGGGTCCGATGCCAATGCCATCGCGCCCGGCAAGCGGCCGCTGTCCAGCATGACCCCTACGTTTCTGGAGAATGACGACGCGGTGATGGTGCTGGGCACGCCCGGCGGCAGCCGCATCATCAGCATGGTGTTGCTGGCAACCCTTGAATTCGCCCACGCGCACGGTGGCCCCATGGAATGGGTCAGCCTACCGCGCTTTCATCACCAGTATCTGCCCGATATCGTGGCGCACGAGCCGCGCGCCTTCGACAAGGCGGAAACGCAGGCATTGGAACAGCGCGGGTACCGGCTCGAAGCCGTGCGCGACGGTTATGGCAACATGCAACTGGTAACGTGGTACAAGAAAACCGGGCGAGTGGAAGCGGCGTCGGATCCGCGCGGCGAGGGACGTGGTCTGGTGAAGTAAGCCGGCGGCTAGCCGTCGAACTGGAAACCTTTTTCCCGGAACAATCGCAGGCAGACATCCACCGCCTGCGGGTCATAGAGTGTTTCGCGGTTTTGGCTGATCTCTTCCAGCGCCTTGTCCACCCCGAGCCCGGGGCGGTAAGGGCGGTGCGAGGCCATCGCCTCGACAACATCGGCCACGGCCAGAATCCTTGCTTCGAGGGATATCTCGCCTCCCTTCAACCCCTGCGGATAACCGGAACCGTTCAAGCGTTCATGATGTTCCAGAATCATCTTCGCCACCGGCCAGGGAAACTCGATTCCCTTGATGATGTCGTAACCCACCTGTGGATGGCACTTGATAATCTCGAACTCGGGAGTACTTAACTTGCCGGGGCGGCTGAGGATCTCGGCGGGTATGTAAATCTTGCCTATGTCATGGATCAGGCAGCCCATGTAAATGCCTTCGGCCACCTCCTGGGGCAGCTTCATTTCCTGGGCGATTGCGTGCGCCAGCTTGGCGACCTGGCGCTGGTGACCCGCGGTGTAAGGATCGCGTTTTTCCAGCGCCGAGCCGATGGCCTCGATGGTTTCCAGCAGTGCCTTCTCCATCCTGACGGTATTGAGCCGGTTTTGCTCCATGGCGTGTTCGCGTTCGACGCGGGTGCGCAAGGCTCCGATACCGTAGACCAGATCGTCAGCCAGCTCCATCAGGAGTTTGACTTCTTCATCGTCGAAGGCGTGACTCTCGGCCGCATAGATGGCGAGCACTCCCATCACGGTATCGCCGTTACGCAACGGCAGGGCAATGCATGAGACATATCCGCGGCGGATCGCCTCCTCGCGCGGCAGCGGCATGGCGGAGCTTGTCTCGATGTTGCGGATTCCCTGGGGCGATCCGGTACGGATCGCCTCGCCGATGGGATTGTGCCCGGATTCGTTGTCACCCCAGCTGAAGCGAAAGGCGTCGAGGAAGCCCGCTTCCTCGCCGGCAAATTTCATGGGACGCACGGATTTGCCGACGTCGTGTTCGGCGTATCCCACCCAGGCGAACCGGTAACCGCCGGTGCGCACAATGACTTCGCAGATGGCGGCGAGCAGTTCCTGTTCATTCATGGCGTGCACCAGCGATTCGTTGCAGCCGCTCAGTGTCCTCAGGGCGCGATTGAGCTTGTGCAGCGATACATCGCTCGCGCGCATTTTTTCTTCGGCTTGCTTGCGCGCGGTGATATCGCGGGAGTTGATGACAATACCGCTCGACGGGGAATCGTCGCGGAAATATTTTCCGACGCTTTCAAGGTAATGCCAGACGCCGTCCTTGTCCTTGAAGCGGTGCTCGACATGCTGTACCAGGCCGGGATTTTCCAGGACAAGCGTCAGCGCGTGCCGTACCCGTGATAGGTCGCCGGGATGAATCAGCGCGAAAATATCCTGACCGACCAGTTCGTTGTCACCGTATCCGAGCACGTGCCCGATGGACGGGCTGGTGTAGCGTGCAACCCCGTCCCGGTCCAGAAGCACCGTGATGTCAGAGGAATTTTCGATCAGCGCGCGGAATCGCGCTTCACTATCACGCAACGCATTCTCGGCCGCCATGCGCTCGGTGATGTCCTGCATGATGTGCAGGGAGGCAAGATACCCGCCGGCGCGATCGCGCAGGGTGAAGAAACGACACCGGTAGATTTGTCCCGTCTCGAGCGCTAAGTCTTCTTCCGCCATTTCCTGTTTTTCGGAGAGCGTGAGCATACAGCCGGCAAGCGGCCCATCGTGGTGGGGAAAGACCTGCCAATAGAGTCGTCCGATCACGTCCTTGATGTCCATGCCCGCCAGTTCCGCGTAGGCGCGGTTGGCGCGCACGATACGTCCCTCGCGATCGTGCATGAAAATGGGATCGACGATGGCGTCGAAGACCGCCACCCAGCTTTGATGGATATGCTCGATCCGTCCTTCCTTGGTTTCCAGATCGCGCAAGAGAGTGGCGAGGGTACTGCGACTTTCCTCGAGCTCGTGGATTTTCGCCCGCAAGTCGGCGATGCGGCTTTCGTAATCGAGCGCGCGATTCGACAGCGGCGCTTCGTGGTCGGGCTTTCGGGGGGTAACGGCGCGAACGCGCCGCTCGTGCACGGCGGCGGACGATTTGCGCTGCACCTTATTTTCGGAATCCCTCGGCTTTGCCATCTCTACCCTTGGTCCGACGCTATGCGTTACCGGCATACCGCCAGATTTTTTGGAAAACGGAGTGCTACGGTAGGCTTGGATTTACCCGCCACAGCAGGGAATACGCGTGCGTTCCCTGCCTGAACTGGAAACACCCCTCATCATCCAATCCACGTTTTTAAAGCATAGCAGTGGCTTGCCCGGTGGCCAGGAACCGGGAAACCCCGTCAAATGGGGATGGGAGGGGAAATCAGGCCGATTTGCCCGCGGGAGCGGGTTGTTCCTGCTCGAAACTGAGGACTTTCAGAACCGCCTCGACACGGCTTTCCAGATTACGTTCCTGTTCGCGGATGCCGTCGCGGATCTGTTCCAGTTCCTGCACGCGCTCTTCCAGCGTATCGCTCGCCTGGTGGATACGCTTGATGGATTCCAGGCGTCGGCGCAGCTGTACCTGATGTTCGCGTACCTGGGATTCCATCGGCGACATGATGGTCTTGAGCCAGTTGTCCGCATCGCGGTTGGCCATCTTGTAGATGGCGCGGATCTTGGCCACGGAGGACTCGAAGAATTTGCGCGTGAGCGCCCGCTGCTCCGTGAAGACGAGCGACACGCCCTTCATGTACTGGTCGTGCTTGTCCTGGAGCCGCTTGACCTCGCGCAGATACCGCGTGACCGAAAAACCGCTTGGCTTGATGTCCGAGAGCCCGTGCTCTTCCTGGAATTTCTTGTACACGCCCTCCATCATGGCCTTGATTTCCTGGGCCTGCCTGGCGGCCTCTTCCATGGTGGCGTGTGCGTGCTTGAAGAAGTTATCCATGCAGGTCTTCAGCCCCGCCGTGGTCATGCTGGTTTCCATGTCCTTCTTGGTGTGGGCGATCTGGTTGTCCAGGTTTTTCAGGTTCAGGTGCGTGTACAACACGTTGGTCTGCTGCGAGAAGATGCTGCGCGTGGCCTGGAAACGCTGCAGGCTTTTCTCGAAGACTTCCTTGTCCGCCTTGACCTTCTTCATCATATGCTCGATGACGTCCATGTTCTTGCCGGACAGGCCGCCCAGTTCGTCCATGTGTTCATAGGCGTTTTTCAGGCGTTGCGTGATGATCAGGCGCATGGCCATGATGACGTCTTCCATGTCGCCGCTGATGTTGTCGCGCACGATTTCGCGCTTGGCCGGGACGATCTCGTTGCCCAGTGCCTCTTCCAGTGCCAGGATGCGGGAGCGCTCGAGGATCTTGCTGTCCTTCCTTACTTTTCCGAGCAACGCCTTCTGCGCCGAAACCGGAAAAATATTATGCTCGGGGATGGCCAGATGCTTCGCCGTGTCGCGGATCTGGCGGTCGATTTCACGATTGACTTCCTCGGCGTTGCGCAGTTCGTCCCACAAGCCATCGATCTTGTTGAGCACCACGAGCCGGCCCTTGTTCGGGCTGTCCTTGCGCACGCCGATATGATCGTGCCAGACGTCGATGTCCGATTTCGTCACGCCGGCGTCCGCCGCGAGGATGAACAGCACCGCGTGCGCGGAGGGCAGCATGTTGAGCGTCAATTCCGGCTCGGCGCCGAGGGCGTTGAGACCCGGGGTGTCGAGGATCACCAGTCCCTGCTCCAGCAACGGATGCGGAATGTTGATGATCGCGTGGCGCCACATCGGGATTTCCACCAGGCCGTCCTCGGCGATGCGCATGCCGTTCTGGGATTCCTCCTCGGCGATATGGAATCCCATGGTTTGGGCTTCCTCGCGCGCGACGTGCTTGACCTCGGTGATGTGCTGCAGCATCTGGATCATGGCGTCCGGCGACTGCGTATCCAGCGGCAGGGTCTGCCATTCCTCGGGGAAGCCGCGGAACTCGGTAATGGTGGTGCCGCTCTTGCGGGTTTCGATCGGCAGCAGGCGCAGCGACGGCTTGCTTCCCGGTTCGTACTGGACTTCGGTCGGGCACATGGTGGTGCGTCCGGCGCTCGACGGCAGGATGCGTTGCCCGAAGTTGGCGAAGAAGATGGCGTTGATCAGTTCGGATTTGCCGCGCGAGAACTCGGCGACGAAGGCGACGTACAGTTTGTCGTCGCGCAGCGTCGAGAGCACGTGTTCGAGACGCTGGTCGACTTGGGTGTCGCTCAATTCCTGCTGTTGCAGCCAGGATTTGAGTTCGGTGACACCCGAGGCGAGCGTGGTACGCCATTCGCTGTACGCCTTGAAATACTGCTCGAGGTTCTGATTCTTGACGGCGGGTTGCATCTTAAGAAATATAGTTTCCCTTTGGGAAAACTCCTCCCTGTGAGCCAGTTTTTTTGTATCAGATCCGTTGCTTGAGTTTGGGGTACTGGAGCAAAACCATCGCTCGATCAACGGGTTCGATAAGTTACATCCGTCGATACCTTAAGTCTAGCTTACTGCTGGCATTTCGGGCAGTAAAACGCCGTCCGTTGCCCGAGGCGCCTGGCCCGGATGGGGCTGCGGCAAGTCCGGCAGTGCTCACTTTCACGCCCATAGACATTGAGAGAAAGCTGGAAATAGCCGGGTCGGCCGTCGCTGGCGCGGAAGTCGCGCAGGGTGGTGCCACCGGCCCGGAGGGCGTTATTCAGCGTTTCGCGAATCGACTTGATCAGCCGTTGGCACTGGACCCCAGAGATTTTCCCGGCGTGGCGCGTGGGGCGGATGCCCGCCGCGAACAACGCTTCATTCGCATAAATATTGCCGATGCCGGCCACGAGGCGGCTGTCGAGCAGGGAATCGCGAATGTTGCGTCGGCGACCGTGTAATTTCTGATACAGGTATTCGCCGCTGAAATCCGGCCCCAGCGGCTCCGGCCCAAGATGCTTGAGAAGTTTATGACGCAGGGGATCGTCGCGGGTCCACAGCAGTGCGCCGAAGCGGCGCGGATCGCGCAGGCGCAGGCAGTCGCCGCTGTCGAGCACAATGTCCACGTGATCGTATTTGTCCGCCGGATGCGCGCAGGCGACCACGCGCAGGCTCCCGGACATGCCGAGATGCAGAATCACCGTGCCCGCGGCGGTGGCGAGTAGCAGGTATTTTCCGCGTCGCGTGACGGATTCGATGGTTTGTCCGGCCAATTCCTTTTCTAGTTTCGCCGGCACGCGCCAGCGCAGTCGTGGATTGCGCACGATGAGGCGCGTGACGGTTCGGCCGAGCACATGCGGCTCGATGCCGCGGCGGGTGGTTTCGACTTCGGGAAGTTCGGGCATGAATGAGATGAAAATATTTGTCGAATCGCCTTCGGCGATGATGAAAAGCTACTTGTGGGTGGCTGACCCACGGCAGCTGACTTTCTCTTGCTTGTCCAAGAGAAAGTCAGCAAAGAGAAGGACGCCCCGGAGCCGCCGAAGACTTCCTGCGCTTCTCGTCAAAATCGGCGCTCGCCTCAACTCGCCGGGCGCAAAAAAGTAGCCCTGCTCGCTGTGCTCGCTCGTCTTGCCATAATACTTGCGCCACGGGCTCAAACACGAGGCTCGCTTCTCCCGATTTTGGCTGCGATGCTCGGCGGCGGCTACGGGGACCCAACCGACGGGTTTACTGGACGTTTAGATTGAGCAAACGCTTTCCAGTCTCTTCGGTGAAATGGTATTCCAGGTTCTCGTCCTGCCGGAGGAGGATGAAATCCGGTTTGTAAGCGAGGATACCCAACGGCAGTTTTTCGTTCTTGCCGTTTCGTATGGATGTGATGTCGATTCTGCCGATCGATTTTTTGCCGGAGTATTTGTCCACGCTCAGTGCGCGCGCGTTTTGCCACTCCGACGCGAAATCATTGATCCGGTCCGAGGTCAGTTTCTTGTCCACCGGCTGCCGTCGCCAGACGCCGTCTTTCAGGTTGAGCATAAAGCCGGGCAGCTTGAGCGAGGTGAGCTTGCGGTCCTCTTCGAACAGGCGACTGTCGATAAAATTGGTATAACGATAAGTCGCGGCGGAGAGATGATAGCTGGGGATCAGCGCCACCTCGTTATTGTGTAGAACGTAAATCTGGTTTTTGAGCGGATGCAGCGCGCCAAAGGCGATTTCCTCGTTCTCCAGCCACACCCGTGCCGACGGTTTCTCGAGGCCGTACTGAGGGAACTCCGCGGCAACGGCTGGAAAGCGTGTCTCAGCCGGTGCCGACAGCACGTGCAGCAGGGTTTCGACGTTTAAATGATTGGCGCGCGCCGGCAATGGCGCGGTGAGTTTCCATTCGTTGCCGGTTTTCTCGATCGCGATGTCTGGCAGCTCGGGTCGTTCAATGCGCACATGCGAGACGGCCGCGGCCGACAGGCCGGTCAGTGGCGGGCCTGGAACGTCTTGTTGCAGACCGGAGCGCTGCACCACGATCCAGGCAAGTGCGGCGATCAGCCCCAGCAAACCGGCGTTGAGCAGCCAGCGGCGTTTAAGACCCGAGGCAGCCTGTATGCTGTTTCCGGACGATTCGGGCTTGTCGGTTTTTTCAGCTTCCGGCATCCATGTCTCCGTTCAGCGTTTGCGCCGGCGCAACCAGATGAACACCCCGCTGCCGATCATGAGCAGCGGCAGAACCACGAGGAATCCCGTGGCGATGGCGATCTGGACGCTGCGCGACAGATTGAGCGTGCGGTCGCGCGCGGTCTTGACCGGGATGTTGACGTAAGCGTCATCCTGCGACAGCCAGTTGACGAGGCTCATGCCGAGATCGAGGTTGCCGGCGTTGGCAATGTAACTGTTCGCCACAAAGTCCCCGTCACCGAAAACGATGACGCGCTGCTCGCGTTTGTCCAGCGGGTGCGACAACGCCACCGCGAGATTGAGCGGGCCGCGAATATCCTTGCCCTTGTCGAACTGGATCGGCCCGTTGAGCGGGCCGGTTTCCGACCAGCTGGAGGCGCGCGTGTCCATCAGCACCGATCCCTGCCAGCCCTCGGGCGCCCTCAGGCTGATGCCGCCGGCCTGGGGGAATACCGTGTTGTCGCCGAAATTGCGTACTACCGGATGTGCGCCGTATTTGGCGATCACGATCGCCGCGGCATTGCCGGTGATAGCCTCCGAGGCCGGGTCAACGATCACGCCCGGCAGGAATTCGATGCCGAGAGATTCCGCGAGCGGCTCCAGTCCATACAAGGGACCCGGATCGTGCAGCCACAACAGGTTGCCGCCGCGGTCGAGATGATTCTGGATTTCTTTCACCTCGCCGGCCAGAAGGCGCGTGCGCGGGCCGGCAATCACCAGCACCGTGGTGTTGCCTGGAATCTGCGGATGATCGCCGAGCGAAAGCGTCCGGGTCTTGAAGCCGCGCTTGTGCAGTTGTGACGCCCAGGTCGAGAGATCGAAGTTTGCCGGCTTGTCGGGACTGCGTTCGCCGTGACCGCTCAGGAACAACACCCAGCGTTCGCCGCGATGCCCCAGCCGCGTGAGCGCGTTGGTGAAATTCTCCTCGTTGAATTGCGCGGGCGGGATGTTCTCCTTAGCGTCGGTGTACTCGAGCACCAACTCGCCGTCGGACTGCACGCCGGCGGTGCGCACCCGCTCCGGGGCGGTATCCGGGTTGACGAACTCGATTTTAATATCCGGTTTGTATTTCTGGTAGCGCGTCACCATGTCCTGGATCACGCGCCGGGTTTCGCCGCGCGAGCTGGCGAAGGCGGTAATCTTGAGCGGCTCTTTGAGCCGCTCGATGACCGCGACGCTGGCCGGCGAAAGCGAGTGGCGGCGCGCCTGAGTCCAGTCGAACTGCAGGTGGTATTCGCGCGCCAGCCACTGCAGCAGCCCGACGGCGACCAGAAACAGCACCACGAAGCTCACGTTCATGAGCCGTAGCTGCCATTTGGCCCGCGGGCTATGAAGCATGCATCAGCCTCCGAGCCGGTCGGCATCCAGGCGATGGATGCTGAGCACGAGGAAGGTGGTGATGAGCAGCACGTGATAGACCGCGTCCGCGCTGTCGAAAATCCCGTCGAGAAACGGCTTGTAATGATTGAAAAGCGAGAGATACGCGAGCCAGTTACCGCCGGCGAATCCCTGGCCCGACCAGTCGAGAATCCAGAACAGCAGCAGGGCGCCGAAGGTGCTGATGGCCGCCACCGTTGTGTACTGCGTCAGCGTGGACATGAAAAGCCCGACGGCGGCGAAGCCCGCGAGCAGTAGCGCCAGCCCCAGGAAGCTGGCAGCGAGCAGGCCGAAATCCAGCCTGGCCCCGGCGAGCAGGGACAGCGGCATGAGCGCGATCAGCACCAGCAGCACGAGCAGGAACAGCAGGATGCCGAGGTATTTCCCGAGCACGATTTCGGTCATCGACAGTGGCGCACTGAAAAGCAGCGAGAGCGTGCGATTGCGCCGCTCCTCGGCGACCAGCCGCATGGTCAGCAGCGGCACCACCAGCAGCAGGATGATCGCGGCGTTGCCGAGCAGATCAGGCAGGATGATTTCGGTCACGCCGGGCGCGCCATCCATCGCCATGAGTTGTGCCTGATACATCTGGATGATTTCGATCCGGCCCAGAAACAGGTACGCCAGGATCAACTGCACCACGGCGAGGATGGACCATGCGAGCGGCGAGAGAAACAGCGACTTCAGTTCGCGCAAGCCAATGGTGAATATCATACCCGGCCCTCCAGCGTGTCCGTGACCGCCGGTTCTTCCGTCGTGACGGTATCGCCCGCGGCCGAGGTCAATTCCAGAAACACCTGCTCGAGCGAAAGGCGCCCGGGGCGGATTTCATGCAGCCCCCAGTTTTTTTCCACCGCGAGGCGCAGGATATCGTCCGTCGGGTTGTGCCCGGTTTCATGGAAGACGTGCATGCGTCCGTCCTTGTCCGCCTGCACCGTTTTTACGCCCTTCAGTTGTTGCAATATTTCAATCGCCGGCGGATGACGGAAGGCTACGGTGATCGAGGCGGATTTCATGTGATGCTCCAGGCCCTCGATGCTTTCGTTCAGTACCAGTTCACCTTTGTTGATGATCTGCACATGGTCGCAGGTGGTCTGCACCTCGGGCAGAATATGCGTGGACAAGATCACGCCGTGTTCCTTGCCCAGTTCGCGGATGAGCGCGCGGATTTCGCGGATCTGGATCGGGTCGAGCCCGACCGTGGGTTCGTCCAGAATCACCACCGGCGGTAAATGGATGATCGCCTGGGCGATGCCGACACGTTGCTGAAAGCCCTTGGACAGGTTGCCGATGAGACGCCGGCCGGTGTCCTGCAGGCCGCAGCGTTCCTTGGCGGTCTCGCGCGCGCGGTGGCGTTGCGCGCGCGGGATACGGTTCAGCGCCGCGCAGTAATCGAGGTACTCGTCCACCGTGAGTTCGCGGTAGAGCGGGGGTTGCTCCGGCAGGTAACCGATCTGGCTCTTGGCGGCGCGCGGGTCGTCGAGCAGATCGTGGCCGGCGATGGTCACGCTCCCGCCCGAGGGCGCGAGGTTGCCGCTGATGATCTGCATGGTGGTGGTTTTGCCCGCACCGTTGGGGCCGAGGAAGCCAAGCACTTCGCCCTTGCGAATCGTAAAACTGACGTCCTTGACCGCCTGCAGCGTGCCGTAGAAGCGCGTGAGGTTTTTGACTTCAACCAGAACCGGGCCGTTCATTTCACGCTGAAATTCCGACACAGGGCTTGTTCAAGCATGGCCCGCCATTTAAGGGAGCGGGGGGATGAATGTCAAATGCAGCGCGGTTGACAGGCCACGCCGTTCCCCGGGTGACGCCGGCGGTAAAGCGGCGTAAAATTCTGCGTCTATCCCGGCACCAAAAGCGCCCATCAGCCGTGGCGTAATACGCTGTAGACAAGGGATTTTTCAGCGTTGGCCATCCTGGCATGGATTATGCCTCTTATCAGACAAGAGACAAGCAGATAACCATGAACAAAGTCCTGACATTATTGAGCGCACTGATCGCCGGTTTCGCCGCCCTCATCTGGACCGGCGCCGGTGAGACGTCCGACCCGGTGCTCGCCGACCGCGAGATCCCGGCGGATATCGCCAGCCGTTGCGCGGTTTCCGCAACCGGGGAATTGGAGGTCTGCCACCAGCCGGAGTTCACCCGTCGCTGGGTGGCCAGGACCGCAAGAGGCGACCTGTTCATGGTGACGAATGAATTATGCCAGAGCAGCAGTTGCCGCGCCTGGCTGGTGGAAAAGGCCGGCGGATCCGCCGTCACCCTGCTCGCCTTCGACAGAAGCTTCCAGCTGCAGGAAGGTGCGGGTGGCTATCCGCTGATCGAAACCTATTCCGAAATTTCTTCCACGCAAGGTGCCTACAGCCGCTTCGAATGGAACGGCGCATCCTATGCGCGCACCGCCAATCGCCTGGTGTATCAGGTGGACGGCAGGGAGTGCGGCACGCGCGAGGAATGCAATACCGCGGCGCACGAGGCGCTGAAGCAGCATCAGGTCGACCGCGCGGTGAAAATCCTCGAGAACGTCAACGGCGTCTCCTGGATTTAGTCGGTCATATCCAGCCAGTCTGATTTCCGTCGTACTATTATCTTAACTAGATGCCGGCGCCACCCGCCGGTATAGTCTTTTTAAATTCGTGGTTTTCCTCGCTGGTATTTTGCGGAACAATAGGCGTCCGATCATCGCGAAGCGTCGAACCCGCACAAAGATATCCCCATGACCCACAAGATACACGTCCAATCCAGCGGGCATGAATTTACCGCCAACGAGAAAGAAACCGTCCTGGCTGCGGCTCTGCGCCAGGGTGTGACACTGGCCTACAGTTGTCGCAACGGCGATTGCGGCACGTGCAAGGGAAAGCTTGTCTCCGGCAAGGTCGATTACGGAACATACAATGAGAAGGCGATGAGCGCGGAGGAAAGGCGCTCAGGCGCCGCGCTTTTCTGCCAGGCCGTGCCGCTGTCGGATCTGGTGATCGAGGCCAAGGAAATCAGCGCCGCGGAAGGCATCCCGATCCGCATCATGCCGTGCCGCGTGATGAAGCTGGACAGGCTCGCGCACGACGTGATGCAGCTGTCGCTCAAGCTGGCGGAAGGCCAGCGTTTGCAATTTCTCGCCGGTCAATATATCGACATCCTGCTGAGCGGCAACCAACGGCGCAGCTTTTCTCTCGCCACCGCGCCGCACGCGGATGAATTGCTCCAGTTGCATATCCGCCATGTTCCGGGCGGATTGTTCAGCGAGCAGGTCTTCAGCACGATGAAGGAA